>NZ_JBQCUY010000002.1:0-340603 GCF_051962805.1 Neisseria sp. P0008.S002 | reverse complement strand
ACTGTCTGCTTCGTTTTCTTCACCGCGTCAGCAGCGAAGAACCGAACTATACGCCTACCTACAAAACCAGTCAACACCCAACTTCAAAAAAATTAAAATTTTTTCACAACTATCTGTATTTAAATAATTTAAAATTTATTGGATTTTATCGTTCGATAGATAAAACAGATATCCAAAGATAAATAGTCCTGCAGTTTTACTCTTAATTGCCACATTCAAACACTCTATATCTCTATACTACTGGCGCTTTAGTCCCATCTACTCTTACAATCTCTACTTTCTCCAATAAAACAATCATAAATTTAGAATAGTCCCTATTATGAATAACGAAAAGATTCAACAAAAATTTGAACAAGCATATCACTCTTTTATCGAAGAGGAAAATTACGAGGAAGCGCTAAAACGTGCCGAGATTCTTTGCCTTCTCAATCCACAATCTGTCGAATTTCATCACAAAGTTGCTTATGCCTATCTGAAGCAGTTGAAATGGGAAAAAGCCATTGAGGCTGAAATGAAAACGTTAGAGCTGGATAGCACCTATATTCCTGCTTTGGATTTACTTGCCCATGCTTACGGCGCCCTAGATAATTGGGAAAAAACCGGGTTTTACGGTCATCAGGCTTTGGTTCTAAAAGACAAAGCCATCCCAGACCTAGAACATGAAATAATTCCGACATCAGCTCCAAAAAACGGCAAACGGATTATCTCCTTTTCTTTATTTGGCAATAATTCCAAATATATTGAGCCTGCCGTCTTAAACACCCAGCTTGCTCCTGTACTTTTCCCCGGTTGGACATGTCGTTTTTATATTGACGATTCTGTATCGGCTGAAGCTATTCAACGATTTAGAAATAACGGTGCAGAAGTGATTAAGGTTGGCGCTCCATTGGACAACTGGCCGGGTACGATGTGGCGCTTTCTTGCCATCAATGATCCCGAGGTTGAATACGTTATTTTCCGTGATGCAGATTCTATTATTTGTTATCGTGATGCAGCGGCCGTATCCGAATGGATAAAAAGTGGTACACTATTCCACACTATTCGTGACTCGGGCTCGCATACTGCCCTAATTCTTGCGGGTATGTGGGGCGCTAAAGCGGGCGCAGTCCCAGATATGCAGGAAAGGATTCAAAACTTTGTCGACGAGGGCTATCCTTCCAGGCATTTTGCCGACCAAGATTTTCTAGAAAAAGAATTGTGGGCCTATATCCGTCAGAATCTGTTTGCACATGACAGATTATTTGATTTCTGTAATGCACACGAAATTCCCGGCGAGTTCTACTCTAATTATCAAATCGCTTTCAGCGAAGGGGTCACCAGCTTTAATGCAACGACTGATTATGAAGACGGCAGTCTGGCAAGATGGACGCTGTACTCCAGTGCTTCGCCTTTGGTCAATCCGGACTACTCGCTCAATGTTGTTCCTGAATTTAAAGTCTGCAGTTATGTGACTGAAGTGAAAAACGGGGTGGTTTCAGCATTCTTACCGAAGAGATATGGCAATGCGATTAAAGCAAAACTGGCCAGGATCAACATCGAACAAATCTAATTTGATTTGATTCCTATATACCTCATTTAATGAACCCATTATTTATGAGCAAACACATTCTCCTCGGCATTACCGGCGGTATTGCGGCGTATAAATCTTGCGAACTGGTCAGACTGCTGAAAAAGCAAGGACATTCTGTATCAGTGGTAATGACAGATTCTGCGACGGAATTTGTCTCCCCACTGACTTTCCAAGCTTTAACCGGCAACCCTGTTTTATCGGATACCTATTCAGGCACTTCCAATAATGGCATGGCGCACATCAATCTGACGCGTGAAGCTGACGCATTTCTTATTGCACCAGCCACTGCCAATACGATCGCCAAAATTGCCAACGGATTGGCTGACAACCTGTTGACTACTTTGGCCGCAGCCAGAAAATGTCCTTTGGCCGTTGCGCCTGCAATGAATGTCGAAATGTGGAACAACCCTGCCAACCTGCGCAATATTGAGCAGCTGGTTTCAGACGGCATTACCGTGTTTTACCCAAACAGCGGCGAACAGGCTTGCGGCGAAACAGGTACCGGCAGAATGGTCGAAGCGGTCGATCTGGCAGATTTGTTAGAGGATTTATGGACACCCAAGCTATTGAGCGGCAAAAAAGTTCTGATTACAGCCGGCGCAACGTTTGAAGCCATCGATCCTGTCCGCGGCATTACCAATATTTCCAGCGGACAAATGGGCATGGCTTTAGCACGTGCGTGCCGTGCTGCCGGAGCGAAAGTCACGCTGATTTACGGTCAAATTCAGATGGCCTTGCCAGCAGGCTTGGCTCATTCCGAACAAGCTGTCAGCGCAGAAGCCATGTATCAGGCAGTTCACCGCCATATCCATGAGCAAGATGTCTTTATTTCCGTTGCAGCCGTTGCAGACTATAAAGTCAAAAACAGCAGCAACGAGAAACTGAAGAAAAACGGCAATCAGCCTCCAATTATCGAACTGACGGAAAATCCGGATATTCTCGCATCCGTTGCCGCCCTACCTTCTCGACCATTCTGCGTCGGCTTTGCTGCCGAAAGCCATCAGGTTTTGGAATTTGCTCGGGCAAAACGTTTGCGCAAAAACGTACCGATGCTGGTAGCCAACCAAGTTTCCGTTTCCATGGGCAAACCAACCAATCAAATCACCATTATTGATGACCTTGCCGAAACCTCATTTCCGGAAACATCCAAACGCCAAGCAGCGGATGAAATCGTCAAACGTCTGACTGAGTTGTTGGCTTGATAAAAAAAGGCCGTCTGAAAATTTTTCAGACGGCCTTTGTTCAAACACATTAAATCACAATCCCAATTCGCGCAGGAAACGAATATCGTCTGCCCAACCGGATTTCACTTTCACCCAAATCTTCAAAAAGACTTTGGTATCAAATAATTTTTCCATATCAAGGCGGGCTTCAGTAGAAATTTTCTTCAATTTCTCCCCACCCTTGCCAATCAAAATCGCCTTTTGGCTGTCTTTATCGACCAACACCGCGATATAAATGCGGAACAGTCCGCTTTCCTCTTCCTCAAACTGCTCCACTTCAACATTCATCGCATACGGCAACTCTTCGCCCAAATAACGGAACAGTTTTTCGCGCACAATCTCCATCGCCAGAAATCGGCTGGATTTATCCGTCACCATATCTTCCGGATACATCGGGATACTTTCCGGCAGATACGGCTTGAGCAATTCCAGCAAATTGGCAATACGCAGACCATGTTTCGCGCTGACTGCCTCGCTGGCGGCAAATTCAAACTCTTGGCGCACTTCATTGATAAAAGCCTCAAGCGCAAATTTGTCTTTGGCTTTATCTTTATCGATTTTATTGACCACCAATACCACAGGCGTATGCTTAGGCAACTGCTTCAGCACCACGCGGTCCGCATCGGTAAAGCGCATGGCTTCCACCACAAAAACCACCACGTCCACGCCGCTCAACGCTTCGGTTACGTTTTGATTAAGACGGTCATTCAAGGCATTGCGGTGATTGGTTTGAAAACCAGGCGTATCGACAAACACAAATTGCGCCGTGTCGTCGGTGTAAATACCGGTTACACGGTTGCGCGTGGTTTGTGCTTTTTTACTGGTAATACTGATTTTCTGACCAATTAAATGGTTCATCAGCGTGGATTTGCCGACATTCGGACGACCCACGATGGCCACAAAGCCGCAACGATAATCCGTCGGGTGTTGCGACTCGTTTTGCAAAAAGGTTTCGATATCCATTTATATATGACTTTCTTGATTGTTTCAGACGGCCTTTGCATTTTTTCAAAGGCCGTCTGAAGTATCATTTTTTAGCTTTTTTCAAAGGGAACTTCTGTTCCAACCACTCTAAAGCTTCACATGCCGCTTTTTGCTCGGCCACTTTCCGACTGCTGCCGCGTGCATTGCAGATGAAACCGAGTTCGCCCAAATCACAGGAAATCACAAACATCGCATCAGCCGTCTGCTCCGCCTGCTCTTCGATTCGGTATTTCGGCAGGGCAAAGCGACGTGCCTGCAAGGCTTCCTGCAAAGCGGTTTTACTGTCTTTCTTGCCGATATTCAAATCCGCACGTTTCACGCGTTCCGCAAACAAATGGCGAACCACTTTTTCCGCCGCAGAAAAATCAGCGTCAAAGCTGACCGCCGCAAACATCGCCTCCATTGCGTCAGCCAAAATCGAAGGCCGTCTGAAACCGCCGCTCTTCAACTCGCCGGCACCCAAATACAAACCGTCGCCGACATTCATTTCCAACGCGATTTCAGCCAATACGCCTTCATTCACCAAAGCCGCGCGCATCCGCGACAACTCGCCTTCCGACAATTTCGGAAACGCGTCAAACAACATCCGCGCCACTGAATAGTTCAAAATCGAATCGCCGACAAATTCAAAACGCTCATTGTGTTTGGCATTGTAGCTGCGGTGAGTCAAAGCCTGCTGAAGCAGCTCCATATTGCGGAACTCATAGCCCAGACGCTTTTGAATCGCTCGATGCGCCTGCTGTTTGAGCAAATCAGGTTTCATTCCATACTTTCAAAAAAACAGCCGGAAAGCACGCCTCATCCGCAGTGAAACAAAATAAAAAGGCTACACCGGCAACTTTTTTATTTTGGCTCATTGTTTCTTGCGTCCCTCAAGCCGATAAACAATCAAAAGCCGTCATGTTCAAACCTGACGGCACTTGCCGACATTGTACCATCAAACCGACCCTGCACACATCCGTGCGGAAAAGCGGCGAATCGTGTAAAATCATGCCAAATCATCTCTTTGCCAACTCCATGAACAAATTTGCCCAAGCATTGGCCGCAGCGCTCGACCGCTGCATTGTTACCAACACCGTCGCCGAACAAGGCAAACCCGTCGGCTTCCTCTACCGCGAAGCCCCCGTATTTGAAAACGACAGCGGCTGGCGTATTTTCAGCGGCGACGAAACCGACGAATACACCGACAATCCCGACAACTTCAGCATTGTCAGCCTCTCCGCCATTACCGCAGACAATCCCGACATCGCGCCCCTGCTGACTCAGGCAGAAGGCAGCGCGTGGGAATTAAACGAAGACGGCGAGTTCCAAGCCGTTGCCGATTGGCAGCCGCAAGAATAATCCATCCCCATTTCGTTTCAGACGGCCTTCCCTATAACCAGGCCGTCTGAAACCGAGCCGAATCCCTATTTCACCAATATTGAAGGAATCATCATGAACATTATCGAACCCCGCCTCGACGGTACCAACTTGCGCATCGGCATCGTTCAGGCCCGCTTCACCAACGAAATCGGCAGCGAAATGGTCAAAGTTTGCTGCCGCACCTTAAAAGAATTGGGCGTAGCCGAAGACAACATCACGCTTGCCACCGTCCCCGGCGCGCTTGAAGTGCCTATCGCGCTGATGAACCTCGCTTCATCCGAACAATTCGATGCCCTGATTGCCATCGGCGTTGTCATTCGCGGCGAAACCTACCACTTTGAATTGGTATCCAATGAATCCGGCGCAGGCGTCAGCCGCGTTGCCCTTGATTACAACATCCCGATCGCCAACGCCATCCTGACGACCGAAAACGACGAACAGGCCGTCGCACGCATCGAAGAAAAAGCCTCCGATGCCGCCAAAGTTGCCGTAGAATGTGCCAACTTGGTCAACCATCTTTTGTCAGAACAATACGAAGACGACGAAGAATAAGTTCTCCCCGTATTGAATACCGCATATTTTCAGACGGCCTCCCAATCATGACATTGAGGCCGTCTGAATCATTCAATATTCAGCCGACAACCATCGGCACCCTCTTCACAAGGAATACCCATGAAAAGCCCACGCCGCCGCGCACGCGAGCTTGCCGTACAAGCCATTTATCAAGCAGGCATCAACAAAACAGCCGCTCCCGAAATCGCCAAAAACATCCGCGAACTGTCCCAAGCGCCCAATATGGATGAAGAGCTGTTCAACAAACTGTTTTTCGGCGCGCAAACCCATGCCGAAGAATACATGGAAAAAATCAGCCCCCTGCTCGACCGCGACGAGAAAGATCTCAGCCCTATCGAACGCGCCGTTTTGCTGGTTGCCTGCCATGAGCTGAGCACCATGCCTGAGACCCCCTATCCTGTCATCATCAACGAAGCCATTGAAGTCACCAAAACTTTCGGCGGCACCGACGGCCATAAATTCGTCAACGGCATCCTCGACCAACTGGCTTCACGCATCCGCCCTGACGAACCGCGCCGCAAAGGCTAAGATGGGCTTCACATCGGGCCGGGATTACCAATCTTTGCCCTGTATAAGCTAATGTGCTTATACAGCCAAACCATCCAAAAGGCCGTCTAAAATTCAGACGGCCTTTTATATTTCGATTTATTCCGATTTTGGTATTTCATAACCGGGGCAGTTTTGTTTATCACTGTTTGCCCAGATGATACCGCTGTCGTTGTAATAAACGGTACAAGTTTCATCGGCATTGGTTTCTCTATTGGGTACAGCCTTCAAAATATAACCTGAATCGGAAGGATCAGGCATAGAATCCGTACCTTCGGAAAAACTAATATTGAAATATTGATTCTGCTGCAAATTTTCGGTAGGAAACCCTACAAAAGTACTTTTTTGAGTATAGTAGCGTTCAAGTTGTTGGGCATTATGCAGCATCTGTGTGCGGACGGATGCGAGACGCGTTTGGCGGATGTAGTTTTGATAAGACGGATAGGCGATGGTAGCGAGAATGGCTGCAATCAAAACGACTATCAGCAGCTCGATAAGCGTGAAGCCTTGTTGGTGTTTCATTTTATTTGTGTCGTTAATAATTGGAATAAGACATGAATATTATAGTCGTTTTCTTGCGGCTTAAATGTTCAGATTCGGAGGGAGTTTGGGAATTTATGTAAACGAGGTACAAGTTCTGAAAAATATCTTCATCCTTTTATTTTTTATTTCAATAAGTTAAACTTCAATTTAAGTTGACCGTCTCTTGGTTGGTCTTGGTCTTTACAGTAAAATCCAGTTGTTTTTTTGTTTCTATCAATACATTGGTTGCTTGTCTGCGACGTTATTTTATTGAATTGGTTCCTTTTATATGTCTAAAGTTTTCAAGTGGGCGGCCGGTACGGCTGTTATCGTGGCTGCGGCTTTCGGCGGCTGGTCTTTGATGAAGCCTGAGCCTCAGTCTTCTTTTATTACGGAAGTGGTCAAACTCGGCGATATCCGTCAAACCGTATCGGCAACCGGCGAAATCTCGCCTTCCAATTTGGTATCCGTAGGCGCGGAAGCTTCAGGCCAGATTAAAAAACTGTATGTGAAACTGGGCCAACAAGTGAAAAAAGGCGATTTGATTGCAGAAATCGACTCAACCAATCAGCTCAATACCTTAAATACCGAAAAATCCAAACTGGAAACTTATCAGGCAAAATTGGTTTCTGCCGAAATTGCGCTTTCCAGTGCGGAGAAAAAATATAAGCGCGAACTTGCCTTATGGAAAGAACAAGCCACTTCCAAAGAAGATTTGGAATCTGCACAAGACTCTTTAGCCGCAGCCAAAGCCAATGTCGCCGAACTGAAGGCCTCCATCAAACAATCCAAAATCTCCATCAATACGGCCGAATCCGAATTGGGACACACGCGGATTACCGCCACCATGGACGGAACCGTGGTCGCCATTCCTGTTGAAGAAGGCCAATCCGTCAATGCGGCGCAATCTACGCCGACCATTATCCAGCTGGCCAATCTGGAAACCATGTTGAACAAAATGCAGATTGCAGAAGGCGACATCACAAAGGTCAAAGCCGGTCAGGATATTTCGTTCACCATTTTGTCCGAGCCGGACACGCCGATTAAAGCGAAATTGGACAGCGTCGACCCCGGCCTGACCACCATGTCTTTGGGCAGCTACACCAGCAGCACGGACACAACTTCCAATGCGATTTACTACTATGCCCGCGCCTTGGTGCCAAATTCCGACGGCAAACTTTCCATCGGCATGACCACTCAAAACACGATTGAAATCAACGGCGTGAAGAATGTCTTACTGGTACCGACGCTGACTGTAAAAAAACATAACGGTAAATCCTATGTCAGCATTTTGGGTGCAGACAATAAAGCGGTAGAACGCGAAGTAACCGTCGGTTTGAAAGATAGTATGAATACCGAAATCAAAAGCGGCTTGAAAGAAGGCGAAAAAGTAATCGTTTCTGAAATGAGCGCAGACGAAAAGAATAAGAGCAGCGAACGCGCGATGATGGGCGGCGGCCCTCCCCGCTGATTGATTAAGGCCGTCTGAAAGGTTTGGCTGTGTTTCAGACGGCCTTGGTTTCTGTATGTCTATTTTTCGCCTGGAAAGATTATGAGTTTAATCGAATGTAAGAATATCAACCGTTTTTTCGGTAGCGGTGAAAACCGTGTGCATGTATTGAAAGATGTCAGCCTTTCTATTGAAAAAGGCGACTTTGTGGCGATTATCGGCCAATCCGGCTCGGGCAAATCAACGCTGATGAATATCTTGGGCTGTCTGGATTCCGCCACTTCCGGCTCTTATCAAATCGACGGCATCGAAACATCGCAAATGCAGCCGGATGAGCTGGCGGCTTTGCGCCGTGAGCGTTTCGGCTTTATTTTCCAGCGTTACAACCTGTTAAGTTCGCTGACCGCCCGGGACAACGTCGCCCTGCCTGCCGTATATATGGGCATGGACAGCAAAGAGCGCGCGGAACGTGCGGAAAAACTGTTGGGCGATTTGGGTTTGCAAAATAAAGAAGGCAACAAACCCAGCGAACTTTCCGGCGGGCAGCAACAGCGCGTTTCGATTGCCCGCGCGTTGATGAACGGCGGCGAAATCATCTTTGCCGACGAACCAACCGGCGCATTGGATACCGCCAGCGGTAAAAATGTGATGGAAATCATCCACAAGCTGCACGAAGACGGGCATACCGTGATTATGGTTACCCACGATCCGGGCATTGCGGCAAATGCAAACCGCGTCATCGAAATTCGCGACGGTCAGATTATTTCGGATACGTCTAAAAATCCCGATATTCCGCCAAGCAAAGTGGAGAGGATTAAAGAAAAAGCTTCCTGGTCGTTTTATTACGATCAATTTATGGAAGCATTCAAAATGTCGGTACAGGCGATTATGGCGCACAAAATGCGTTCGCTGCTGACCATGCTGGGGATTATCATCGGTATCGCTTCGGTAGTATCGGTAGTGGCCTTGGGTAATGGTTCTCAACAAAAAATCTTGGAAGACATCAACTCGATGGGCACAAACACCATCAGTATCTTCCCCGGCCGTGGTTTTGGCGACCGTAGAAGCGGACGGATCAAGACACTGACGATTAATGACGCAAAAGCTATCAGCCAACAAAGTTACGTCGCCTCCGCCACCCCTCAAACCAACTCCAGCGGCACCTTGACCTACCGCAACACCGACCTGACCGCCTCGCTTTACGGCGTAGGCGAACAATATTTCGACGTGCGCGGTTTGAAATTGGAAGAAGGCCGTCTGTTTGATGATGACGATGTAAAAACCGATGCCCAAGTTGTCGTCATCGACCAAAACACCAAAACCAAACTCTTCGGCGAAGGTGTCAATCCTTTAGGCAAAACCATCCTTTTCAAAAAACGTCCGCTAACCGTCATCGGCATTATGAAAAAGGATGACAACTCATTTGGCAATTCCGACTCGCTGATGCTTTGGTCGCCTTATACAACGGTCATGCACCAAATTACCGGCGAAAGCTATACCAACTCCATCGTTGTCAAAATCAAAGACGATGCCAACACACAGGTTGCCGAAAAAAGCCTGACCGAGCTGCTGAAAGCACGCCACGGTACAGAAGACTTCTTTATGAACAACAGCGACAGCATCAAAGAAATGGTGGAAAGCACAACCGGCACCATGACGCTGCTGATTTCTTCCATCGCGGTCATCTCTTTGGTGGTCGGCGGTATCGGCGTGATGAACATCATGCTGGTCTCCGTTACCGAGCGCACCAAAGAAATCGGCGTTCGCATGGCAATCGGCGCACGCCGCAACAATATTTTGCAACAGTTCCTGATTGAGGCCGTCTTAATCTGTATCATCGGCGGCCTGTCCGGCGTATTGCTGTCCGCAAGCATCAGCCTGGTGTTCAACTATTTTGTTACCGACTTCCCAATGAGCATTTCCATGACTTCCGTCATCGGCGCAGTCGTCTGCTCCACCGCCATCGGCGTCGCGTTCGGCTTTATGCCTGCCAACAAGGCTTCCAAGCTCAACCCGATTGATGCGCTGGCTCAGGATTGATTATGTTTCAGACGGCCTATTATTTTAGGGCCGTCTGAAATGCTGTTACCCGAAAGATTTTTTATGAAGACGAAACCTTTTTCCCAAGCAGCCTTATCATTGGCTGTTGCCCTTGCCCTAAGTGCGTGCGCCGCGCCTAAAGCCAATCCGAACCTGACGCTGGAAGCGACCGGCCAAGTCATGAGCGCGGCGGAAACTGCCGAACGCTACGATGTAAACGGCAACTGGTGGGAAATCTACCAAAGCCAGCAGCTCAATGCGCTGATGGAGCAGGCGCTGGCGAACAATGTCGATTTGAAACAGGCCGCCATCAGCGTCAACAAAGCTTTGTATCAAGCCAATATTTTGGGCGCGGATTTGGTGCCTTCGTTCAGCGGATCGTTGGGCGCGAACGCTTCTAAAAACCTGAAAACCGGCAGCCATGGCAATACCTTCAGCAGCCAGCTTGGTTTGAGCTACGAATTGGATTTGTGGCGCAAACTCAGTGCCACTGCCGATGCGCAGGTATGGGAATACCAAGCCACGCATGAAGACATGGCCAATACACGCCTGACTTTGATTAATAATGTCGCCGATGCGTATTTCAATATCTCCTACCTGAACGAAGCCATCGAGTTGGCGAAAAAATCGCTGAAGCAATACCAGGAAATCAACCGCATTGCGAATGCCAAGTTCCACTACGGCCGAGCCGACTCAAGCCAGCCGACCCAAGCCAAACAGTCATTGCTGAGCGCAGAAAACAGCCTGTTGTCTTTGCAAAACAATTTGGATACGCAAAAACAGGTTTTGCGTAATTTATTGAATTTAAGGCCGTCTGAAAACATGGCCGCCGATCCGGCACAATTCCGCCTGCTGCCGGTCAAAGGCGTGAACTTGGACGTACCGATTACCGTTTTAGCCAACCGCCCCGACCTGCGCGCCGCCGAATACCGCCTGCAGGCGTCGCAGCAATCGGTCAACGCGCAAAAACGCAGTTGGTATCCGTCGATTACTTTGGGCGCAAGTTTGAGTACGTCTTCCGATAAAGCGAAAAGCACGTTCAATATCCCTATGTTAGGCGGATCGGCCACCATCAATCTGCCTTTCCTTAATTGGCAGATCATGAAATGGAAAGACAAAACCGTACAAGCGGAGATGGACAGTGCCAAGCTGAATTTTGAAAAAGCCCTGACTACCGCGCTCAACGAGGTCAACACCAATTACCTTGCCTACAAAAACGCGCAGGCCAGCCTTGCCAATCAAGAACAGCGTTATCAGTTGGACAAGAAAAACAGCCATTACTATCAAGTACGCTACCAACACGGTAAAAACGAGCTGAAAGACTGGCTGGAGGCTTTGAATTCGGAATACAGCTCGGCGCAAAACCTACTGAACCAACGCTATGAAGCCTTGAAATACGAAAATATGGTGTATAAAGCCATGGCTGGACGTTATACGCCGAAATAGCATTTTCAGACGGCCTTTGGTTAATTTCCGTCAAAGGCCGTCTGAAACCATTCAAGCAACTGAATTTTCATATATAATCGCGCGTTTATTTGATTTTATCCGGACAACATTATGGCCTTCGCCTCTCTCTTTACGCTTTTGGACGACATTACCGCCGTTTTGGACGACGTAGCGATGATGACCAAAGTCGCCGCAAAAAAAACCGCCGGCGTGGTCGGTGACGATTTGGCGCTCAACGCCAATCAGGTAACCGGCGTATCCGCCGAGCGCGAATTGCCGATTATTTGGGCGGTGGCAAAAGGCTCTCTGGTCAATAAGCTGATTCTGGTGCCGCTTGCACTGTTGCTTTCCGCTTTCCTGCCAGCGCTGATTACGCCCTTGTTGATGATCGGCGGTGTTTATTTGTGTTTTGAAGGCGTGGAAAAACTGTTGCACAAATTCTTGCACCGCAATGAACACGAAGACGGACACGATGCCGAGCCTGAAGTCACAGACGAAAAAACAAAAGTGAAAGGCGCGGTCCGCACAGATTTCATCCTCTCCGCCGAAATTATTATTATCGCGCTGGGCGTTGTTGAAAAATATGACCTGATGACGCGTTCTTTGGTTATGGCCGCCATCGGTGTCGGCATGACGGCATTGGTCTATGGTTTGGTCGGCATTATCGTCAAACTTGACGACCTCGGCATGATGTTGATGCGCCAAAAAAGCGTTGCTGTGCAAGGTATCGGACGCAGTTTGATTTCATTTATGCCTTGGTTTATGCGTGGCTTGAGCATTGTCGGTACGCTGGCGATGTTCTTGGTTGGCGGCGGACTGATCACCCACAACCTTGGCTTTTTGCACGATTTCCTCCACGCACAGCATTGGGACAGCGGCATGATGGAACATATCGCCAACTTGGTGGTCGGAGTAGCCGCCGGTGCATTGGCTTGCGCAATCGTCCTGCCTGCAATGAAATTGTTTCAAAAAGACTGATTTTGTTTCCCTGCCGTCTGAAAACTTTTCAGACGGCCTCAATACCATTTAAAGCATGAATATTTTCCGTAAACTCGAACAATATTGGCAACATCCGCTGCTTTACTGGCCGCTGGTCATCTTGATTGCCGCCGCGACACCGTTCACTTTCGCCCCGTATTATCATTTCTGGCTGATGCCGCTGTTGTTTGGCGCGCTGATACGCCTGATTGAATTGCGTCCACGCTTTGCCGTCATGACTGCCTATCTGTTCGGATTAATCGGTTATACGGCGCAGTTTTATTGGATACACACTGCCTTGCATGATGTTTCGGGTTTGCCGGATTCATACGCCATCCCCCTCACCTTCCTGCTGCCGGCATTTCTTGCGCTTTATCCGGCCATCTGTTTTTGGGTGTGGAGAAAATGCAACCTGTCGCGCTGGGCCAAAACCGGCCTCCTGCTGCCGATTTTGTGGACGCTGGCAGAATTTGCCCGCGAACGTTTCCTGACTGGATTCGGCTGGGGTGCAATCGGCTATTCCCAAATCATCAAAGACAGCCCGTTGGCAGGCTTCGCGCCTTTGGGCGGCATTCATATGGTCACGCTGGCAACCGCTTTTCTCAGCGCATGGCTGGTGTTGCTGATTGACAACCACGGCCGTCTGAAACACCGCCTCCTGCCCTTATTCCTTATCGTTGCACTCTGCTCCGTCGGCTACATTTCCCAACAAACCGAATACACCCGCCCTGACGGCAGCACCAGCACGGTTGCCCTGATTCAAGGCAATATCGAGCAAAATCTGAAATGGAAAGAAGAGCAAATCATCCCAACCATTCAGAAATACTACGAACAAATCAGCAAAACCAGTGCTGACATCGTCATCCTGCCCGAGACCGCCCTGCCACTGATGCGCCAAGACCTGCCCGAAGGCATCTTGGAACAATTCGCCGAGCAAGCGCAAAGCAACGGCAGCGCGTTGGCCATCGGTATCAGCCAATATACGCCCGACGGCAACGGCTACGAAAATGCAGTCATCAATTTGAGCGACTATCACAACAGCACTTCCGATACCATCCCCTACTACGCCAAGAACCACCTCGTTCCATTTGGCGAATACAAGCCCTTGCCCACCATTACCGAGCGCCTCTATAAAATGATGGATATGCCTTTGGCCGACTTTCAAAAAGGCGGCGACAACCAAGCGCCTTTGGTGATGAAAGATCAAAAAGTCGCCTTCAATATCTGCTATGAAGACGGTTTCGGCGACGAACTCATTGCAACGGCGAAACGCTCCACCTTGCTTGCCAACATCAGCAATATGGCGTGGTATGGCAAGTCCAATGCCATGTACCAGCAGCTTCAACAGTCCCAAGCGCGTGCAATGGAACTGGGCCGCTACATGGTTCGCGCCACCAATACCGGCGCGACCGCCATTATTTCCCCTAAAGGTACGATTGTTGCCGAAGCCCAACCGGATACAGAAACCGTCCTCGAAGGCCACGTTAAAGGCTATATCGGCGAAACGCCTTATATGAAAGCAGGCGGCTCAACATGGCTTATCAGCATTTTGGCCGTTATCGGCGTATTCCTTATCCTGATTGGCCGGAAAAAACCAGAATAAAAAATTTTTAAGACCTTGTTATACAAGGTCTTTTTTATCACCAAAACTATTTACATACAGAAATGTTTGTAATATACTTAGCCAAAACCTAGCAAATCACTCAAATTTTCTAAGACAATCAACCCTTGCGATTCAAGCAGTAAAAACTATTGGATCTATCGTTAATTTACAGAAAAAATCCAACCCATAACAAAACAAACCACAGGCAGTGTTATACTGCTTGTCACACAATAAACAAAAAGCCGTTTTCAGACGGCCCAATCAAGGAGAGTATCCTTTATGAATAAAGCTTTTGCATTACCCGTTATCCACAGCGGCAACGGTAGCCTCGAGCAATACATTCATACTGTCAACAGCATTCCCATGCTGACTGCCGAAGAAGAAACACAACTGGCCGAACGTCAACAAAAAGGCGATCTCAACGCCGCCAAACAGCTTATTCTGTCTCATCTTCGCGTCGTCGTATCCATTGCACGCGGTTACGACGGCTACGGCCTCAACCAAGCCGACCTGATTCAAGAAGGTAATATCGGCCTGATGAAAGCCGTCAAACGCTACGAACCGAGCCGCGGCGCGCGCCTGTTTTCGTTTGCCGTGCATTGGATTAAAGCCGAAATCCATGAATTCATTTTGCGCAACTGGCGTTTGGTCCGCGTTGCCACAACCAAACCGCAACGCAAACTGTTCTTCAATCTGCGCAGCATGCGTAAAAACCTGAATGCCTTGTCTCCAAAAGAAGCGCAAGAAATCGCCGACGATTTGGGCGTCAAATTGTCCGAAGTCTTGGAAATGGAACAACGCATGACCGGTCACGATATCGGCATCATGGCAGAAAACAACGATGACGAAGACAACTTCGCCCCTATCGACTGGTTGGCCGATCACGATGCAGAGCCTAGCCGCCAGTTGTCCAAACAAGCCCACTACGCCCTGCAAACCGAAGGTCTGCAAAACGCCTTGGCACAACTGGACGACCGCAGCCGCCGTATCGTTGAAAGCCGCTGGTTGCAAGACGATGGCGGTTTGACCCTGCACGAATTGGCTGCCGAATACGGTGTATCTGCCGAACGCATCCGCCAAATCGAAGCCAAAGCTATGCAAAAACTGCGCGGTTTCTTGGCAGAAGAAGCTGAAGCCGTTTAAGCCTTTCTTGATAAAAGGCCGTCTGAATCTTTTCAGACGGCCTTTTCGATGGCAAACCTCATTGCATCTTCTCCCCCAACACATTCATTTTAAAGCCCACTTAAGCTATAATACCCACCACACACACTACCCAGTCATACCATAACCATGCAACTTACCGTCGTCGGACTCAATCACCAAACCGCGCCCTTGAGCATACGCGAAAAACTGGCATTTGCAGCTGCAAATCTGCCGGATGCCGTGTCCAACCTCGCGCGTAGTGAGGCGGCGGAAGAAGCAGTCATTCTTTCTACCTGCAACCGCACCGAGCTTTACTGCGTCGGCGAAACCGAAAAAATCATCGACTGGTTGGCACAATATCACGACCTGCCTGCCGAAGAAATCCGCCCTTACCTCTATACCTTAGATAATAATGAAACCGTCCGCCACGCCTTCCGCGTCGCCTGCGGTTTAGATTCCATGGTCTTGGGCGAACCGCAAATTCTCGGTCAAATCAAAGATGCCGTCCGCGTTGCGCAAGAACAGGAAAGCATCAACACCCACTTAAACGCCCTGTTTCAAAAAACCTTTGCCGTTGCCAAAGAAGTGCGTACCGACACTGCTGTCGGCGAAAACTCCGTCTCCATGGCTTCTGCATCGGTCAAAATGGCAGAGCAAATCTTCCCTTCCATTTCTGATCTGAACGTCCTTTTTATCGGCGCAGGCGAAATGATTGAGCTGGTGGCTACTTATTTTGCCGCCAAAAATCCCAAGCTCATTACCGTTGCCAACCGCACACACCAGCGCGCGCAGGAATTGTGCGACAAACTCGGTGTCAACGCCGAAGCTTGCCTGCTGAACGAATTGCCCGATATTCTTCACGATTACGACGTGGTTGTTTCTTCCACTGCCAGCCAACTCCCACTCGTCGGCAAAGGCATGGTCGAACGCGCATTGAAAAAACGCCACAACATGCCTGTTTTCCTGCTGGATTTGGCTGTTCCGCGCGATATCGAAGCCGAAGTCGGCGAATTGGAAGACGCATATCTCTATACCGTAGACGACATGATGGACATTGTCCAAAGCGGTAAAGATGCGCGCAAAAAAGCAGCGGCGGCGGCTGAAAGCATGGTGGAAGAAAAAGTCAGCGAATTTATCCGCCTACAGAAAAACCGCCAAAGCGTTCCGCTTATCCGCGCCTTGCGCGACGAAGGTGAACGTGCACGCCGCCAAGTATTGGAAAATGCCATGAAGCAACTGGCAAAAGGCGTATCCGCCGAGGATGTCCTCGAACGCCTCTCCATTCAGTTGACCAACAAACTGCTCCACTCTCCGACACGCACGCTCAATAAAGCTGGCTCGGACAACAGCGAATTAATCGATGCCGTGGCACAGATCTACCATTTGGATCAACACGACTGACCACAATTTAAAGGCCGTCTGAAAAAAGCGAACCGACCGACAGGTCATATTCAAAAGTTTTCAGACGGCCTTAAAACAATAAAATCCCAATTATCATTTTTTCATTTAAAATGAAATGCTTGAAAAAAAACCGTTAAAGTGTAAAAATCCTACCTTATACATTTAAACAGCATTCAAACAATAAAACTGCCTGCCGATTCAAACGCATGCCGACAATACGATAGGCACCGGCAAAAGGAACTTTCGTGCATATTAAAACAAACACATATCTGGCCCTTGCTGTCCTCTCAGCTTCCCTTCTTTCAGGTTGCGACAAAGTCAGCACCTTTTTCGACAAAGACGAAAACAAAGAACTCGTTCAACGTATTGAAACCAATACCGATGACGGAAAAGTCGGTATGTTGTTGCCCGACTTCGCCCAACTGGTGCAAAACGAAGGACAGGCCGTCGTCAATATTCAAGCGACACCGGCAAAACGCTCTGCGACACCGGATGACGACCACAGCATGGACCTGAGCCAATTTCCCGACAACGATCCGTTTTACGAGTTCTTCAAACGCCTTGTTCCCAATATGCCAGACATGCCGCAAGAAGATACCGAAAGCGACGATCTGAATTTCGGCTCCGGCTTCATCATCAGCAAAGACGGCTATATCCTGACCAATACCCACGTGGTTGCTGGCATGGGCAATATCAAAGTCCTGCTCAACGACAAACGCGAATACACGGCCAAACTGGTCGGCTCAGACGCCCAATCCGACGTTGCCCTCTTAAAAATTGAGCCGCAAGAAGACTTGCCGGTTGTCAAAATCGGCAATCCGAAAGATTTGAAACCGGGCGAATGGGTAGCCGCCATCGGCGCACCTTTCGGCTTTGACAACAGCGTAACTTCAGGCATCGTCTCCGCTAAAGGCCGCAGCCTGCCGAATGAAAACTACACGCCGTTCATCCAAACCGACGTTGCCATCAACCCCGGCAACTCAGGCGGCCCGTTATTCAACCTCCGCGGCCAAGTAGTCGGCATCAACTCGCAAATTTACAGCCGAAGCGGCGGTTTCATGGGCATTTCGTTTGCCATTCCGATTGATGTTGCCATGAATGTGGCCGATCAATTAAAAGCCAACGGCAAAGTCCAACGCGGTCAATTAGGCGTGGTTATCCAAGAAGTTTCTTACGATTTGGCCAAATCTTTCGGTTTGGACAAAGCAAGCGGCGCGCTGATTGCCAAAATCATGCCGAACAGCGCAGCGCAACAAGCCGGGTTGCAAGTCGGCGATATTGTCCGCAGCGTAAACGGAGAAGAAGTCCGTGCCTCCAGCGACTTGCCGGTCATGGTCGGCTCGATGATGCCGGGCAAAGAAGTGACTTTGAGCATTTGGCGCGGCGGCAAACAAACCGATGTCAAAGTCAAACTTGGCAGCGCAGCCGAACAAACGGAAACTTCTGCAAAAGAAGCCGAACACCCGCAACACGAAGGCGGCCATGACGGATTTACCGTTGAAAATGCAGGCCTAACTTTGCAGGTTGAAAACGCAGACGGCAAACAACGCTTAATCGTTCTGCGCGTTAGCGGTGCGGCCGAACGTGCCGGCCTCAAACGCGGCGACGAAATTATTGCCGTCAGCCAAATCAGCGTCAATGACGAATCCACTTTCCGTAGCGCATTGGAAAGCGCAGGCAAAAACGTACCGCTTTTGGTACAACGCGAAGGCAATACTTTGTTCCTCGCGCTAAATCTGCAATAGCAAGATTTTCAGACGGCATGATGATGCGTTAAATGATAAAATACCCATCTGTCAGAGGCGGTGGGTATTTTGTTATCCGTCTTCCAGTTTAGGCCGTCTGAAAATATTTCACCGCTTATATACAATATAATTATGCAACTTATTAATTATTCGAATTCTATTTTATCCATTATTCCTGCAGCCATCGCGCTTGCCCTGGCCATTGCCACGCGTCGTGTATTGCTGTCCTTGGGTGTCGGCATTATCGTCGGCTCATTCCTGCTGGTAGGCGGTAATCCGCTTGATGCCTTGGTTCACTTGAAAGACATGGCCGTCAGCCTGACTTGGGCGGACGGCGATTGGTCTTTGGGCAAACCCAAAATCCTGCTCTTCTTAGTGCTTTTGGGGATTTTCACTTCCCTGCTGACGCATTCAGGCAGTAACCAAGCATTTGCCGATTGGGCAAAACAGCACATCAAAGGCCGCCGTGGTGCGAAGCTGCTGACTGCCTGCCTGGTATTCGTTACCTTTATTGACGACTATTTCCACAGCCTTGCCGTCGGCGCGATTGCCCGCCCTGTAACCGACAAATTCAAAGTTTCCCGCGCCAAACTGGCTTATATCCTTGACTCCACTGCCGCGCCGATGTGCGTTTTGATGCCTGTATCCAGCTGGGGGGCATCGATTATTGCTACTTTGGCAGGCCTTTTGGTGACTTACAACATCACAGACTACACACCAATGGGCGCATTCGTGGCCATGAGCCTGATGAATTACTACGCCGTCTTCGCATTGATTATGGTGTTTGTCGTGGCCTGGTTCTCCTTCGACATCGGCTCCATGGCCCGTTTGGAACGCGCCGCTTTGAATGAAATTCATGATGAAACCGTTGAAACAGGCCATCCCAACGGTCGCGTATTCGCTCTGATTGTGCCGGTTTTGGTACTGATCGTCGCCACTGTTTCCGCCATGATTTACACTGGCGCACAAGCTTCTGAAACCTTCTCTTTGCTCAGCGCATTTGAAAATACCGATGTAAACACTTCCCTCGTATTCGGCGGCACCTGCGGCGTATTGGCCGTCATCCTCTGCACCATCGGCACCATCAAAACCGGCGATTACCCTAAAGCCATTTGGCAGGGCATCATCTCTATGCGCGGTGCCATTACCATCTTAATTTTGGCATGGATCATCAGCACCGTTGTCAGCGAGATGCACACCGGCGAATACCTCTCCACTTTGGTGGCAGGCAATATCCACGCAGGCTTCCTACCCGTGATTTTGTTTATGCTCGCAGGCGTGATGGCCTTCGCTACCGGCACAAGCTGGGGCACATTCGGCATCATGTTGCCGATTGCCGCCGCCATGGCCGTCAAAGTCGAACCTTCGCTGATTATCCCTTGCATGTCTGCCGTAATGGCCGGTGCCGTATTTGGCGACCACTGCTCGCCAATTTCCGATACCACTATCCTCTCTTCTACCGGCGCACACTGTAACCACATCGACCACGTTACCTCGCAATTCCCTTATGCGCTGACCGTAGCCGCATCTGCTGCCACAGGCTACCTCGCACTGGGCATGACCGGCTCTGCGCCTTTAGGTTTTGTGGTAACCGGCATCGTGATGGTTGTGTTGGTTTTCATCTTAAAAGACAAGAAAAAAGCAACTGCCTAATTCAAAACCAATATTCAGACGGCCTGAGATATTCTTACACTCTCAGGCCGTCTGAACATAACGATTATCCAATAGATACATTATTCAGGACAAAACAATGAATACGCCTCATCTTCCACGCGGCCCAGTCATGGCCGACGTCGCTGCCTATCATCTGACCGAAGAAGAAAAACAACGCCTGCTCGACCCTGCCGTCGGTGGCGTTATTTTGTTCCGCCGCAACTTTGAAAACGTTTCCCAGCTCAAAGCTTTGGTTCAAGAAATCAAAGCCGTCCGTACACCTGAACTTATCATCGCCGTCGACCACGAAGGCGGACGGGTTCAACGTTTTATTGACGGCTTCACCCGCCTGCCTGCCATGAATGTATTGGGCGAAATTTGGGATAACGAAGGCCAAGAAGCCGCCTGTACCCAAGCAGAACAAGTCGGCTGGGTTTTGGCAACCGAACTCTCCGCCTGCGGTATCGACCTATCCTTTACGCCTGTATTGGATTTGGACTGGGGTCAATGCGCCGTCATCGGCAACCGCAGTTTCCACCGCGACGCCAACATCGTTACCCAGCTTGCCCTTGCCCTGCAAAAAGGTCTGAACAAAGGCGGCATGAAATCTTGCGGCAAACACTTCCCCGGCCACGGCTTTGTCGAAGGCGACAGCCATCACGTCCTGCCTTGCGACGAACGCAGCCGAGAAGAGCTAGAAGCCGCAGACCTTATCCCCTTCCGAGCATTGAGCCAAGCAGGCATGGCCGCAGTCATGCCTGCCCACGTCGTATACCCGCAAACCGACAGCCAACCTGCCGGCTTCTCCGAAAAATGGCTGAAACAAATCCTGCGCCAAGAAATCGGATTTAACGGCGTTATCTTTTCAGACGACCTGACCATGGAAGGCGCATGCGGTGTCGGCGGTATTAAAGAACGCGCCCGCCTTTCTTTTGAAGCAGGCTGCGATATTGTACTGGTGTGCAACCGTCCCGATTTGGTAGATGAATTGCGAGACGGTTTCCACGCACCGGCAAACGCCGACTTGGCAGCGCGTTGGCAATACATGGCCAACACATTGACCGTACAAGAAGCCGCCGACATCATGGCAACCGAAGCATTCCAAGCCGCCCAACAAGCAACTGCCAAACTGGCAACGCCAAAAGACATCGCTGGCGGTGTCAAAGTCGGTGAAGCATTCTGATTCAAGGCCGTCTGAAACATTGACAGCAAATAAAAAAAGGAAGACTTGAAAAAGTCTTCCTTTTTTTGATTTAAAGCGATTAGCGGTGTTGCGGATTGTAACGGTTTTCCAATCGCAGGAATACCCAACCCAAAAAGCTTGTCAGCACCAAATAAATCAGCGCAATTGTATAAAGCGGCTCTTCATAGACAGAATAGCGGCCGGTAATCGTGCTTTGTACATAAGCCAACTCTGCCACGCCAATGACGGAAAGCAATGAGCTGTCTTTCAACAACGTAATAAACTCACTGGCCAATGGCGGCAACATACGGCGCAAAGCTTGCGGCAAAATCACATAACGCATCGCCTGAGTATAGGTCAGCCCCAAAGAACGCGCAGCTTCCATTTGGCCTTTATCAATCGATTGAATACCGGCACGGAAAATTTCACAAATATACGCACCCGAGTTCGCAACCAAAGCCAAAGAACCGGCAATCAGCGCACCATAAGAACGGCGCAGATCAACAGCTGCTTCGCCGCTAATCAGCACACCGTCGGCCGGGTGAACGAAAAATGGGAACCAAACATAAGCCCAAATCACAATTTGTACAAACAATGGCGTACCGCGGAACAGCGTAACATACCAAAAAGAAATCTTACGCAACACCCAAGCCAAGGCACGCATCGGCACACCGGCTTTTTCCGGATTGATCAAACGCGCCAATGCCAACAGCAAACCCAAAACCGAGCCACCTGCCGTTGCAACCACCGTCAGTCCCAGCGTTGTCAACACGCCGTATAAAAACATCCAGCGGTATTCATAAATAATGTCAAAACGAAAATCCATAAACCTTCCGTCGGTCAAAATCGGTAACTAATCCGAATATTTTTTAAAATGAAGCTTGATATTTTACAAGAAAATACATTGCTTGAACGGTTTTTTGTTAAATTATTCCGCCCAACCCTGCTTTTTTTACATTTCTAATAAATTAAAGCCCCTTTTCACCTTTGCCCATATAGGACATTTTCCGTATAAAAAACAAAGCGCAAACCCGACACAAAATTGACCGAAACACAAAAACAGCGGATAATTCGCCCATTCTTCAAACATCTTTCAGACGGCCTTCCCTCTTCCCTTAAAGGCCGTCTGAAAACATTTTAAAAAGCATAAAACATGAAAGCACCCGAACTCTTATTGCCTGCAGGCGGCCTCGAACGTATGCGTGCCGCCTACGATTACGGCGCAGACGCCGTTTACGCCGGCAGCCCGCGTTACTCCCTGCGCGCCCGCAACAACGAATTTGCCAAACTCGACGTCCTCGAGCAAGGCATTAAAGAAGCGCACGAGCGCAACAAAAAATTCTTCCTGACCGTCAATACGCTGCCGCACAACTCCAAGCTCAAAACCTTCGTTTCCGATATGGAGCCTTTGATTGCCATGAAACCCGATGCGCTGATTATGGCGGATCCGGGTTTGATCATGACCGTGCGCGAAAAATGGCCGGAAATGCCGATTCACCTGTCCGTACAGGCCAACACCACCAACTACTGGGGCGTAAAATTCTGGCAGAACATCGGCGTTGAACGCATTATTCTGTCGCGTGAATTGAGCATGGAAGAAATCGCCGAAATCCGCCAAGAATGTCCCGACATCGAGCTTGAAGTCTTCATCCACGGCGCATTGTGCATCGCTTACTCCGGCCGTTGCCTATTGTCGGGCTACTTCAACCACCGCGACCCCAACCAAGGCACCTGCACCAACTCCTGCCGTTGGGACTACAAAGTCCACAACGCCGTCGAAAGCGACGCGGGTGATGCCCAGCTTCTGCAAGGTTTCAACTTTGAAAAAGCCCAAGAAGAAGCCAACCAAAACTTCGAAGGCATCAACGGTCAAAAACGCCATCCCTACGCCGATAAAGTTTTCCTGATTGAAGAGTCCAACCGCCCGGGCGAAATGATGCCGATTATGGAAGACGAACACGGCACCTACATCATGAACTCCAAAGACCTGCGCGGCATTGAAGTGGTTGAGAAACTGGCCAAAATCGGCGTGGACAGTCTCAAAGTCGAAGGCCGTACCAAGTCGCTCTATTACGTCGCCCGCGTCGCCCAGTCCTACCGCAAAGCGATTGATGATGCCGTCGCAGGCCGTCCGTTTGATTACAGCCTGTTGAGCGAACTCGAAGGCCTTGCCAACCGCGGCTACACCAGCGGCTTCCTTGAGCGCCACCAAACTCAGGATTACCAAAACTACCTGACCGGCCACTCTATCGCCAAACAAAGCCAATATGTCGGCCACGTTACCGAAATCGATGAAAACGGCTGGGCGACCATCGAAGTCAAAAACCGCTTTGCAGTCGGCGATTCACTCGAAATCATCCACCCGAGCGGCAACCAAACCATCAAATTGGAACAAATGACCCGCAAAGGTCAGCCTGTCGATGTTGCCCCAGGCAACGGCATTCAGGTCAAAATCCCGAATATGCAAGGCAAAGAAAAAGCTTTGGTTGCGCGGATTATGAATCCTTAAGCATCAACCAAACAAAGGCCGTCTGAAAGTTTCAGACGGCCTTTTACATTATCTATGCTGTTTTAAGCCTGTTCTTGCAATACGGCGGCAATCAATTCTTCCGCACCGTCATCTGACAGTTTTTTGGCGACAGCGCGACCCAAAGCATCGGCGTATTCGGCAGGTGCTTGCGCGTCCGCCTGCAAAATGACCGAGCCGTCGGGATGGCCGACCAAGCCGCGCAAGGTCAGCAAGCCGTTTTCTTCAGTGCAATATGCGGCCAGCGGCACTTGGCAGCTTCCGCCCAAAGCACGTGCCAATGCGCGTTCGGCTGTAACGCAGGCGTGTGTGGTATCGTGGTTTAACGGCTTCAAGACTTCGTACAAATCTTCGCGATGCGCTGCAATTTCAATACCCAATGCACCTTGTCCGGCGGCAGGCAGACTGTCGGATTCCGACAAAATCATGCGGATGCGTTCGTCCAATTCCAGACGCTGCAAACCGGCGGCAGCCAAGATAATCGCGTCGTATTCGCCGTTATCGAGTTTGGACAAACGGGTTTGCACATTGCCGCGCAAAGGTTTGATGACCAAATGCGGATAGCGCGCGCGCAACTGGGCTTCGCGGCGCAGGCTGGATGTGCCGACGACGGCGCCTTTGGGCATTTCTTCCAGACGCGCGTATTGGTTGGACACAAATGCGTCAAACGGATTGGCGCGTTCGCCGATGGCTGCAAGCGCGAAACCTTCAGGCAAATCCATCGGTACGTCTTTAATCGAATGCACGGCCAAATCAGCCCGGCCGTCATACAAAGCCTGTTCCAACTCTTTGACAAACAAGCCTTTACCGCCGACCTTTGACAAAGTTCTATCCAAAATCTGGTCGCCGCGCGTGGTCATGCCCAAAATCTCGACTTCGCAATCGGGATACAGGGCTTTCAGACGGCCTTGGATGTGTTTTGCCTGCCACATGGCAAGCAGGCTTTCGCGACTGGCGATAACGAGTTTTTTCGGGTTCATAATGGTTGCCTGAAAGATGGAAAACGGCATGAAGTCTATCATATTTTGGGCGGTTTTTCAGACGGCATGTGGGTGAATATGTTATATTTACACCTAAAAACCAAATTTTCCGGACAACATGAAACGCGCCAAAAAATATCCTTTTTTATCCTTACAGCGGCAACGTTTTCATCTGAACTTTGAAAACGCCTCTTCCGCCGCCGACCTTCCGAGCGAACGCGATTTTTACCGCTGGGCATGGTCTGCCTTGAAAAACGAATACCGCCGCGCTGACATCAGCCTGATTCTTCTGGACGAAGAAGAAGCCCGCGCCTACAACCGCGACTACCGCGGCAAAGATTACGCCACCAATGTATTGAGTTTTGCGCTCAACGAAGGCGAAATCCTGCCCGACCAGTTTTCAGACGGCTTGTATGGTGATTTGGTGATTTGTCCGCAAGTGGTTTTGAAAGAGGCCGCCGAACAAGGCAAAACACCTGAGCAGCATTTTGCCCACCTGACCATACACGGTACTTTACACCTGATGGGCTACGACCACATCGAAGACAATGAAGCCGAAATAATGGAAGCCGAAGAAATCCGCCTGATGCTGGCGGCAGGCTTCCCCAACCCCTACCAAGAGGACGAATATTAAAATGGACGGTACGCAGTCGAAACCCAAGTTTTTCGAACGCCTAATCTCCCGACTTGCCGGCGAGCCTGATTCCGCCGAAGACGTATTGACCCTGCTGCGCCAAGCGCACGAGCAGGAAGTTTTTGATGCCGACACACTGACCCGGCTGGAAAAAGTATTGGACTTTGCCGAGCTGGAAGTGCGCGATGCCATGATTACGCGCAGCCGCATGAACGTATTGAAAGAAAACGACAGCATCGAGCGCATCACGGCCTACATCATCGAAACCGCCCATTCGCGTTTCCCCGTCATCGGCGAAGACAAAGACGAAGTTTTGGGCATTTTGCACGCCAAAGACCTGCTCAAATATATGTTCAACCCCGAGCAGTTCCACCTGAAATCCGTCTTGCGCCCTGCCGTTTTCGTCCCCGAAGGCAAATCACTGGCCTCCCTTTTAAAAGAATTCCGCGAACAACGCAACCACATGGCGATTGTCATTGACGAATACGGCGGTACATCCGGCCTGGTAACCTTTGAAGACATCATCGAGCAAATCGTCGGCGACATCGAAGACGAATTTGATGAAGACGACAGCGCCGACAATATCCACGCCGTTTCTTCCGAACGCTGGCGCATCCACGCTGCCACCGAAATCAAAGACATCAACACCTTCTTCGGTACGGAATACAGCAGCGAAGAAGCCGATACCATCGGTGGCCTGGTCATTCAAGAATTGGGACACCTGCCCGTACGCGGCGAAAAAGTCATCATCGGCAGCCTGCAATTTACCGTCGCACGCGCCGACAACCGCCGTCTGCACACCCTGATGGCCACACGAATTAAAGAAAACACGGATAAACCATGATTATTCTGGATCACGTCTCCAAACACTATCAAACACGCGACAACAAAGACTTTGTCGCCGTCGAGCCGACCAGCCTCGAAATCAAACAGGGTGAAATCTTTGGCTTGATGGGCTATTCCGGCGCAGGCAAATCCACCCTGCTGCGCCTGATTAACTTATTGGAACGTCCGGATACAGGTACCGTCAGCGTGTGCGGCCAAGAGCTGACCGCACTCAACGCCACGCAACTGCGCCACGCCCGACAAAACATCGGCATGGTATTCCAACAGTTCAACCTATTGAGCAACCGTACCGTTGCCGAAAACGTCGCCTTCCCTTTAGAAATTGCCAAATGGCCGTCTAAAAAAATCCAAGCGCGTGTTGAAGAATGTTTGGAAATTGTCGACTTGCAAGACCGTGCCAACCATTACCCGTCCCAACTTTCCGGCGGTCAAAAACAACGTGTCGGCATTGCCCGTGCGCTGGCGCCGCAACCTCAAGTCATCCTCGCCGACGAACCCACTTCCGCCCTCGACCCCGCCACTACGCGCAGCGTTTTGAAATGTTTGGAAGACATCAACCGACGTTTCAACGTAACCATCGTCATCGTTACCCACGAAATGAGCGTTATCCGCCGCCTGTGCGACCGTGCCGCCCTCTTGGATAAAGGCCGTCTGCTGGAAATCGTTGAAGTACACGGCAACCAAATCCATGCCCAATCCGAAATCGGGCAAGAGCTGATTCGAGAGGACTAATATGGCAGATTTAACATTTGAAAGTGCTGTTGAGACCATCGTCAGCATGAAGGGCGAAATTATCCAAGCCTTGGGCGAAACCTTTATTATGGTCGGCCTATCGACTACTTTCGCCGTTATCTTCGGTACGATTTTGGGCGTATTGCTGTTTGTGACGTCAAGCCATCAGTTGCACTACAACAAACAGCTGAATTTGTTTTTGGACAACCTGGTCAACCTGATGCGCGCATTCCCTTTCGTCATCCTGATGATTGCCATGATTCCTGTTACACGCGCCATCATCGGCACGACCATCGGCCCGGTTGCCGCCTCATTGGTATTGAGCGTATCCGGCCTATTCTACTTCGCCCGTCTGGTTGAGCAAAACCTGCGCGAAGTACCCAGAGGCGTAATTGAAGCGGCCTCCGCAATGGGTGCCTCACCCATGAGCATCATCTGCAAAGTGCTTTTGAATGAAGCGCGCGCAGGTATGGTTTCCAGCATTACCGTACTGGCTATTGGCCTTTTGTCGTACAGCGCGGCGGCAGGTATGATTGGCGGCGGCGGTTTGGGCGACCTTGCTATCCGTTACGGCTACTACCGCTATCAAATGGAAGTCATCATCTTCATCGTTGCCATCCTGGTTTTACTCGTTATCCTGATTCAAGGTATCGGCAACAGATTGGCGCGCAAACTGGATAAACGTTAAACAAACCAGGCCGTCTGAAATGGACTTACTATTTTTCAGACGGCCTGTTATCTATTTAGAACATATTAGGATATACCAAATAAATCTACAAAAAACACCCTCATATTCCCAAAATAGATTTACAATTCCTCTTTTTTTGACGGCGGCAGCTTAAGGCCGTCTGAAACCGTTTTATCATCCATCTGGAGCAAAATATGAAAACCAACACATTCTTCAAAACCCTTTCTGCTGCTGCGCTGGCCATCGTATTGGCTGCCTGCGGTGGTCAAAAAGACAGCGCGCCTGCTGCCTCTGCTGCTTCTTCTGCCGACAACGGCGCAGAGAAAAAAGAAATCGTCTTCGGTACAACCGTCGGCGACTTCGGCGATATGGTAAAAGACCAAATCCAACCGGCTTTGGAGAAAAAAGGCTATAAAGTCAAACTGATCGAGTTCACCGACTATGTGCGCCCCAACCTTGCTTTGGCTGAAGGCGAATTGGACATCAACATCTTCCAACACAAACCTTATCTGGATGACTTCAAAAAAGAACACAAACTGGACATCACTGAAGCCTTCCAAGTACCGACTGCACCTTTGGGCCTGTACCCTGGCAAACTGAAATCTTTGGACGAAGTGAAAGACGGCGTCAGCGTTTCTGCGCCTAACGACCCATCCAACTTTGCCCGTGCATTGGTTATGTTGAACGAATTGGGCTGGATTAAACTGAAAGCCGACGTTGATCCGCTGACTGCTTCTAAAAACGATATTGCCGAGAATCCAAAAAATATCCAAATCGTAGAGCTTGAAGCCGCCCAACTGCCACGCAGCCGTGCCGACGTTGACTTTGCCATCGTTAACGGCAACTACGCCATGAGCAGCGGCATGAAACTGACCGAAGCCCTGTTCCAAGAGCCAAGCTTTGCCTACGTTAACTGGTCTGCCGTCCGCACTGCCGACAAAGACAGCCAATGGCTGAAAGATGTAACCGAAGCCTACAACTCTGACGAGTTCAAAGCTTACTCACAAAAACGCTTTGCCGGTTACAAATATCCTGCGGCATGGGGTGAAAACGCAGCTGCAGGCGCTCAAGCCGAAGCTGCTTCTACTGCTTCTGCAACCAAATAAGTAACTTTTTGAAAAAAGGCCGTCTGAACATTCAGACGGCCTTTTTCTATTGATTATCTCTTCTCAAAGCTCAAAACAAGTTTTTTGATTAACGCCAAATACTTACGTAATTCCCTTTTTAAAACCAAATCAATATGTTGTAAAAAAGTTCAATAAGAAATCATGTTTTTATTCAATATAATCAATCACTAAATGAATTATTCTACTTTTTTATAATATTCACTAGTAATGTTCCGCTTATCCTGATATTATACCGTTTATCTAAAGATATCCGGTTATCTGCATTACAGACCGTTCATCTGAATTGCTTCAAACCACTTTGTCGGATTTTCCCATGTATGTTGTGTTTCTCCGTATCGAAGGGGTTTGAGCGGTCGAAATACCGTTTTGCTTAGATATTAAAGCTTCGTGCTTTGAAATGAGTGAATTTTTGTTTTAAGTGTCGTAATCTCTTGCTAATTACTCCCAGCTGCAAGAGTTTCAGGGTTGCCCCTTGGGCAGCCCTTCTTTTTTTATATTTCATTATTTCAATATTTTAGACTTTCCCTTATTCATATATTCAAAGCAACTGGCAAAACTATTCTTTTTCTCAATCTCAAATCTTCTTCAATTCATTATTTGGCATCACCAGCCAAACCTGTGCCTTTTTAACTTGGGCCGCTGCTCGGATGGCCGCTTCATCCATAATAGAAAATGCGGTAGAAAAAGCATCGGCAACTGCCGCACTTTCCGCCATGACGCTCATGCTTTTATAGCGCGGTTGGCTTCCGCCTGTACGCGGATCAAAAAGATGGGTAAATTTGCCAGCTTCGTCCATCACCGTGCCATAGCCACCCGATGTGGCAAACGCTTGATTTTTCATGGCAATGGTGGTCAGGATTTGGTCTTCTTGGTCAGGATTGCGAATGCTGACATTCCACTCGCGCTGGTTGGCATTATCAAAGCCGTAAATCTCCCCCATATCAATCAATGCCTGGGTAACGCCTTGCTGCTTCAACAATTCGGCTACTTTGTCGGTGATATAGCCTTGGGCAATGCCGTTAAGCGACAAGCCCATGCCTTTTTGGGCAAAACGGATTTCTTTAGTATCAAAATCGACTTTGTTGAAATCCACTAATTTGAGCGTGTCTTTGATACTGCGTTCAGATGGTGGCGTTTCGGTTTTGGGGTTTCTCCTGAAATAGTTGGCATACAGATTCCACAAAGGCTGAATGCTGGGATCAAATGCACCCTGCGTCAGCTGATGGATATCTCGGCTGATACTGAGCAGCTGCAAAAAATCGGATGGCGGATTCTTCAGACGGCCTTCTCGGTTTAAACGGCTGATCAGGCTGTCGTCCCGATACAGGCTGAAGATTTTTTCCAACCGTGAAACTTCTGCCAATACTTTGTTGATCAGTATCTCCGCCTGCCTGCGCCCAACGCCGAACAAACGCAATTCCGCACCCGAGCCTAATGCAATCCCTTTCCAGATAACAGGCTGCCCTTCTTGATTCGGGCTGGCTGAATGAGTCAGCTGATTGGTTTTGCGGCTGATGGCAAAAGGAATGCTGACACCGGCGGCAAGGGTGGCAGCTATGGCAAGGAAACGGCGGCGCGTTAAAGGGGTGGACATAAAGTATTCCTTAGATTTTTTATCTTTATATTGAAAGCCGCATTCATTAAATCAGCAATCGGCAGCTTCCAACACAAAGGCCGTCTGAAACTGTTTCAGACGGCCTTTATTGGTTGTTTTATTTGAAAATGTATTCGTCGGGCATCTCTGCAAAACCGACTACTCTGCCGCCTTTTTCTTTGGCGAATTTTTCAGCCTGAGCCTTGTCGGCAAACGGAAGCGCGTCTTCCGCACCCATGCCGCCAATAAAGCTGCTTTCAATAACGTAATAGGCCTTTTTCGCATCTATCCATTCAGTGTCAGCATTGGGTTTTTCCCAATCTTTGACTTTACCCATATCGGTAACATAGATGGCATGAATGCCTTTAGGCTCTTCGGGCAGTTTGGTGTAGCCGAACATCTGCTTGATGGTGGAAAACCAAACCGGTTTGTCAGGTTTGCCGTTCAAGAAGATTTGCGCTTTAGGGCCGTTGTGTTCAGTCAAATTCATGCTGCAGTAATGACCGACCGCGCTGTCGCTGATTTGTTGGGGCGCAGGCGGAGGGCTGTTGTCCTGCTTGCTGCAGGCTGCCAATGCGATGAGTGTGAAGGTTGTCAATAATATTTTTCTCATATTTGTCGCTTTCCGAAAATCCAGGCGGCTAAAATCAAAGGAATGATAACCCATAATACCTGAGCCGTCAGCAAAATAGGCATACTCAGGCTGATTTGTTCGCTCAAACCTGCCATGCCGGCATACATGGCTGTATTTTCGTAACCCGTCAGGTTCAGCAGGCGATAAATGTCTGCGGGGTTGAACAGAAGAACGGTTTCCACTACAGGCGCGGTAATGACTTGTTCGGTATCGGCAACCAAAACACCCAAAAGCGCCATATCGAAAATAACGACAAAAAACAGCCATACGCCGATGGCGATACCGGCGGCTGTACCGCGTTCTTTAACTTTTGCGCTGATCAAATAGCCCATGGACAAAAAGGCTGCGCCAAGAATCACGCTGGCAGCAATCAAAAGGGCGAAAGGTTGCCATGCGGCAATATCAAAACCGCCGTTGGCAAGCTGAAGGGTAATACCTGCCAATCCGTAGCCTGCGGTGGTAGCAAGGGCAAGAATGATGAGGTGGCCGATAAATTTACCGGCAAGGATTTGGTTGCGCGAGATGGGGTAACTTAGCAACAACGCCATTGTACCGCGCTCGATTTCGCCGATCAGTGCATCATAAGAGAGCAACATCGCAATCAGCGGGATCAAGAAGATAGACAGGCTGGACAGACTGACTACAGTTACCGTCAAGGGATCAACCTTGACCGAACCGGTAGGCGAGCTGCCGAGAAAGCCTAATGACAGTGCCAATGCGGCAAGCAAAAGTGCGGCGGCAAGAACCCAACGGTTGCGCAGGCTGTCTCGGACTTCTTTGCCGGTAATAATCCAAACGGGGTTCATACGTCTTCCCTCTTCAAGAATTGCGCGTACATATCATCAAGTGTTGGCGTGTGGATATCGATGTAGGCAAGACTGCCCAAATCACCCAATTCGCTCAAAAGTCCCATACGCTCTTCGGCTTTACATTGCGCTTTATACGACAGGCCGTCTGAAAGCGGATGCCAACGCTCGCTCAACGGGCGCGCTTCTTTCAAGCGGACGTTGACGGTCAGCGGTAGACCGCTTTGAACATGCAACTCATCCATGCTGCCGTCAGCAACTTTCACGCCGTTTTTCATAACGATGATGCGGTCGGCGTGGCCGTCAAGCTCGGCCAGTGCATGGGTGCTGAGCAATACGGTTGCGCCGCGCCCATTGAGTTCGCGCACAACTTCGTAAAACATTTGACGTGAAGCCGGATCAAGGCCGGTAGTTGGCTCGTCAAACAATAAAACTTTAGGCTCGCCCAACAAGGCTTGTGCCAAAGCGAGGCGTTGACGCATACCTTTAGAGTAAGTGCCGACACGGCGGCGTGCGGCCTGGGAAATGCCGACACGCTCGAGCAATTCGCGGTTTTTACTCAGGGGCTGTTTTTTTAGTTTGGCATAGAAATCCATGGTTTCGATACCGGTCAATGAAGGGTGCAATGCAACCGTTTCAGGCAGGTAACCGATTTGGCTGCGACGCTGCGCCCCTGCTTTACTGCCGGTCGGCTCTCCCAAAAGCATCACTTCGCCCTCGGTCGGCGTAATCAGGCCGAGTATCAGCTTCATAATGGTAGATTTGCCTGCACCGTTGTGTCCTGCCATGCCGACGCTCTCGCCAGCCTTGAGAACCAGATCGACTTGGTTGACGGCCTTTTGGCTGCCAAACTGCTTGGTCACGTTTCTTAATTCAACGTGGTTGGTACTGCTCATGGATATTCCTCTAGTGAATGTTTCAGACGGCCTTTGATATTGGGCCGTCTGAAAGGTTACATATTGGCATTTCCGCCTGTCAACGCACCGTTTTCGGCATTACCCCATTCGGATTGGTGCGTTTTTGCTTCATGCAGCAATTCGTCCTTCATGGCTTCGTATTTGGTTGTCGTTTTATTGCGGACAGGGTTCATCAAAGGCTTGCTGTCAATTACGCCGCCGGGCAGGATGGCGGGAAATTGAGATTGCGCCCATTTGACAATGCTGATGGCAGGGCTGTTCATCAATAACCGGGCGACGGGTGCGCGCCAGATGATTTGGTCGATAATCCCATTGGGACGGTAGGCACTGTCGCCGAAGCCGTCGCCGTCAAGGTCAAAGGCGCTGTTATCGCTCCAATAGTTGCCGCGACCACCCTCGCCCCAATCAAGGAAACGGGTGCTGACGTATTTGACTTGGCTTTCGTTGTTGATAAACGAATTATTGAACAGGCTTGTGCCTTCAATGGCCGCGGTAAAGTGAATACCGATTTGACAGTTTTCAAAATGGTTGTCGAAAATTTTATTGTAGTTGGCATTGTAGGCAAACACGCATTTGCCTGCCTTGTTGATCACATTATCGTGAATTTCGGAATAATTGACGTAGTTGAGCATAATGCCTTGGTCGCGGCTGCCAACGGCAATGTTGCCATACACTTTCAGGCGTTCGGAAAACATCAGCACATAACCCATATTGTTGCCGACGGAGATATTGTTGCTGACTTCGCTGTCATTGGTGTACATATAATGGACGGCAAAGCGTAAGTCGCTAAAACGGTTGCCTTTGTAGGTATTATGGGTACTGGTATTTGAAAAAATACCGTCACGGCCTTTGGAAATATCGTTATCAATCACTTGCGCACCGGGCGCATTCCAGACGGTTACGCCGTTGCCGCGTTCGTTGACGCGCAGGGTTGCATCGCCGATGATTTTATTTTCCCGCACCATGGATTCTGCCGCACCGTGAATATACACGCCGACGGAATTGTCGACGATGTTGTTATGCTCCACCAGCGCGCGCGTTGCCGTCTCTTCTAAATAGATACCGGCATCCATTGCCGGCAAACTCATGCCGGAATGGGAAACGGTCAGATTGCGCAAAGTTACATCAGGCGCATGAACGGCAACCGTCCTCCCACTCCGGTCGCCGACAATCTTGGCGGAACGGTCGGCAGGGCCTTCGATGGTAATGGGTTTGTCGATATAGAGTTTGGTTTTGTATATACCGGAGGCAAGCTTGAGCGTATCGCCGGCTTGGGCGCGCGCCAAAGCATCATTGAGATTGTCTTGTGCGGATACGTTGATGACTGCGGCAAAGGCCGTCTGAACCATGCTGCCAAGCAGCAATACGAGTGCGGCACGTTGCCATTTGGAACGATGGATTTGTGTGTGCGTCATAATCATATCTCTGTTTCAGACGGCCTGCTTGCCGCATGATAAACCGATGCGGAAACAGGTATTTTGGTGTTATAGCAAAGCTGTCTGATGATGGCTTTCATTTTGTGACCATATCGGCCGACAAACAACTTTGCTATAAAGGCCGTCTGAAAGAATGTTTTTTCAGACGGCCTGAAGAATTAAATCATCAAACCGAAATTATTTTGGTTTAACAATCATTTGGCCAGACATTTCCATGTGCAATGCGTGGCAGAACCATTGGCAGTAGTACCAGTGTACGCCTGGACGGACAGCTTTGAAGGTTACAGAAGATGTAGCTTGCGGGCCAATCTCCATAGCAATGCCATAACCTTCCAAAGTAAAGCCGTGAGTCAAGTCTTCAATGGTCTCAACGTTGGTTACATATACGGTAACTTCGTCGCCTTGGTTCACTTCAAATTGAGGAACGCTGTAAGCAGGCGCAACGGCAGTCATGTACACGCGTACTTTGTTGCCTTCACGTACGACTTTGGCAGCTTTTTCCAGCTCAACACCGTCTTTTTGAGCTTGTTCCAAAGCTTCTTGCCAGAACCATGGGTCTTTGCGGTCCCAAGTTTTGCTTGGGTTCACTTTAGACGCAGCAACCAAGCACAAGTCGTGTGGTTCGGCAAAAGTCGGATTGTCATGCACCAGACGCATTTCGTCGCCGGAGATGTCGATCAATTGGTCACACTCAGGTTTCAAAGGACCGGCATTCAAGAAGCGGTCTTTAGAGAACTTGTTCAAAGATACCAACCATTTACCGTCGGCTTCTTTGGTTTCGCCCATGGTAGTGTGGTTGTGACCCGGTTGATAGTGAACGTCGAGTTTTTGTTTGATCGGATCGATTTTCTCGCCTTTATAGGCTTTAATCGCGTCGTCGATGTTCCATTTCACCATTTGACTGTCGATAAACAATGTAGTATAGGCATTGCCGCGACCGTCAAATGCAGTGTGTAATGGGCCAAGACCCAGTTGAGGCTCGGCTACGACAACATCGCGCTCTTTGATTTTACCTGCAAACAAGTCATCCAGTTTGCTAACATCCAATACGGTAACGGTTGGAGACAGTTTACCGTTGAGCATGATGTATTTGCCGTCAGGGCTTGCATTACAACCGTGAGGAGAGTTAGGAACCGGGATGTAACGAGTGTATGGAGAGTTGGCTTCCGCACGACCGTCCAACATTTTTACGCCGTTAACTTCTTTGAAGTCGCCTTTTTTGATGCCTTCTTCGATGGCGGCCAGGTTAAATACTACACACCAGTCTTGTTCGTTAGAAGATGCACCTTGTACAGTCAGAGCGCGCTCAGAGTTATAGCAGGTAGAGAAAGAGTATTTACCTTGGTAGTCGGCATCGCCATTATCCAAGTTACCGTCTACCAATACTTGCCATGCGATGTCCATGGTTTCGCCATCAACTGCAGTATAAACGGCATTCCAAGTTTTAGGATCATCCCATTTGCCTACGCCGTCAACAGGAACGATATGCTCACCGTTGGCAAATACGTAGCCAGTTTTCGGATAGCGTTGAGGACGCAGACCGTGGATACCTGAAGCATTAGGAATATCGATGATTTTATCAGTTTTCATCACATCCAAGCGGATACGGCAAACACGGGTGTTTGCTTTATCGTTGGCGTAAGCATAACGGCCATCGTAAGTTTGGTCGGTGAAAGACAAGTGCGGGTGGTGCAAGTCGCCGTTAGGGTAGCAACGCAGACCGCTGTCTTGCAGGAATTTACGGGTTTCCGGCGTAATTTTTTCATTCAAAATACGCAGGCTCTCGTTGGTACGACCCCAACCGGTAGCGCTGTCCATATTGAACACAGGGATACGCATCAACTCACGCATAGAAGGTACGCCGATCAAGCGCATTTCACCTGATTGACCGCCTGACAAGAAACCGTAGTATTGGTCAAGTTCGCCTGGACCAACTTCGGAAGTTTGTTTGCCCGGTTCGGCAGAATGAGCAGCGGCTTTTTCGGCAGGTGCAGCACCGGAAGCAGCAGCTTTATCACCCTCGCCGTTAGAGCAACCGGCCAAGCCCAACAAACCGGCACCAGCAATACCCGCACCGGAAGCAGCGGCAGTACCTAAGAATGAACGACGGCTTAAGCCGTTTTGTTCTAATTTTTCGTCTGACATACGACACTCCTTGGATAAAATCCGGCGGCCGATTTTTCAGACGGCCTGCCGATGAAAAACTTTCTAAGTCAGGCTGCCGATACAGCCCTCTTTTTTTATTGATAAATTACTACTTGTCGACACTGATTGCCGATTCTTTTTTAACAAACTGGACGACTTGTTCTTGAGCATTTTGCGTCACTGCCGCATCATGCTGTTCAGCTTTTGCCGCCGCTTGTTTTTGTTTTTTCTTATTCGTTGCCACTACTTGGGGACAACGCGTATCGTGATGATACATTACCTGACAATGCAGACATTGGATACATTCGTTCGGATGAATGTCGCCTTCAGGTGCGATTGCCTGTACGGGACATTCGTGTGTACAAATCTGGCATGGGTTACCGCACATTTTATAACGGCGCAGCCAATCAAACACACGGAAGCGGCCCGGCAATGCAATACCTGCACCCAAAGGACACAGATAACGGCAGAAGAAACGTTCGATGAACAAGCCTGCAATCAGCAAAGCGGCGGCGAACAGAACAAACCACCATTCACGCATGAATTTCAAAATAATTGCAGTTTTGAAAGGCTCAATTTCAGCAAATTTTTCAGCCGTACCCAAATCGTACAGGGAAATTGCCAGCAAAGCGAAGAAAATTACATATTTAATCGCACTCAGACGGGTATGCAACAAGTGTGGCACTGTAATTTGTTTCAGACCCAATTTTTTAGCGATACGGTTGGTTAACTCTTGCAATGCACCGAAAGGGCACAGCCATCCACAGAATGTACCGCGGTTCCACAACAGCATGGTCGCCGCTGTAAAGAGCCACAGAATGAATACCAGCGGATCCATCAGGAAAAATTCCCAGTGGAACTCAGTCAAAACAGCTGAGAACAACGTCAAAGTATTCACTACCGATAATTGTGCCTGAGCATACCAGCCGATATAAAACAGCGTAAAGGTCAGGAAACAGAGACGGAATCGGTCATACCATTTTTCGTAACGGACAATCCAATCTTGGAACAGGAATACCAACAGAAGAATTGTCAAAGCAATACCGACAACCACGATTTGACCTTGTTTGGCTTTCCAAACCTGTTTCCAAAGTTGGTTGGATACGCCTTCCTCAGCCGTTGCATCTTCTGCAATACCTGTACTTTCTTCCGGAGCAGAGGCTGCCACAGCCACCGGCTCAACCGGTGCACTAATTTCAACCGGCGGTGCTTTAGGATCGTCAACGTAGTAGCCTTTTGGCAATTCGTAATCCAAATCTGCAGTTACGAAAGCCTTATCGTTAACACTCAACACACGTTGAATCATCAGTTGTAAACGCCATGGTTCAGCACCATCAAATTCCACACCTTCGGGGATAGTGAACCAAGAAACTTCTTTAAATGCAGGCGCACCTTCGGCGGATAAAGCAACTACACGTTCATGTTGCGCATCGGTAAAGCGGAAGCTGGTATCGCCTTGAATCATTTCAATACGGTCAAAGATACCACCGCGAACATAACCCGAACCTTTCCAAGAATAGCGACCTTCGCCGGCCACCATCACGGCTTCTTGGCCAGGTTTCAAACGTTTTTGCAGGTTGTTCCAACCGGCTTCACCTAAAAGGCTTTTACCGATGGAAGGCTGGCTGACCAAGGCAACATACAGATCAATAAATGTATCGTTACCATCACCCTGCTCCGCATGATCTGCCACACCTGCTTTACCGCTTTTCTCAAACAGTTTATTGATTTCGTCGATAGAAATATGCAGATGACCGACGGCTTTTTGTTCCAAAAGCGCATTCCATGACAGGATATCTTGTTTGTCTTGATTGGCAACACGACGCGGACGGGTTTGAACGGCAGGCTCGGCAGACTGTTCGTCGGAAGCAGCTGCCGTACCGGCTTGAACTGCTTTATCTGTACCCAAATGATATTGATGGATTACTGCTTTAACAGAGCGCTGAATACTGTCATTGATGACCATCAGGGTCACAGTCGCACCACTAATAATATCCCCTGGTGCAACACCTGGTTGAGGCGGGTTTTTAATAAAATTTAAGCCGATATATTTGTCAATGAATTTATCGACACGGGATTGCGGGATACCGATCAGCATAATCGGCTCATGGTGCTCAACCAATTTTGCGCCGGCAATAGTGCCATCATTGGCCAATGCAACCATCGTATCGATCGGTTTGCTCGAATAACCGCGCGTATTGACCACGTCAGTCGTGATATAAACCAAGCCAAGCTGCTCTTCGCCCTTGTACACGCGAGCAACCAAGGGCTTACCTTCAGGCTTACCGTAGCGGTCAGCACCTGGGAAAATTTCAGACGGCTGAACTTTTGCCAAGAAATCAGGCAAGCGTTCCGCGTAAGCAGGCAGGCTTACCATCATCACGAAAAATACAGCAAACAGCATAAGGATTCGTTTCCAAATGCCACTTAAGCACTTCATTTCAAGACAGGACATGGCTATTCCCGATATATCGATACTCTAAACACTTATATTATATGAATCATCTATCAGCAATAATTTGATTAAAATCAAGTTTACAAATCTTAAAACCAGATTCTACATACTAATAATACTTTAGAACTACATTAGATGAACCTTTTATTATTAGGCATGAAACATAGGAAAATCAACTCAATCCAAGAATCATCCCCATATTATTAACTTATTTATAATAATACTCAAAACAATTTCTGAAATTTCATTTAGCATATATTAAATAGAATAGAACCTGACTTAAATTTCCATAGACCGCCTGAAAACGAATATCGAAAATACTTTAACCTACCCCTACAATGACAAAATACATTTCTTACAAAAACAAAAAGAGCCTATATAAAACAGGCTCTTTTTTCAGACTAATCTTAAGTCAGATTAGAATTTGTGACGCAGGCCAACAGTACCAGCAGTTTTCTCGTATTTGTAGTCGCCTTTGCCTTCTTTCAACCAGCCGGCAGACAACAGGGCAGAAGTGCGTTTAGAGAAGTCGTAGTCAGCACCAACGATAACTTGGTTGTAAGCGCTATTTTTTTGTTTTACGCCATCTTCTTTAGCTTTGAAGCCGTGAGCGTAAGAAACACGAGGAGTTACGTTGCCGAAGCGGTAAGCAGCAGTTGCACCAACTTCAGTACGTTCGTTTTTCTTAGCACCAGCTACGTCAGCTTTGAAGCCTTCGTATTGACCTACAACAGCAACCATCAGGTTGTTAGCATCGTAACCAGCAGTCAGACGGTGTGCTTGGTGATCTTTGTAAGCACCAGCAGCCAAAGTAGTGTTGCCGTTGAATGCATCCAAGTAGCCAGCATCCAAGTCAGCACGTTTAGCATAAGAACCAGCATAGCGACCGAAGAAGCCAGAGTTTTCGTAGTTCAGGCCCAAATCGTAAGATTCACGGCTTTTCACAGTGTGAGTGTATTTATCGCCAGGGTTAGCATTGTCGCGAGGTTGGTATTGTACGCTTGCACTGAAACCACCAAATACAGGAGTGTCGTAACGTACAGATACTTTACGAGTATCTACACGTTTAATTTTACCCAGTTGCAGAGCATCTGCGTTAGCGGCACCAGATTCCCAAGGGTCGAAGCTGTCGCTACTGTCTTTCAGAGCAGTGTTCAGGTTACCGGCACGAACTTTACCGAAACCACCTTCCAAACCAATGAAAGATTCACGGTTAGCAAAACCAGAGTCACCACCGGCGATAGAAGTGTTTTGTTCAACTTGCCAAATAGCATTCAAGTTGCTACCCAAGTGTTCGTGGCCTTTGAAGCCGATGCGAGAACCGTAGTCAGCAATCTCAGTAGCAGTTTTAGAAGTAGCTTTACCCACTTTTACTTTAGAAATTTCAACGCCGGCTTTAACTTGACCGTACAGAGTCACATCAGCCATAGCTGCAACAGGCAGAGCTGCCAAAGTCAGAGCAATCAGAGATTTTTTCATTGCTGTATTCCTTTTCTATTGTGAAGAAATAACTTAAGCAGACCGGACAATCCGCTTAGGCTTACATTATCGCTGGAATCAGCGATTCCATGACTGTTACTATAATTGCTCCTCTCTAAAAAAACAAACTTTATTCAATCCACCCCCACCACCCTTGAAACCCAGCAAAGGCAAACACAGCCTAAAAAAATGAAATTTATTATTTAAAATCAATGATAAATTTCTTTTAAAACCAATTGTGCATTTTTACAACACTTTATTAATTTACACATCAATCCAGCTATTTTGTTGCTTTTATACCAACAATCCGCCAATTAGGCCGTCTGAAAAACGTTACCCGAAACATTCATCCACTCAGGCAGAGGCAGTCTTACCACCCCAAACTCATCAGGATAATCAACGCCTGTCAAATATAGACCGTCAGACATAAAGGTCGGAGGCGCTTTCAATCTGCTTCTTGCATAAAAGATTGACTGAAATTCATCCACACTAATCCTACCACTTCCCACATATACCAATGCGCCCATAATATTGCGCACCATATGATGCAAGAATGCATTTCCATGCAAATCAAGGCACAAATAACGAGGAGTCCCACTAATACTTGCCCTATATAGCGTTTTTATAGGCGATTTTGCCTGGCACTCAGCCGCACGAAAGCTGGAGAAGTCATGTTCACCCTCCAATAAAGCAGCAGCCTGCCTCATCAGATTTAAATCTAATTTCAAATGTGTCCACCCCACCCTGCCAACCAACAACGGAGAACAAACCGGAGATGACTCCAGCAAATAACGGTAATGCCGGCCATAAGCATCAAATCGAGCATTAAAATGAGGTGCAACTTTTTGCGCAAGCAATACAGCCACACCGTCAGGCAAATGCGCATTGACTCCACGCACCCACGCTTGCTCCGGACGGCTTACAGATGTATCAAAGTGTACGACCTGAGCTGTCGCATGTACACCCGTATCTGTCCTTCCTGCAACAATAGTATTAATCTGCTCTCCTGCTATTGAAGTTAATGCCTGCTCTAAGGCCGTCTGAACAGTCGGCAAATCTCCAGCCTGTTTTTGCCAACCATAAAAACGACTACCGTCATAAGAGAGGGTCAAAGCCCAGCGCTGCACCAGATGTCCTGTTGTATTTACTTGTTCAGTCATTTCTTATACTTCTTGTAAATTGATATTGTTGCCTACGCTCAAGTAACAAATATTAAAAAGGCGTGATTAACACACGCCTCCATTTTGTATTTCAGACGGCCTTCATCTTCAACCATCATATAAAGCTGAAATCTTACCCAACCAATAATAGACTCAGATAAAATCTTGCTTTTTAATTTACCATAAAAAAGATGCCGTCTGAAACGGCATCTTCATTTGACTAGCACTTACGCGCCAAGTTCTTTCATCAGTTTTTGGGCTTTATGCAGAATATCGCCTTCAGCCTCCTCAATCAGCCCTTGCAATGTTTCTCGAGCCGCTTCAGGATCACCGATTTCGATATACATCTTAGCCAAATCATATTTGGCTTCAAGCGGTGCAGTCATGCCAACTGATTCTGAAACAAAGCCTCTTTCACTATTGCTTTTATCGGCGGCTACTGAAACATCTTCAGCTCCCCATTCCAATGCACCTTCTTCAATCACAAACTCAGAAGCAGCTTCTTCTTTCTCTACTTCTTCTTTGGTTCCTTGAATTTGCAAGTCTTGATCTTGCTTGATCTCGAATGGCAACGCATGGCCGTCTGAAGCTTCAGGGGTTTCTACCGTAAACTCGAGTGGCTCTTCATTTCTTGACTCGGAGACTTTTTTCTCTGCCGCCAAATCAAACTCAGCAAATGTATTTGCCTGCTCTTCTTTACGTTCAGGCATAACAACGGATACCGGCTGATATGGATTTTCTGGTTCAGGTTCGTACACGCTTTCTGTTGATTCGATATTGTCCCAATCAGCATGGCGACGTTGTTCTGTCTCAACATCATGCGTTACTGCACCTGAAAGAATACCTGCCTGACTATTGTCAATCTTACCTAAATCAAGTTTGACATCATCGATATTGGAAGATTCTTCTACTTCATTGATAACCACATCATCTTCAAAATCGTCTTCGATAAGCAGGCCATCTTGAGTTTTTTCAGACGGCATTACTTTAGTTGCAGCAACCGCAGCAGCTGAAGCAGCAACATCTTTCTGTACAGCCTTCTCTTCATCCATACGGCTTACAGGTGCTGCTTCAGGCTCGTCTTTACGTTTACCCGCAGCTTTTAACAACAACCAAGCAGCAATAAGGGCTGCACCGCCTGCCAATAACCATTTCCATAAATTGCCATTTGATTCGCCCTCTGTTTGCTCCGCGATAGAATCAGTGGTTGCAACAGACTCAGAAGCCACTACATTCTCTTGAGCATCAGAAGAAGCCATAGCTTCTTGAATATCGGATGCAGGAACAGTCGATGCGGCATTTTCATTAACCGCTGCAGATGCTGCTTGTTCTGTTTGTTCAGCTGAAGCTTGTTTTACTTCTTCCTGTTGCTGTGTATTTACGCCAGCATCTTTAACCTGGGCTTCAGTTTGAGCCTCAGGCTGAACAACAGGTTTTTCTGTTTTAGCCTCTGTTGCATTAGCGGTTTCATTGGCTTTTTCTGTTGCCGTATTAGTTTTAGCAGGAGCAGAAGCAGCCAAACGTTGCAATTCGCTACGGTTTGGAATATTCAGCACCTTACCTGCCAACATACGGTTGGCATTGTTATCGATAAACACATCCGGATTGGCATTAACCAATGCTTGAATGGTTTGATCCAAGGTCATACCTTGCGGACGGATGCTGGACGCAATGGCAATCAGGGTTTCACCCGTACGCACCAAATGCTGTCTACCTGAACGTGCAGCTGTGTCGTTTTTAGCAGAGGCCGTCTGAACTTGTTTTTTCTCAGCCTTACGCTGCACATCCTTACGCGCTTGAGCTGCCTGATTACCTACTGCTTTATTGTTTTTAGTTGCAGGCTGTTGGGCATTGCGTGTCGGCTCGAAGGATTGGGATTCGGCAGTTTGACGGGGGCGGACGGATGCCGCATCTTTAGCGTCGTATCCGGCCGGATCGATGATAGCAGTGTATTCACGCGATTGCGCGCCGACACCTACTTGGAAAACCAAAACAGGATCTTTGATGGCTTTAGAGGAACGAATGGTAACGACTGCCTTATCGCCTGATTTGCGTACCGCCGCGCGCAAATTACCATTTGAAATAGTGGCCTTACCGCCATTAAGCAGAGCCTGAGCTTCCTCGCCAGTCACAGTGATACTGCCTGTAAAAGGCTCACCCAAATGAGATTGAACGTTCAAACCGCCCAAACCTGCAGAAGCGCTGAGCGATGTCATTAAAGCGATAGAAGCTGTAATTAATTTAATATTGTGATGTTTTTTCAAAACTGATCCCCTGTTCGGAAATTATGGTACTAACCAATGTGCGCGCATTTAACCATATATTTACTAGATATTACGTCATGATATATTTTTAACCCATTTCTGCCAAGCAATACAGGCTATTCAGCCTGAAATTCCTTGGTAAATCTATTACTTTTGCATGCTTGTGTTTCTTTTTTACAAATTTCGCCAACCCAAAACAAATATCTCATATGGATATATGTGGTATTAAAGTCATGGGGAAAGGTGCAAAAAAACACATCTCCCTGTATGATTAGCATTTACTCAATTAGTTTCATCATTAATATATGAAGGTTTTGAGCGACTTATTCGCCGTATTCTTATTTTTCATCACATACATCATCACCAAAGACATGATTGCCGCAACGGCTGTTGCGGTTATAGTCGGTATTGCCCAAGCTGCGCTGACCTTTTGGAAACACCGCAAACTGGACACCATGCAATGGGTCAGTCTGATTTTGATTGTCTTTTTTGGCGGTGCAACGATTCTGCTGAAAGACAACCGCTTTATCATGTGGAAACCGACCGTTCTGTTTTGGATCGGCGCAATCGTCATGCTGTTTAGCCATCTTGCCGGTAAAAACGGGCTAAAAGCCGTGATGGGTAAAGAAATGCAGCTTCCTGATTTTGTATGGACGCGCCTGACTTATGCATGGATTGGCTTCCTGATTTTTATGGGGGCTGCCAATCTCTTTGTCTTTACGTATTTTCCAGACCAATGGGTCAATTACAAATTGTTCGGCACATTGGGTTTCACAATCATTTTTTCTATCGCACAGGGCATGTATCTGATGCGTTTCCAGCCTAAGGAGGATCAATAATGGAATATTTCATGCTTTTGGCCACTGATGCCGAAGATGTCCACGAAGCACGCATGGCAGCCCGCCCTGCTCATTTGGCACGCTTGGAAGAATTGAAAGCGCAAGGCCGTCTGCTGACTGCCGGCCCCAATCCTCTACCAGACAATCCGGAACGCGTTTCCGGCAGCCTGATTGTGGCTCAATTTGAATCTTTGGACGCAGCACAAGAATGGGCTGAACAAGACCCTTACGTCGATGCCGGCGTATACGCAGAAGTATTGATTAAACCCTTTAAAGCCGTGTTCAAATGAGCAATATGCGTCAAATTATCGAGGAACGCCTGCAGGCACTTGAGCCTGAGTTCTTCGATTTTGAAGATGAGAGCCATCTGCACGCCGGCCATGCCGGCAATAAAGGCGGCGGGCATTATGCGATATTGGTGGTCAGCAACGCATTTGAAAATATCGGTCGCCTCCGGCGGCAACGTATGATTAAGCAGCTTTTGCAAGACTTGTTTTCAGACGGCCTGATTCATGCACTCAGTATCAAAGCGGCCACGCCGGACGAATACTTCCATTAAGATTACTACTTAAACTTTGATTTCTAATCATTAATTTATTTCCAATCATTATTTAAAAGAGAAATACGATGAAAAAAACCTACTTTGCTTCAGCCTTGATGCTTGCCCTGACTACCGGCACCCTGTTTGCCCAAACTTTGGTGACCGTCAACGGTCAAGCCATCGACAGCAGCGTTATCGATGACCAAGTTGCTTCCGTACGCGCCAGCAACCCGAACGTTCAAGACACTCCTGAATTGCGTCAAATGCTGACTGAACGCCAAGTTATCAGCACTGTTGTTACCCAAGAAGCTAAAAAATTAAAACTGGATCAAAGCGCTGAATTCAAAACTGCATTGGAGCAAGCGCGTGCCGATGCCGCCAAGCAAGGTGCAGATAAAAAAGCCACATTCAAAACCGAATGGGCAGTTTTCGAAAATGATTTGTTAGGCCAAGCTTTCGCGGCGCATATCGTCCGTCAATATCCTGTTCAAGAAAAAGATGTCAAAGCCGCTTACAACGACTTCAGCAACTTCTATAAAGGTACTCAGGAAGTCCAAATGGGCGAAATCGTGACTGACAGCAGCAGCAATGCCCAAAAAGCCATTGCCGATTTGGATGCGAAAAAAAGCTTTGTTTCGGTATTGAACCAATACTCAATTGACGAAGCGGCCAAAAAAGCCGGCGGTATCCCTAAAGCTTATGTTCCGCTTAAAGATTTGCAAGAATCAGCGCCTCCGCTTTACGCAGCTGTCAAAGACCTGAAAAAAGGTGCGCACACTAAAACGCCGCTGCAAAACGGTAATTTGTACGCCGTTTTCTACGTCAATGACCGCCGTAACGTTACCGTACCTTCTTACGAAGCCTCTAAAAACGAGATTGGCAGCGACTTACAGGCAGCCCGTGTTGATGCGGCCATTCAATCATTGCTGAAAAAAGCCAGCATCAAAGTCAACAAATAATATAACGTGCCCGCCGTGATAACGGCGGGCAATAAGGAACTCACATGAACATCAAGCCCAAAACTGCCGTTTTGGCTATCCTCGCCCTATCAACCATCGGCTTGGCAACTGCCAAAGCACCTGAAATCGATCCCGCCCGTATCGACAGCATGGTTGCCGAAGTATTGAGACAAGCCGATCAACATCCCAACCAGACTGCCAAACCCGATGGTCAGGCAATCCGCAAAGATGTGGTTACACGTTTGCAGACTTTGGAAATTTTGAAAAATGAAGCCATCCAGGCTGGTTTGGACAAAGATGCAGAAGTGCAGAATCAGCTTAAAAACGTTGAAGCTGAGTTTTATGCCAACCAATACGCTGCTTATCTAGAACGTCAAACCGCGGTTGACGATGCTGAGTTGCGCCGTTTCTACGACCATCAAACACGCATTATCAAGCTGCAACAAGTCAGCTTTGCTTCAGCCGACGAAGTACGCGCCGCGCGAGAGCTGCTGCTAAAAGGCTTGTCATTTGAAGAGCTGATGAAACGCTATCCAAACCCCGAACAAGAGTTCGACGGCTTCATCTCTCCGCAGCAGCTCTCTCCTCAACTGGCTACCGCTTTTGCCGACATGAACCGAGGCGATGTAACGCATGAGCCGATTCAAATGGAAAACCGTTTTTATCTGTTTAAACTCAGTGCAGTAGAACACGATCCCAATGCCGAACCTTTCGAACTGGTACGCAATCAGATTGCCCAAGCTGTTAAACGACAAAAAGTCGAGAATCAGATCGAACGTATCTTAAAAGAAAACGGCATTAATCCGTAAATTGATTCAATGGTTTCAGGCCGTCTGAAACCATACTCCAACCCAAAGGGCGTGTCTTTTACGCCCTTTTTTACAAACTTCTTTTATTCAAAAACATCATGCGCGCTGTTATCCAAAAAGTTACCCAAGCCAAAGTTGACGTTTTGTCCGAAAACTCCTGCGAAACCTGCGGCAAAATCGACAACGGATTTATGATATTGCTCGGCGTTACCCACACCGATACAGAAACAGACGCCAAATACATTGCGGATAAAACCGCCAACCTGCGTATCTTTGAAGACGAAAACGGCAAATTAAATTTATCGCTCAAAGATGTCGGTGGCTCGATATTACTGGTTTCCCAGTTTACCCTTTACGCTGATGCGCGCAGCGGCCGCCGCCCATCTTTCTCCAATGCTGCCCCTGCCGAACAAGCGGATAAGCTTTATCAATATACCGCGCAACTTTTGCGCAAACATGGATTGACTGTCGAAACCGGCAGATTCCAAACCCATATGCAGGTTTCCCTTTGCAATGACGGGCCGGTTACCTTATTGCTTGACTCGCAAAAAACATTCTAAATCCCATCAAAAAAGGCCGTCTGAAATATTTCAGACGGCCTTTCCATTTCTGATCATTACTAAATCAAGCCTTGCGCTTTCACCCAGTTCACAATATCTGCCTCAACGGCTTCAGGCGAACCCGGATTGTCAATTTTAACGCCGTACTCATCCGCACCCAGCTCTTCCAAAATCTCCAGCTGCGAATCCAGCATTCCGGCTTTCATATAATGCCCCTGACGCGACAGCATACGTTCAAGATTGATTGCTTGAGGCGGAGTCAGATGAATAAAAGCCACCTTCCCTTCTGCACCACGCAGAATATCGCGATAGTGATGCTTGAGTGCGGAACAAGTAACAATGGAATATTTTTCCCCGTTTTTTGCCTGCTCTGTCATCCAGTCACGCAAATTGCCCAGCCAAGGATAGCGGTCTTCGTCCGTCAACGGAATACCGGCACCCATTTTGTCGCGGTTGGCTTGAGTATGGAAATCATCGCCTTCGGCATATGGGCATTGGTTGAGATGTTTTTGCAAAGACAATGCGGCAGTGGTTTTACCGCAACCGCACACGCCCATCATGACAAAATGTGTCGTCATTTTTCTACTCCTTGTTTATCTAGATTTTAACGGTATTTGAAAACAGGCGGATTGTGTTATCTCAAAAACACTATCCGCCGGCCATTTTCGATTAAACCAAGATAAACAACACTGACGATAAAGCAAAACCGATGAGTGCGATAAGTGTTTGGTTGACCGTCCATGTCTTCAAGGTCGTCGGCACATCCATATCCAACAGACGGCCGACAAGCCAGAAGCCTGAGTCGTTAAAGTGGCTGCAACCAACGGAACCTGCCGCCGTCGCCAATACCACGCAAGTAATCTGCCAATCGCTGAAACCTGCCGCCGCAACGGCCGGTGCCATCAACGCGGCAGCGGTAGTCAGGGCAACAGTCGCAGAACCTTGCGCAATACGCAAAGCCAAAGCTACCAAGAAACAGCCCAGTAAAACAGGAATACCCAAGTCAGCCATGCTGTCGGCCAAAGCCTTACCGATACCGGAAGCACGCAATACGCCGCCGAACATACCGCCTGCACCGGTAATCAAAATAACCGAGCAAACCGGGCCCAATGCGCCATCAATGGTTTTCTCCAAAGCGCTGGCTTTTTCACCACGTTTACTGCCCAATACATACAGGGCTACCAAAACAGAAATCAGCAAAGCAATTGGTGTCGAACCGAGCATTCGTGCAAACTGCACCCAGCCTTCATCCGCACTGACCATTTTCTCGCTGATCAGAGTAGACAAACCAGTATTCAAGAAAATCAACAACATAGGAATTAGCATAATGCCAATGACCGTAGATGCCTTTGCAGGCGCTTTCGGTTGGTCGTTATCTTGCGTACCGCCGCTGAGCAAATCAGGAACGGGCACATGAATGCTGCGGCCCAAAATCTTACCCAATAAATAGCCGCTGAAATACCAAGTAATCAAGGTAACAGGCAAACCCAAAATCAGCAGTTGACCAATATTTGCGCCATAAAATTCAGAAGCTGCAATCGGGCCGGGATGTGGCGGCAGGAAGACGTGCATGACGGAAAATGCGCCAATAGATGCCAACGCATAGGGCAAAACAGTTTGCTTCATGCGGCGTGCCGTTGCAAACACAATCGGCAACATCACCACCAAACCGGCATCAAAGAAAATCGGAAAACCGAAAATCAAAGAAGCCACGCCTAAGGCAAACGGCGCACGATTCTCACCAAAAATCCGAATCAGCGCATCTGCCAAAGACTGAGCACCGCCGGAAGTTTCCACCAAACGGCCAAGCATTGCACCCAAACCAACCAACAACGCCACGCTGCCAAGTGTACCGCCGAAGTTTTTGACCAATACATCATTAACAATGCTGCCCATAGGCAGACCTGTTACGATGGCAGTCAGCAAGCTGACCAATACCAACGTCAGCAAGGCATGAACGCGCAGTTTTACAATCAAAATCAAGATCAGCAAAATCGCTGCCGCGGCGATACCGAGCAAAGTACCGGCACTCAGCGTTTGAGTCCATCCATCCATTTTGAAGCCTTTCTCTGTAAGAAAAATACAAACTTATTAATGTTTCTTAACACACGTAGATAAGATAACACATTTCACTATGGATTCATACGGCTGGATTTAGTCAAAATATAAACTTCTCTTTTTCAAAACCCTTTTTGTAAGATGCTTGATAAATAAGGATTACAACGAAAAACAAGGGTGACAAAAAGGCCGTCTGAAACGTAGTTAATTTTCAGACGGCCTGACATCATTCTTCTCGATAAAATAGAAACGAATATTTTTTCAATTACCTAAAATCAAGTATTTTCGGCTTATGCCTTGGTAAAAATCACCCCATTTCCCAAACGTAATTCCGGCAGTTTGGTATTAAAATCCAGCCCATTGAGGCATGAGGGACTGTTACGCATTACTGCTTCGATTTCGGCAAAATCCTCGGTCAAAAATTTTAGCCGAATCAAAAGAATCTGGACAGTAATGTTTTACGATTCCCCGAACATTCATCATGCTTTTTCTTAAAAACTGAAAGTGCCATGATACAAAGGCCGTCTGAAAAATTCTTCAGACGGCCTTGATTCTTAAACTTCTGCCGGTGGTTGCGGTGTATCCTCATCTTCCTGCTGCGTTTTCGCTTTGGCAAAACGGCTGAACCAAATACCAGCTTCGTAGAGCAGAATCAGCGGAACGGCAAGCAGGGTTTGGGAAATTACGTCAGGCGGCGTGATGATTGCGGCCACGATAAACGCACCGACAATCACATACGGACGCGCATTCTTAAGCTGTGCAGTCGAAACAATGCCCATTTTGGCAAGCAACACCACAACGACGGGAACTTCAAACGTCGTACCGAATGCAACAAACATGCCCAAAATAAAGGACAGGTATTTATCGATATCGGTCGCCATATTGACACCGACAGGGGTTACACCGGCCAAGAATTTGAAAATAACGGGAAATACCAGAAAATAGGCAAACGCCATACCAACAAAGAAGAGCGTCACGCTGGACAACACCAGCGGCGTAATCAAACGCTTTTCGTTTTGGTATAAAGCCGGGGCGACAAACGCCCAGACTTGATACAGCGTGTGCGGCAACGACAGCAGAAACGCCGCCATCAAGGTAACCTTTACCGGCACAAAAAACGGCGCGATCACATCGGTCGCAATCATGCTGGTATCTTTAGGCAGATTGGCCATCAATGGTTCGGCAACAAAAGTATAGAGCTGCTGGGCAAACGGCATCATGCCCAAAAAGCAGACAACGATACCGATGACGATCCACATCATTCGGCGGCGCAGCTCGAGAAGATGCTCGATAAGCGGTTGGACGGGTTGTTCGTGTTGAGGTTCGGACACCGGTTGACTCACTTTTTACTTACGGACGCGCAGTTTGGGCTTGGCGTGGAATTTCGGGCGCATATCGCGTTTGCGGCTCATCGCCTGCTTACGCAAAGAAGTCGTATGCAGCGGAGGAACATCGGCAGCAGGAGCTTCGACATAGCTGACTTCAACCGCCGGTGCGGGGGAAACCGATGCGGTCAAATACTCACGCCAAGCGCGGTCTTGCTCGGACTCGGCATTTTCAGCTCCGACAGGCTCTTGAGTTTGCGCTGCTCCACCCTCTTCAGGAACTTGGGCCGCACTTTCATTTTCAGTGCTGCTTGAAGCCAAATCAGGCAGAGGATTACCGAACTCGTCCACGCCAAAATCAGCTGGCGTTTTTTGTTCGGGCAGGCGCTCCCAAGGCTTGAGGCCATCTGAAATATCATTCAGATTTTTTTGTGCATCATCGCCTAAGTCTTTGATACCGTCGCGAAACTCCGAAGCGGCGGCTTCAAATTCCTGCTTCACCTTGCGCAATTCGTCCAACTCAGCCTGAGTATTGAGCTCCTGCTTGACGTTGTTGACGAAGCCTTGCAATTTGCCGACCAAACGCCCGGCCGTGCGCGCGGCTTGCGGCAGACGTTCTGGACCCAGCACTATTAGGGCGACAACGCCGACCAGCAGCAATTCGCCCAAACCGAAATCAAACATGGATTATGCTTTGTCTTCGTCTTTTTTGTGTTCGATGACTTCGTCTTTTTTGGCATCTTTGCCGTCTGTACCTTCATTCAGGCCTTGTTTGAAGTCATGCACTGCACCGCCGAGGTCTTTGCCGACATTGCGCAATTTTTTGGTACCGAATACCAAAACGACGATAATCAGTACGATAATCCAGTGCCAGAGAGAGAAGCTACCCATGATAAATCCTTGAATTTATTAAAAATAGATGATAGTTATGCAGGCGTACCCATGATATGTATATGCAGGTGGAATACTTCTTGTCCACCGCCTTTGCCTGTGTTGATCAGGGTTTTGAAACCGTCGGTCAAACCTGCCTCTTGGGCGATTTGAGGGACTTTCAACATCATTTTCCCCAACAGGGTTTGATGTTCGGCGGTTGCGTGTGCCAGTGAATCGAAGTGTACTTTCGGAATCAGCAGCAGATGCACCGGCGCAGCAGGACGGATGTCTTTGAAACAAAGCATCTCATCGTCTTCGTAAACAGTTTGTGCCGGAATATCTTTGGTTGCGATTTTGCAGAAAATACAATTATCCATAATGGCTCCAATGGCCGTCTGAAAACGGGTATAACGAGTTTCACCCCAAAAAGGGAAATCGTTTTTGCCCTAAGAGACGGATTCTGAAACAGGTCAAATACGGGATTGTAATATAAATTCAAGATTCTTTGCGAGAAGCTTTTTCCACTAATCCCGACAAACCTTGACGGCGCGCAAGCTCGTTTACTACATCTTCGGCACGCAATCCGTGATGCGCCAATAAAACCATGGTATGAAACCACAAATCCGCCACTTCGTAAACCAAATGTTCGCCACCGCCATCTTTAGAGGCCATCAAGGTTTCACCCGCTTCCTCGATGACTTTTTTCAGAATCTTGTCTTCGCCTTTGTGCAGCAGCTGGGCAACGTAAGAAGCATCGGGATCGCCGCCTTTGCGCGAATCGATGACGTTTTGAATTTGGGTAAGGATAGTATCGGTCATGGTCAGTTTCTCTTATTTTCTTTCAGACGGCCTTAAGGATGTTTATGTCCGTAAATCGCCTCTTCGTCTTTCAACACGGCATCGACTGTCTGCCATGCGCCGTCTTGCCAAACTTTGTAAAAACAGCTTTCGCGCCCAGTATGACAGGCAATGCCGCCGTTTTGTTCAATCAACATGACCACTGCGTCGCCATCGCAATCCAGGCGCAATTCATGTACTTTTTGCGTATGCCCTGACTCTTCGCCCTTCATCCATTGTTTTTGGCGGGAACGGCTGTAATAGTGGGCAAACCCGGTTTCTACGGTTTTTTGCAGGGCTTCGGCGTTCATCCAGGCAACCATCAGCACACGGTGTGTCTGCCAATCTTGGGCAATCGCGCAAACCAAACCTTTTTCATCAAATTTTACGGCATTCAGCAGCGTTTCGTTTATGTTCGACATTCGCATTTTTTTCCCATATTTTCAGACGGCCTTTGGATAGTAATCACAAACGCACTTCAATTCCTGCTTCACGCATGGCCAGTTTTGCTTCGCGGATGCTCGCTTCGCCAAAGTGGAAAATACTGGCGGCCAATACCGCATCGGCCTTCCCGTCCTTAATGCCGTCCACCAAGTGTTGAACAGAACCGACGCCGCCAGAAGCAATGACCGGAATATCGACCGCTTCGCTGACCGCGCGTGTCAAAGGCAGGTTGAAACCTTGCTTGGTGCCGTCTCGGTCCATACTGGTCAGCAAAATCTCGCCTGCACCGCGCCGCTGCATTTCGACAGCCCATTCCACCGCATCCAAACCGGTCGGATTACGTCCTCCGTGGGTAAAGATTTCCCAACGGGTGTTTTCAGGGTTAACCGCTTTGGCATCCACGGCAACAACAATCGCTTGCGAACCAAAAAAACCGGCCGCTTCGTTTACCAAATCAGGATTGGTTACAGCGGCCGTATTGATGCTGGTCTTATCGGCACCGGCATTAAGCAGACGACGGATATCGGCAACCGTACGGACACCGCCGCCGACGGTTAATGGAATAAAAACTTGTGAAGCGACTGCCTCAATAACGTGCAAAATAGTGTCGCGATTGTCGCTGGAGGCAGTGATGTCCAAAAAGGTCAACTCATCCGCGCCTTCATCGTTGTAGCGTTTGGCAACGTCAACCGGATTGCCTGCATCGCGCAGACCCAAAAAGTTGACACCTTTTACCACGCGACCGTCTTTTACATCCAGACAAGGAATAATTCGTTTTGCCAATGCCATACTCAATACCTATTATCCGTTATCAGGCCGTCTGAAACCGTCAGGCCAAAAATTTGCTCAACCAATCCGGCAAATGTTGCAACAGCTGAAAATAACCAATGCCGGCTATCATCGCCAAAACACAGGAAATAATGAAATTGCTGTCAATGCGGCCGACAATGGAAAAAATTAAACCGGCAAATGCCCAGATTATCCCGTTGAAAATCATCCAATAGGTATCGATAATCGGCAAATCAAACGCCGTCAGCTGCCGCAATATCACTGCAATCAGTGTAAACCACAAACTTTCGCTTAGCGGATACACTTCGCGGTCGGATGACCAGATAATCCAAAAACCCAAAACAAACGCTTCAAGCATACCAATCCCTTAATAAAATAAGATATTGAGTGAGTTGTTTTTTTATAATTATTTCAGACAGATTTTAAGTCTAAGGACTTTGCAAAATGCCGCTTTTGAAGGCATTTTCAGCTATACGCCAACTCCTGCGCTGTTACACCTTGCAAAGCCCCAATCTGCATAATTAAACGCACTTAGGTCAAGCCAAAGAATCGGCCATTTTTTGTGCCTGTGCGAAATCAATACTTCCCTCATAAATTGCGCGGCCGGTAATCGCACCGCTCACACCCTCTTTTTCGACGGCACACAATGCGTGGATATCGTCCAAATTCGTCAAGCCGCCGGAAGCGATAATCGGGATATTCACTGATTGAGCCAATTTGACGGTGGCTTCGATATTCACGCCGCTCATCATACCGTCGCGACCGATATCGGTATAAATAATGCTGTTGACGCCATCGTCTTCAAAACGCTTGGCCAAATCGACGACATGGTGTTCCGTTACCGTTGCCCAACCGTCTATCGCCACCATACCGTCTTTGGCATCCAAGCCGACGATAATCTGACCCGGAAAGGCCTTACATGCTTCGCGCACAAATTCAGGATTTTTTACCGCGGCCGTACCGATAATCACATCGGTCAGACCCAAATCCAAATACTTTTCGATGGTGCCCAAATCACGGATACCGCCGCCAAGCTGTACCGGAATATCTTTAACCACGGCGGCCAAAATTTCTTTAATCGCCGGAAAATTTTGAGGAACGCCTGCGAATGCGCCGTTCAAATCAACCAAATGCAAACGGCGTGCGCCTTGATTGCGCCAATGCAACGCCATCTCTGCCGGCGAGTCGGAAAACACCGTCGCCTGCTCCATCAAACCTTGTTTTAAGCGAACACAGCGTCCTTCTTTCAAATCAATGGCAGGTACCAACAGCATTTTCTTCTCCTCTATTCAATTTCAGTATATTTTACACAAATTAGCGATTTTTAGCAGATTTATGTTAAAGCCTCAAATCTGCCAATTTAAAAAATTACGCAGCAGCAGCAATCCTGCCTGATGGCTTTTTTCCGTGTGGAATTGTGTGGCAAATACATTGTCCTTACCGACAATGCAGGCAAATTCATTCGGATATTCACTGACACCTAAAATAATCTCTTCATTTTTCGGTGCAAAATAATAGCTATGGACAAAATAGAAATACTCGTTCTGCCCAATGTCTTGAAATAAAGGATGCGGACGGGTTTGGCGCACTGTATTCCAACCCATATGCGGCACTTTCAGACGGCCTCCCTGTGCATCGGTTTGATTGGGCAAAAACCGTTTTACTTGTCCTTCAAACCAACCCAAACCATCTGTATCGCCTTCTTCGCTGTGTTCGAACAATAATTGCGCACCTACGCAAATTCCAAAAAACGGCTTGTTTTTCAGGCCGTCTGAAACCGCCTCGCCCAAACCGCTTGCCTTCAGCGCCGACATACAATCCGGCATGGCGCCCTGCCCCGGAAAGATAACCTTATCCGCCGCCATCACCTCTTCAGGCCGCGAAGTCAGATAAATTTCAGCATTTTGATTGGACAAGGCCTGCGCCGCCTGAACAGATTTCAATACTGAGTGCAGGTTTCCCATTCCATAATCGACAATCGCTACTTTCATTGTTTCTCCTCAGGCCGTCTGAAAACATTTAATGATTAATATAATAATAAGAATGATTGTAGCAAAAGATGGTTTAAAACAAAATATTGCCACTATACAAGACAAATAATAAAAGGCCGTCTGAAATCCCAATCGGTTTCAGACGGCCTTTATTCATTCACACGATGCCTTATTCTTCAGACGCGGCTTCCGCTTCTTCTTGAACAGATTCTTCACTCAGCGTGCCTTTGGTAGAAGGTGTTTGACCCATCATGCGCGGATCGTATTCGACCGCCATGCGCAAGGCGCGGCCGAAGGCTTTAAAAACGGTCTCGGCTTGATGATGTGCATTACGGCCGCTCAAATTATCGATGTGCAAGGTCATCATACTGTGATTCACAAGGCCGTGGAAAAATTCTTCAAACAAATCAACATCAAAACGGCCAATCAGGGCGCGGGTAAAGTCGATGTTATACACCAAACCAGGACGGCCGGAAAGATCGATGACCACGCGGCTCAACGCTTCATCCAGCGGAACATAGGCATGACCGTAACGGGTAATGCCGGCTTTATTGCCAAGCGCCTGTTTCAAGGCCTGACCCACCACGATACCGATGTCTTCAACCGTGTGATGGTCGTCAATGTGCAAATCGCCTTTACAGGTAATATCCAAGTCAATCAAACCATGGCGCGCCACTTGGGCAAGCATGTGTTCAAGGAAAGGAACGCCGGTATCCAAGCGGTATTTACCGGTACCGTCAAGGTTGAGGCTGACGGTGATTTGGGTTTCGCAGGTATTGCGGGTAACGGTAACAAAACGGTCTTCGGTTGAAACACCAGCTTCGACTGCTTCGACAGTTTGTTTTTCCAAACGCGCCACTTCAACCGCTGCTGCTTTTTCTTGGTCTTTGCTGTGATCACGGTTCAGCCAGCCTTTGCGTTTGTGCATGCCGGATTCCAACTTCGCAGCCAGGCTCGGACGAATGCCGCGTGCAGACTCATCGCCTGCTTGTTGTTCCAAACGGCGTTTGAGCTGAGACAAAGAGGCGGAGTTTTCATAACCGCACGCGCGTGCAAGCTTGGTCAATGAACCGGCTTCTTCAACCAGTAACAGAAAATTGGTCAAATGCAGTTGAGCTTTGTTCATAATGGTAGTTTCCTTGGAATCAAAGATTGGGGTAAAGGTTTCTAATAACGGCCAAGACAGCATCATTTTGCGCTGCCGAGCCTATGGTTATGCGGACACACTGATCCAAAAGCGGATGGCTGCCATGCAGTTTTTTAATCAGTATGCGGTATTGCTTCAATGTTTCAAACAGCCCGTCCGCATCAGGAACGCGAACGGTAATAAAGTTGGCTTCGCTCGGAAAAACTTCCAAACGGTTTAATTTCAACAATTCATTCATCACGCGCGAACGCTCGTTTTTTAATATATCAATGTTTTGCTGAATGATTTGATGATGTTTCAATGAGAATTTTGCCGCCGCCAAGCTTAATTGATTCATATTGTAAGGCGGAAGGATTTTGGCCAGTTCACCCATAATGCTTGGACTTGCCGCCGCATATCCCATCCGCAAGCCTGCAAAGCCGATTTTACTGATGGTGCGCATTACGACCAGGTTTTCGACTTCGCCCGCCCACGGAAGGAAACTGTCATGATGAAACGCGCCATATGCCTCATCGACAACCACAATGCCGGTTGCCGCACGAATGACCGCCTCTACTTCTTCTCGTTTAAAGCACACGCCGGTAGGATTATTGGGATAGGCAATAAAAATTAATGACGGCTGATGTTGCTCAATCGCAGACAAAACGGCAGGAAGATTTAAAGAAAAATCCGGATTTAAGGGAATACCGACATATTCCATACCATAAAGCGCGGCATTATGACGATACATAACGAAACTTGGCTCAATACCCAATACACGCGCATTTGGTTTGGCAACCAGCATAGTCAAAAACTGGATAAGCTCGTCTGAGCCGTTGCCCAATGCGATTTCCGCTTTATCGGGAATACCGAAAATTTCCCTCAATTCTTCATAAATCCCGCTCTTGGCAGTATGGGGATACAAATGAATCGGTGCCTGCTTTGCCAAGTCCGCCCATTCTGACAACAAAGATTCATATCCGGCGAAAGGATGATGCGGACACTCCATAGCGTCCAACTTAATAAAACCTTCCGGCAAATCAGCAACCTGATAGGCTGTCATTACTTTAATATCATCACGGATAACTTCAGCAACGCGATTCATGGTTTTCTATCCTCCTGAGATAAAGTATTTATAATAGTAGCACAATCTTTATTAGATATATATATTAATAAGACTATAAAACAAGATAAAGTTTCATTAATTTGAAGAAAAAACAATAAATCCTTTCTTGAGCATCTTTAAGCAATATTCTTGGCTTACCCCGCCTTTTTAGCGGTATAATTTTAAGTTTTCCAGTACGGCTTACGCCCTCAATCTTGTGAATAATACACGCTCCCCATTACCTTATCTTGCAACGTCCATAAGCCTTATCCTGCTGATTCTGCTTTCCTTGTCGTGGGAATTGTGGATCGCTCCATTGCGCGAAGGCGGCTCATGGTTGGCACTGAAAGCCCTGCCTTTGTGCTTGCCGTTGACCGGTATTTTGAAAAAACGCATCTACACTTACCAATACAGCTCCATGCTAATTCTGATTTACTTTGCCGAAGCCTGTATGCGCCTGGCTGACACAGCCGTCGCCAGCCGGATTTGCGCCGCCGTTTCCGTATTATTGTGCATTGCCTTTTTCCTCGGCTGCCTTGCATTTATCAAACAACAAAAACACACATCAAAATGACCTACCACACACTTTCAGACGGCCTGACCGAATCTTCAGTGAAAACCTTTTGGCCTTTATGGCTCAGCTTTATTTGGATTTGCGCCGTCCCTTTTCTTTCACTCTACCGAGTCGGCCCACTACCCAGCTTTTATCTGGAAGCCATTTCACTGAGCGGCTCATTGGTACTGACATTGATTAGCGCACACAAAGGCCTGCTGAATATCCGTCTTCCCACACTCAGTATCGGCCTGTTTGCCATGGCTGCATTTTGGTTGCTCCAAGCACGCCTCATGCATTCCACCTACCCCGGCATGAGCGATATTACCGCCTGGACATTTGTCATTTTGGCACTGGGCGCATGGTCGGTGCGGGGCTGGGTAGCAGCTTACGGACAGGAACGCGTCGTCAGCATCTTCGCTTGGTCTTTATTGATAGGGGCAACCATACAGGCCTCCATCGTCTGGCTGCAATTTAAAGGCTGGTCCAACGTAGAGTGGTTGAACGGCATCATTGCCCGAAGCAACGGCACCGTAAACGGTCAACTCGGCCAGCGCAATCATTTGGGACATTATTTAATGTGGGGCATTTTGGCGGCATCCTATTTATGGACGGCACGCAAAATGTCCAATACAGCAGGTTTTCTGTTTGTATTGGCTTTGACCGCAACCCTCGGCCTGGTCAACTCACGCACCATCTTAGGCTACATTGCCGCCCTATTCCTGATTACACCGTTATGGTTTTGGCGTACCCGTTTCCAACACAAACGCGCACTGTGCATTTTCCTTCTGACCGCCATCCTGGCCGCCGCTTTCCAATTCGGCATGGGCAGCCTATTGGATTTGTTTGGCAACATCAAATACGAAACTGCTGTCGAACGCGCAGGCACCAGCGGTTTTGAAGGCTCCATGCGCCAAATCGAATGGAGCAAAGCATGGATTGCCTTTCAATCCGCACCTTGGTTCGGCCATGGCTGGAACAGCTTTGCCCAACAAACCTTCCTGATCAATGCCCAACAACAATACTTCCCCAACAACATCCTCGGCGTACTGTTTACCCATTCGCACAATATCGTCATGCAGTTATTGTCCGAAATGGGCATTGTCGGCACCTTGCTCGCAGCCTTAACCCTGCTTGCAGCCGTATGGCGACTGTTGGGACGCAACCAAACACCGGCCTCGCTGTTTTTACTGACAGCCGCCGCCGTCAGCCTCTGCCACAGCATGCTTGAATATCCACTTTGGTATATCTACTTCCTCACCGTATTTAGCCTGATTCTGTCGTTGACACCCTCTTATCCGAAAGATGTTTCAGACGGCCCTTTATCTACCCGAATCAGACAGTGGGTAGGCGGTATAGCTGCTTTATCGATTTTAATCGGCATGGCAAACCTCAGCTGGGAATATCAAAATCTGACCCAATATAGCCGTGTAGGGAAAACCGACGATCAGCAAACAGTTCAAAACAAAATCGACGGCTTGCAACGACTTTCCAAAGAAAGCTCCATGCTTGCCTATTACGCTGATTTGAGCTTGAGCAAACGTGCAGACCCGACCGATGCCTACATCCGTCCGTGGGCGGAAGAAGCAGCACTCAAAGCCCTGACCTACCGCCCCTACTCCAGCGCCTACCAAGTCGGCCTTTACCTCTACCGACAAGGCAAAAAAGAAGAAGGTGCGCAATGGATGCAGGCAATGCAATATTATTATCCTTATATGATGTATTTCTACGCTGACAAAATACGCAGTCACCCGGCATTCGCTCCCTTGCTGCCCAAACTTTTGTCTGATTGCAAAGATTTCATCAACGCACCGAAACACCAAACCGCCCAATCATGCGACAAACCCTGAACAAAACACACCCAATTGTCAGTTTGTCCTTACAGGCCGTCTGAAAATGTAAAGAGCAGCGAGTTTCTATGCAAAAAAGCGCAAAAGCACAGAAAATTACGCTATCAACAAAAGCAGATTGCATGTTAAGATTGAACACAACTCTATTTTAAGCGCCGTACTGCCATTTAGTACCGCAGCGCATACAATCACGAAAAGGAAATTCCATGAGTCGCGTATTACTCGTAGATGACGATGCTCTCTTGACCGAATTGCTGACCGAATACCTGACTGCCGAAGGTCTCAACGTTCATAGTGTTCCCGACGGCGAAGCCGGCGTTCAAGAAATTCTGACCGGACAATACGATGTCGTCGTATTAGACTCCATGATGCCTAAAATGAACGGTTTGGACGTACTGAAAAACGTACGCACCCAAAGCACCGTACCCATCATCATGCTGACCGCGAAAGGCGACGACATCGACCGTATCATCGGTCTGGAAATGGGTGCGGACGATTATGTTCCGAAACCATGTACACCGCGCGAACTCTTGGCACGCATCAACGCCATCCTGCGCCGTGCGCAACACAGCACCGAACAAAACAACGCGCCTAACAGCATTTCTGTCAGTGACGTCGTTTTGTACCCGGCAAAACGCCAAGCCAGCATCAAAGACACTCCGCTCGAGTTGACCAGCACCGAATTCAACCTGCTCGAAGTTTTGATGCGCCACGCCGGACAAGTCGTCAGCAAAGAGACCCTGTCTATCGAGGCACTCGACCGCAAACTGGCTAAATTTGACCGCAGCATCGACGTACACATCTCCAGCATCCGCCACAAATTGGGCGATGCCTCCCTGATTCAAACTGTACGCGGCTTAGGCTACCTGTTTGTTAAAAACTAAAGATTAAACAGATCAATGAAACTGTTTCAACGCATCTTCGCCACATTTTGCGCAGTCATCGTCTGCGCAATCTTTGTGGCGAGTTTTTCATTTTGGCTGGTACAAAACACCCTCGCCGAAAACCAATTCAACCAACGCCGCACCATCGAAACCACATTGATGAGCAGCATCATCTCCGCGTTTAACTCGCGCGGAGACAGCGGTGCGCGCGAAATTCTTTCCGAATGGAAAAACAATCCGGTTTCCAATGCCGTTTATGTGATTACCGGCGACGATAAAAAAGATATTTTAGGCCGCAACATCGACAGCCTGTCCATCGAACGTGCCCGCATCTTTGCCATCAATAACCCCGAATCCGATTTAGCCCACATCGAATACGACCGTTTCGGCGAAGAATACCTCTTCTTCATTAAAGGCTGGGACAACCATCAGGCTCAACGCCTCCCTAGCCCGCTCTTTATTCCCGGCCTGCCGCTTTCGCCTATTTGGCATGAATTTATCATTCTGTCTTTCATCATCATCGTCGGCCTGTTGATGGCATACATCCTTGCCAACAACATCACCAAGCCCATTAAAATTCTTGGCGGTGGCATGGACAGGGTAGCCAATGGCGAACTCGAAACCCGCATTTCCCAGCAAGTTGACGACCGTGACGACGAATTGTCCCACCTTGCCGTGCAGTTCGACAAAATGGCCGAGAAACTGGAAAAACTTGTTGCCAAAGAGCGTCATTTGCTCCACCACGTTTCTCATGAAATGCGCTCGCCGCTGGCACGTATGCAGGCGATTGTCGGCCTGATTCAATCTCAGCCGCAAAAGCAAGAGCAATACCTCAAGCGCCTTGAAGGCGAATTGGTGCGCATGGATACTCTGGTCGGCGAATTGTTGACCCTATCCCGCTTGGAAACTTCCAATATTCCTTTGGAAAAAGAAAACCTCAAACTCGTTCCGTTCTTAACCAACTTGATTGAGGACAACCAAAGCATTGCCCACCAAAACAACCAAAGCGTTACCCTGAGCATTGACCCAAAAATCCCCGAAAATGCCGTGGTCAGCGCCAACGAAGGCTATCTATACCGCGCCTTTGACAACGTTATCCGTAATGCCATCAATTACAGTCCGGAAGGCAGCACCATTCAAACCCATATCGGACAAGACGGCAAACACTGGATTATCGATGTGACCGACAACGGTCCGGGTGTCGATGAAATGCAGCTTCCGCATATCTTCACTGCCTTTTATCGCGCCGACTCCAGCGCGCACAAGCCCGGTACAGGTTTAGGGCTTGCATTGACACAGCACATTATGGAACAGCACTGCGGTAAAATCATTGCTGAAAATGTCAAACCCAACGGCCTGAGGATGCGTTTTATCCTTCCCAAAAAGAAAGCCGGAGACAAAAAAGAAGTCTAAAAATAAGGCCGTCTGAAACTTTTCAGACGGCCAAAAACACAAATAAGGAACCATCATGAGCGCAACCGTCCAAACCGGCTCCGGCTACTTCTTCATGCCTGAACACATCATCCTCGTCGGCGCCAGCGAACGTCCGCACAGCCTTGGCGAACGCATTTTCAGCCACCTGCTCGGTTCCTCATATCAAGGCAAAATCACCCCCGTCAATCTTCGACACAGCAGTGTAGCAGGCATTCCCTCCTACTCCAGCCTCAGCAAAATCCCGGGACAAGCCGATTTGGTTGTTGCCGTTATCCCGCCCGACCATTACGACTCGCTGTTCAAAGCCTGCCGTAAAAAAGACCTGCACCACATTATTCTGATTCAAGATTGGGAAAACCTACCGCCCGAATCCTGCAAAAACGCCCGTTCCACCATTCAAAAACATCACGGCGATGAATTGAACATCACCGTATGCAACAGCGCAGGCATCCAACTTCCCTCGCTCAACCTCAACATCGGCACCCAAACCGACTATCCGGCCGGCCATATCGCATTACTCACCGGCCACAGCACCGTCAGCCGCAACATCAACCACCTGCTGAACACGCTGCACCAAGGCGTATCACGCCACATCAGCCTCAACTATAACCTAAGCCCTACTACATCCGCCGACTGGCTCAACCGCTTCGGCCACAACCGCCATACCAAAGTTGCCGTGATCCACTACAATCCGGCCGAAAACCAACGCGAGCTGTTCAGTGCCATCCGCCACTTTACACGCCACACTCCGCTTATCCTATTGTCCACACACTACACCAACGACACAGACAAAGCCATCCTGCGCAGCCTCAGCCGCCATTGCAATTTCCAACCGGTATTCAATACCGCCGAACTGGAAGCAGCCCTAAAAGCCCACCTTTCCGGCATTCCCGTCATTACTAATCCCACTATTCTGTCCGACACGCCGATAGAATGGCTGCGCACTACCGCCGATGCCCGTGAATTGACCCTCGACCTCCCAACCGATGTACCATCCATCCGACAAGGCTGCATCGGCAGCAACCCAACGCCTGCACGCATCCACCGTCTGGCACTCGAACAATTACAAAATCCGCATACTCAAGCCCTGCTTGGCATTATTTCGCCAGATACGCCGGATGCGTACAGCATTCATCAAACTCTGGATAATTTGGCACAAAAAACCAGCAAGCCCATTCTCGTCAGCTATCGTTTTTCAGACGGCCTGACTCGGTTCAACACGCCGGAAGAAGCCTTACTGACACTTTATTTCCGCAATCAAACAACCTATTTGCAACAAATACAAAATACCCCTGCCCCAGCCAAAACAGGCCGTCTGAAAACACCTAAAAGCAAAAGTATCGATAAAGCCATTGCTTCCGGCCAAACCGAACTGATGGCGGAAGCCCTATACCTGCCTCCGTGCCAAACCCAAAAACACAATGCCGTCCAATTCCGATTCAACCGCCATGCCATTTACGGCAATATCCTTACCGCCCATTACAACGGCAAAACCGAAGCCGCATTACCTCCTTTTACCACACTCGATATCCAGCGTTTAAGCCAGTTTGCAGAACTTGACAACACTTCCGTTCTCAATCAATTCCTGCATTCCCTAAACACGCTTATCCACAACAACCAGCATATCGGCGACATCATCCTCAACTACAACGGCAGCCAATACAGCAGCACCATCATTCCCAAAATTGTGGAAAAACCAGCCACGCCGACAACCAAAATCCCCAAAAAAGCCGTCCAAACCTTAGAACAGGCCGCCGCTAAAATGCAAAGTGCCGCCGCCTACCTCCAACAAAAAAATCCGGTCGCAGCCGAGTTTCTACGCAACACCGGCGAAGCCGCGTCCGAACTACTGCACCCTAAAACCGAAACTCCCGAGATACAAAACGTACTCGCACCCTATCCGAGCCAAACCGATACCTTTACCCTGCCCGACGGCAACACACTGCACATCCGCGCACTAGAACCTGAAGATGCCGAAGCCAAACAAAAATTTGTCCGCCAATTACCCGCGGCCGACCGCTATACGCGCTTCATGACCCATACCAACGAGTTGCCGCCGCCGACACTCGCACGGCTGACCCGTCTCGATTTCCATGCCGAATGCGCGTGGGTAGCCTTCGCTTCAGACGGTCGTATCGTCGCAGTTAGCCGTTACAGCCGCATCAATCGTAATGAGTGCGAGTTCGGCATTACTTTAGCACCTGAAACACGCAAAACCGGCTTGGCCGGCAAAATGATAAGCCTCATTATCCAAACTGCCACACAGCAAGGTTATCAAATCATGAATGCGGAAATCCTCAAAGAAAACACACCGATGCTCAAACTCGCTGAAAAATCAGGATTTACCGTCACTCCATCGGAAACCGACCGCGGCCTGTATCAAGCAAGCCTCGATTTGAACGAATGGCAAAACAGCAACAAAAACAAATAAAAACTTGCATAACCCGTGTAAAATATCCTAAAATTAGCGGTTTCTATATATCCGCATTTTTCAAAAGGACTCAAAATGGTAGTTATCCGTTTGGCTCGCGGCGGCTCAAAACACCGCCCTTTCTTCAACGTAGTCGTAACTGACTCTCGCAACCGTCGTGACGGCCGCTTCATCGAGCGCGTAGGTTTCTACAACCCCGTTGCCAACGAAAAACAAGAACGTGTACGTTTCGACGCAGACCGCATCAACCACTGGGTTGCTCAAGGTGCGAAAGTTAGCGACGCAGTTGCCAAACTGATTAAAGAGCAAAAAATCGCTGCTTAATCAGCTGAAACGACCATGACAGACACTCAAACACGGGTAGCCATGGGCTACATCAAAGGTGTGTTCGGCATTAAAGGCTGGCTTAAAATTGCCGCCAATACCGAATATACCGACAGTCTGCTGGACTACCCAGAGTGGCAGTTGTGCAAGGATGGCAAAACCCTGAATGTTGTGCTTGAGGCAGGTAAAATTGTCAATGGCGAACTTCAGGTCAAATTTGAAGGTATAGACGATCGCGATCAAGCATTTGCCTTGCGCGGCTATACCATCGAAATTCCCAGAGAGTCATTCGCCCCTACTGAAGAAGACGAATACTACTGGGCAGATTTAGTCGGCATGACCGTCATCAATAAAGAAAACATTGTCCTCGGCAAAGTCAGTAACCTGATGGAAACCGGCGCGAATGATGTTTTGATGATTAAAGGCAAACACGGACAAATCCTGATTCCCTTCGTCTCCAACTATATCGAATCTGTCAATACCGACAGCAAAACTATTATCGCCGACTGGGGTTTGGATTACTGATGCTGATTCAAGCCATCACCATTTTTCCAGAGATGTTCGACAGCATTGTCGAATATGGTGTTACAGGCAGGGCAAGAAAACAAAACCTTTGGCAATTTCAAGCCGTTAATCCCCGAAAATTTGCCGACAACAAACTTGGCTATATCGATGATCGCCCCTTCGGAGGTGGTCCGGGAATGATTATGATGGCGCCGCCGCTTCAAGCAGCAATTGAAGAAGCCAAAGCAAACTCGCAAAAACCTGCCAAAGTAATTTATCTCAGTCCGCAAGGTCAGTCGCTGACACATAAAAAGGCCGCAGATCTTGCCGAACTGCCCCATCTTATTCTTCTATGCGGACGCTATGAAGGCATAGATGAAAGACTATTGCAAAGCAGTGTGGACGAAGAAATCAGCATTGGCGACTTTGTCGTCTCAGGTGGCGAATTACCCGCCATGATGTTGATGGATGCTGTCTTAAGATTGGTTCCGGGCGTATTGGGCGATATACAGTCAGCCGAACAAGACTCGTTTTCAGACGGCCTTTTAGACTGTCCTCATTACACCAAACCCGTAGAATTCCAAGGCATGACAGTTCCTGATGTCTTACGCTCAGGGAATCATGGCTTGATTGCCGAGTGGCGATTGAAACAATCACTGCGACGCACTTTAGAGCGCCGACCCGATTTATTGGAAAAGCGCAGTTTAATCCCAAAGGAATCCCGCCTCTTAAAAGAAATCTTGCAAGAGCAACAGGAAATCCAATCATAACTTAGGAAAAACAAATGAACTTGATTCAACAATTAGAGCAAGAAGAAATCGCTCGCTTGAACAAAGAAATCCCTGAATTCGCTCCAGGCGACACCGTTGTCGTATCTGTACGCGTAGTTGAGGGTTCTCGCAGCCGTCTGCAAGCATACGAAGGTGTTGTTATCGCTCGCCGCAACCGTGGCCTGAACAGCAACTTCATCGTTCGCAAAATCTCTAGCGGCGAAGGTGTAGAACGTACTTTCCAACTGTACTCTCCTACCGTAGAAAAAATCGAAGTTAAACGCCGTGGTGACGTACGTCGCGCCAAACTGTACTACTTGCGCGGCCTGACCGGTAAAGCAGCTCGCATTAAAGAAAAATTGCCTGCTCGCAAAGGTTAAAGCCTTCATCAAAAACCCACTTCAATGAAGTGGGTTTTTTGTTTTTATACAAGAACGCCTTGTCTTTCTTACACAATCCTGTAAGCCAATCACAATTCCCATCTCACGCATAAACTTAAACAGAATTATAACTCCCCCTGCTTCTTTTAACCTTTATAACAAAGGCCGTCTGAAACAAAAGATGCAGACGGCCTTTAATCACATCAGACGGTTATTTAAACCATCTTGCCAATGCTGGGATACGCGACAACAACAGTGTATCCAAAATCCAAATAACAGCGATTGCAGCAATGGCCGTTGGAAAAATCACAGCCAAAATCAGAAGTGGCACAGCCATTGCCCACCATACCGGAAATTTAATTTTCTGTGCAGGAGGAACTAAACCTCGCGCTTCCGAAGGACGGCGTTTCCACCACATTACACAACCGCTGACACAGATAAAGATAATCGCCAGGCAGAACAAGACATTTGCCAATACGCTCCACCAGCCCAGCGTACCCATATGCAAAGCAATGCTTGCCGCCATGAATTTACCAAACCAGTTGTAATCATCGAAATGAATATCAGCCAGGATTTTGCCACTGTATTGATCAATGTGTACCGTACGATCCGCAGTCGGACTAATCATATCGTAGCTCATTGAGTCTTGCGACAGCGTCCATACACCGGTCTCACCCTTAGGCAAATTAAGCTGATAGCGACCTTTAAAGCCAATTTCGCGCGCAAAGCGGTCAACCGTCTCCAACGTCATCGGCTCACTCGGATTAATGCCGTTTTCGCCCATTGTCGTACCGGAAACCGGCATAGGCGTCAGCTCCAAAATCCACGGCACTTCTTTGGATTTACCGTCGTTCAGCACATCACCATGGGTTGATACGGAAGATACAGGATTAGGCTCCACGCCCCATTTACCCGTAGGAAATTGACTCCACGCTTGAACCACTTTACCACCCCAAATACCTGCCCAAGCAACGCCCGACAGACAGAACAGCAATAAAATCAAAGAAACCCAAGAGCCAAATGCACCGTGCAGGTTGCGCCACCAAGAACGACCTTTGCCTGCTTTAGGTAAAAAAACAGCCTTCAGACTACGCTGTTTTACCCACCACAAATAAATACCGGTCACAATCATGATGATGGTTAGCGACGCAGCGGTTTCCAACAGGTAGTCCCCTGTCGCCCCAATCATAATATCGCCGTGGATTTCATCCATCGTGTGATACCAGCCTTGACCGCGCGGCATCGTGTTCACGACTTTTGCCGTATAGGGATCAACGGCAACCATAGTGGCTTTATCGTCATTGTTCACGCGGAATACGGCAACCATATCATCTGTGCGCGGCGCAATATACTGCACCACAGAGGAAGTTTCCGGATTCACAAACTGTCTGGCAGCTTCAGCCTGAGCCGACAAAGGCTGAACCACTGCCTGAGGCGTAACATGTATGCGCTCGCCTTCTTTACCGGTAATATTGGCAAATAGCAGCATTCCCAACCCTGTAACAGCCAGCAGGGTTAAAAACGGCGCAACCAAAAGTCCGGCATAAAAATGCCATCGCCAAACAGTCAAATAACGGCGGTTAGCCTGTTGTTCATTTTGGGAAGTTGGTTTTGTTTCCATATATTCTCTTTATATAGTCAAAGCAGACTAATTATTACGAATTAGTATCAGGCATTTTAATCAAAAACATTCATTTAAGAAACCGTTTTTCCGATGCAGCTTTGAAATACTTCAATATTTAGTTTTCAGGCCGTCTGAAAAACAAAATAGACAGAAAACAACACTTTACTGAAAATCCGTTTTAATTATTGCGGTTTCGGCAGAATTTGGTAGAATACAGGCATTACTTATTTATTCATCAAGCCGCCAAGCTTTGGCGGCTTGTATTTTTATTTCCAATCCGGCTACCGCGCGTGGCCGGATAAAATTTTAAAAGCATCATCATGCTTTCATGGAGAACTCAATGCAAAAAATCCCTTTGACCGTCCGTGGTGCAGAATTGTTGAAACAAGAACTTCAACACCTCAAAAGCGTAGCACGCCCAGAAGTCATTGAAGCCATCGCCGAAGCACGTTCACACGGCGACTTGTCTGAAAACGCAGAATACGAAGCCGCCAAAGAGCGTCAAGGCTTTATCGAAGGCCGCATTGCCGAGTTGGAACACAAACTCTCTATGGCGCACATCATCAACCCTGCCGAAATCCATGCAGAAGGCAAAATTGTGTTCGGCACAACTGTGACACTGGAAGATTTGGAAACCGAAGAACAAGTTACCTACCAAATCGTCGGTGAAGATGAAGCAGACATCAAAGAACACAAAATCTACGTTGGCTCCCCCATTGCCCGAGCCCTGATCGGCAAAGAAGAAGGCGACGTTGCAGAAGTTCAAGCACCCGGCGGCGTGCGTGAATATGACATCATTGCCGTGCAATATATTTAAATAAACAAAAGGCCGTCTGAAAACATTTTCAGACGGCCTTTTGCTGTACCTAAAAACACCATAATCAAAGAAAATAAAATCTTCACAGGAGAAGCATAATGAATCTACTATACAAAATTATCCAAACCGCTGCCGCCATGTGGCTTGGTATGCAGCTGACAGCAGGCTATGTTACTGCCCCTATCCTATTCCGCATCCTGCCCAAAATGCTGGCAGGAGAAATTGCCGGCATTTTATTTGCTATTACAGCACTTTGTGGCTTAGTTATTTTTGGCGCAGCCTATGCCTTTTTCAGACGGCAGCTGGCCTTACTTTCTTGGTGGATATTGGTACTTTGGCTACTCTTAGCCTGTAATCATCTTTTGGTTACGCCGGTTATCGAGGCACACAAGTACGGACTAGATAACTGGTTACTGTCCCTAGTAGGTGGAACATTCGGCGTTTGGCACGGCTTATCCAGTATCATCTTTTTGATTTGTACAATACTCGCCGCTGTTTGCGTATGGAAATGGCCCAAGTCAAACTAATCTGTCTTAATAAAAGGCCGTCTGAAAATAAGTCTTTCAGACGGCCTTTTATTTTGAATCATGAATTCCCCGACTCTTCAAATATAAACCATAAAAAAATGCCCTGCAATATGCAGGGCATTTTTCAAAAACCGATTAAGGTTTAGCGTAACCGTGAACGCCATTGTAAGGAGCTGGGATCCAACCTTCATCAGTAGCAGGCAATTCGCCTTGACCTTCGATAGTTTGACCTGGAGCAACTTGACGAGTAACCACGCTGCGGATTTTAACATCAACGCGGCGGTCAGGCTCGATACAAGCGATAAGAGCAGCACGTTTCTTAGCTTTAGAAACTTTTTTGCCCAGTTTAGCAACTTCAGCTTCACAAGTAGCAGTCATTTGAGCTTGAGATTCGCCCAGACCTACTGCAGAGATTTTGCTAGAAGCAACGCCACGACCTACCAAGTAGTTAGCAACTACGTTGGCACGACGCTCAGACAGAGCTTGGTTGTATTGCTCAGAACCCATGAAGTCAGTGTGACCTTCAACACGTACAGTTTGTACGCTTTCGTTGCTCAGGCGTTGAGCCAAAGCGTTCAGGTTCTCTTGAGCTTCAGGACGCAGGTTGTCTTTGTCGAAGCCGAACAGAGTTTTAGAAGACAGGGAAACAGTTTCATCAACATACTCAGGAGCTTGTTGTACAGGAGCAACTGCTTCGCGGTCACCACATTCAACACGGCCTTCGGTAGCTTTGTCGAAGTAGCTGTTTTTCCAGCATTCGCCGTAGTTGTTACGGACGATTTCTTGAGATTGGCTGCTTACGGTGTAACCGTGTTTGGTGTGCGCTTCGCTGGCCATAGCGGTGCCAGAGGCAACCAAGGCAACGAACAATGCGCTTAATTTCAGCTGTTTGGTCATTTTATTCCCTCATCAAATTGTTATGCGGCGGACTAGGAAAGCAACCGCTGCAAAGTACCAATATACAGGCCGCAGTATCAAAACAGCGGCAAATCGGATATATCAGGTTGCACTATAAAGAAGCGCAAGGCAAACTGTCAATACTCGATGCCTTCAAACAATCATGAAGTGCCTGCTTCCTAGTAGTTAATCATGCCGAAAAATCAATCTTGTGTCATTAATTTAGGGCAAAATCAGACAATTCACCTACCTAAAGTTGTACAAAAACAACAAAACCCCTTTCCCTCTTCTTTCCTGAATTTCCTGTTTTCATATCATTAAAAGATATTTTCATTAAAAACAACCATTTTCAAAACTCGGGGCAAAACTGGGCAAAATATGTTAAATTACATGCCGTTTGTCGCACAAAATCCACAATAACAACGTATTCGGTACTACTACCATGAAACTGCAACAATTACGTTACGCCCTTGAAGTTTACCGGCACAATCTGAATGTCTCCGAGGCTGCCGATGCGCTTTTTACATCCCAGCCCGGCATTTCCAAACAAATCCGCCTGCTTGAAGAAGAATTGGGTATCCAAATTTTTATCCGCAGCGGCAAACGTGTGGTTTCCGTTTCGCAACCGGGCAAAGCCGTATTAGAGATTTCGGAACGGATTTTGCGTGATGTACAAAACATTAAAAATATCGGCAGCGAGTTTACCGATCACGACAGCGGCTCGCTAACCATCGCGACAACGCATACCCAGGCGCGCTATGCTTTGCCCAAAATCGTTGCGGAATTTGTCAAAAACTACCCTAAAGTCAATTTGACCATCAAACAAGGCAGCCCTTCTGCCATTGCCCAAATGGTCAGCAGCGGAGAAGCAGATTTGGCAATTATTACCGAACGCATTGACGATCACCCCGAGTTGGGCAAACTACCCTGCTACGAATGGAACCATGCCGTGATTGTTCCGCACGATCACCCTCTTTTGGACTGCCGCAATCCTTTAAGCCTTGAAGATTTAGCTTCTTTTCCGCTAGTTACTTACGAATTTGCTTTTAATTCCGGCAGCAGCATTGCGCGTACATTTAATAAAGCGCATATTGAGCAACCTGATGTTGCCTTATCGGCTGCCGATACAGATGTATTGAAGACGTATGTCCGCTTAGGCTTGGGCGTTGGTTTAATGGCGAAAATGGCGTACGATCCTGCGGTCGATCAAGATTTACAGCTGATTGATGCGGCACACTTATTTGAACCATCACCCACTTGGATAGCCTTACGCACCGATACCTACCTGCGCGGTTACGCGTATGACTTTATCCAGATGTTTGCACCGAAACTGACCAGAGAAGTAGTCGACCGCATTCTGTACACGCCGGTTGTTGAAGATTTTTCAATTTAATATCTGACTATAACTTGCGTAACTTAACAATTATTCTTTAATTCTTGTTAAAAAGGCCGTCTGAAATATTTCAGACGGCCTAAGATTCAGATAGCGTGCGAACAACCAGAAACCATTTTCTTCAAGGTTGTCGCATCTAAGATTTTGATGTGCTTGTGTTCAACAGAAATCAAGCCTTCATGATGGAATTTAGACAAGGTGCGGCTGACTGTTTCCAGTTTCAGCCCCAAATAGCTGCCGATTTCCTCACGCGACATCCGCAAGATAAAATCATTGGCGGCAAAACCTCGTGAATAGAGACGCTGAGACAGATTGAGTAAGAATGCTGCCAATCGCTCTTCAGCGCGCATATTGCCCAAAAGCAGCATAACGCCCTGATCTCGGACAATTTCGCGGCTCATCAAGCGGAAAAAGTGAGAACGGAGGCTGGGAATATCCTGACCAAGTTCTTCAATATGTGTAAACGGAAGCTCGCATACCTCGCTGTCTTCCAAAGCCACAGCATCACAGCTGTGAATATGGGAACAAATCCCATCCATACCGATCAGCTCGCCCGACATAAAAAAGCCGGTTACCTGATCTCGTCCATCTTGGCTGGCAACTGTTGTCTTAAAGAAGCCCGCACGGATGGCAAATAAAGAGGTAAACGGCTCGCCGGCACGGAACAGGTATTCACCTTTTTTCAGACGGCGGCTTTGACGGATAACCGCGTCTAATTGTGAAAATTCGTTAGGCATCAGTCCGACAGGCAAACACAGCTCGCGTAAAGAACATGTGGAACACAAGGTTTTCATTTGATGTGTTGCATTGTGTGTGGCCATAACGCACCTTTAATTTGCTTAGTTCTCTCAATCCCTGATGAAGCCGAATAACTATTGACCCATGTCAAAGTTGGCATATCATTATGAGGCATTCTACCAAACTATCGAAATTTTGACTAAAATTTTCCCTAATTTCCTTACTTCATACTACAAGCCCCGACCATGAAAATCATCCCTATCTCAAATAACACTAACACAAACAATGAATTACCGGAATTCGACCGCGAATTGATTGCCAGTTTGCCATCAAGCGGTCCACGTTATACATCCTATCCGACCGCCGACCGCTTCCATGAAGGCTTTAAAGAAGCCGAATATATCCAAGCTTTAAACCTGCGTAACATGGGCGCGCTCAACAAACCCCTTTCACTCTACATCCACATCCCCTTCTGCAATACCATCTGCTACTACTGCGGCTGCAACAAAATCATTACCAAAGACAAAAGCCGTGCCGATGCCTATATCCAGTATCTGGAAAAAGAAATGGAGTTGCTGGCACCGCATTTAGGCGGACGACACCAGCTTGCGCAACTCCACTTCGGCGGCGGCACGCCGACATTCCTAAGCGACGACCAACTCGAACGCGTCTTCGAAATGATCCGCAAATACTTCCAGCTCATCCCCAACGGCGAATACTCCATCGAAATCGACCCGCGCAAAGTCAGCCGCAAAACCGTCCTCAAACTGGGCAAACTCGGTTTCAACCGCATGAGTGTCGGCATTCAAGACTTCGATCCTAAAGTGCAGGCAGCCGTCAACCGTATCCAAAGTTACGAAGAAACCAAAGAAGTCATCGATGCCGCCCGCGAAGCAGGGTTCAAATCCGTCAGTGTCGATTTGATTTACGGCCTGCCGCACCAAAACACCGAAAGCATCAAAACCACCATCGACACGGTCTTGTCGCTTGACCCTGACCGCCTCGCCCTCTACCACTACGCCCACCTGCCGCATATCTTCAAACCGCAACGCCGTATCGACACCAATGTCGTTCCCGGCAGCGAAGAAAAACTCGATATGCTGCAATATTGCGTCCAAACCCTGACTGAGCGCGGCTACGTTTTCATTGGCATGGACCACTTTGCCAAACCTGACGACGAACTCTCCATCGCCCTCAAAGAAGGCTTCCTGCAACGCAACTTCCAAGGCTACTCAACCTATGCCGACTGCGATTTGGTAGCGATCGGCGTGTCCTCTATCGGCAAAATCGGCAGCACCTACTCCCAAAACGAGCGCGACATCGATGCCTATTACGCCGCTCTTGATGCCGGACATCTGCCGATTATGCGCGGCTACCAGCTTGATCAAGACGATATCCTGCGCCGCAACATTATTCAGGATTTAATGTGCCGCTTCTCGCTTGATTATCAAATTTACGAAAGCGTGTTCGGCATTCCGTTTAGCCGCTATTTTGCAGCCGAACTGGAAGATATGAAGCAACTTGAAACCCTCGGCCTGGTCCGTCTCAAACCGCACAGCCTGACCGTGACACCGAAGGGCCGTTTCCTGATCCGCAACATCGCCATGGTGTTCGACTACCATTTGCGCCATAAAGAAACCAAAGCCAAATACTCGCAAACCGTATAAACAGGAATGGAAAAGGTCGTCTAAAAATTTTCAGACGACCTTTGTTTTTATTTTCAATACTTTCGGGTAACATAAAACCATATTTTCCGCTTTATCAGAATTCAAAGTTAATTTGTATAGGCGCGTATCCTATGGTTACCGAACAGCAAAACGATATCCTCAGCATCAATCAAGTACAGCTTCTCCTTGCAGAAAAACGCACGGCACTTGCTATCATGCGTACGGGCATTGCCGTTTTCGCACTCCCTTTGTCTATTTTCAGTGCGCTGATTGCGACATCGAAATGGTACGAGGCCGTTGATGTTTGGCCTTTGCTCGTACTGGTCAGTCTGATGAACATCAGCTTGATTATTTTCTCGGTCTATCTAATTACCCGCTCGCTCCGTAGAATGCACCAATATGACCAGCTGATTGCCGATATCAAATACAACAATCAGTCTTTGCGCAAACTGATTAAGTCATAAAATGCAGATAGTTGGGGCTACACATAGGTCGTCTGAAAATCAAAATATAGCGGAACTCCAAATATGTATTAAAACATGATTCTGCCAAACATACCGTAATTATTCTTGGTGACGTTACTGTACACTTTGCTCCCCCATTTGAATCGATACGATACCATTGAAGTAATTGGGATTAAAATGAACAACAAATATAAAGAATGGATAAAAATCATACTGCTCCCTCATTTAATAACGGCTATTTTTTTAGGGCCAGCAATAATTGTTTTTTGGTCAGGTGGATTTATCGGTCTCTATTCTGTTATAAACGTGTTCAGTGAATTAGGATCGCTTAAATATTATATTTATATTGGAATTCCTTTAATTTTTATAATGTTCTTACTTGGGTTTTATTGGAGAAATCTGAAAATAGGGAAGATACTGACTTCTTCTGCGATATATTTATGGTTTCTCTTAGGTTTTTTATGCCTAGGGTGGCAGATATAAACTTATTGAAATGATCAACTCAATTGGATATTAGGAACCCTGCTGGATACACCGATCGTGTGTAGACAAATACGAATGCAGTCTGCAATTTTGGTTTGTCCAGTCTCTTGTCTCAAACGCTTTTAAAATATGGAACAACCTGATTTTTTCCCCATCCCCAGTCCCTGCATCGGCGTTTGTGAAGCCAATGCCAAAGGCTATTGCAAAGGCTGCCTGCGCAGCCGGGAAGAGCGCTTGTACTGGCTCCAGATGACCGACAGCCAAAAGCATCAAGTCATGCACCTTCTATCCCTCAGGAAAGCCAAAATCCGCAACCGCAAAATGGAAAAAACCGAAACGGGCGAACATCCGGTTCAAAACCTGCTCGATTTCTAAATTGCCCTTGCCTACCGCACACCACAATAAGGAAAAACATGAAAAAACTGCTTGCCTGCCTGCTTGTGCCATTGACTGCCCTCGCCCTGGGCGCCTGCAAACCCGCCGCGATCTCACCCGACAACAAACCTGCCGAACTTAACTGGCAGCAGCCTAAACTGACCAGCAATGTTTGGAAAATCAGCAAAGAAGGCCAACCCGATTCCTACCTGCTCGGCACCATCCACATGGGACGAACCAATCAAACTTTGTCTTCCGATGCGGTCAAACTGTTGCAATCCACCAACCAACTGACCACAGAAATTGACCCACTGCCGGACAGCAGTCCGGAAACGAAAAAAATGTATCAAAAATACTTCAAAGAAGTCATGAGTACCGAACCGCTTAGCCGCAAGCTTGGCAAAACAGATTTCCGTCTTTTACAAGAAATCTATTCAAAAAATGAAGAAAGCCGACCCATCACCAGAATTGCCGACAAACTCCACCCGTGGGCAGCATTGGTTTTTGCCGGCAGCGCATTTCCCCAAGGATATAGCGCAGAAACCGGTGCAGATATGTTGCTGACCAACGCAGCAGTCAATATCAACAAACCGCGTAGTTCATTAGAAAGCTTGGACGAAGTTTCCGCAATCTTCAAAGCACAGCCTGAAGAAACCATGCTCAACTTTCTGAAAGCCAGCATTAAAACCAATAAAGAAGAAACCGAAGATATCAAAAAACTCCATCAAGCCTATTCAGAAGGCCGCTTTGAAGAACTCATCCCACTTTTGGAAGAAACCGAACAGTGCACCCTCAAACGTGTTGATGCTAAACACGCCAAAGCCATGTCCGATTGGCTGAAAAACGACCTCCTGATCCGCCGTAACTTGGCATGGCTACCTGAAATCCGCAAGCAATCGGCCAAACAAAGCACCCTCTTTGCTGTCGGCATTGCCCATTTACCCAGCGGAAAAGGCTTAATCGAACTATTGCGTCAAGAAGGCTATCAAGTAACGCCCGAACCCAAAGTTCTGATTTGGCAATAAACTCCAATCCAACAACAAGGCCGTCTGAAAGTCTTTCTTTCAGACGGCCTTTATTTAATCTCTATTAAATGAAGCGGTAAGCAGCGTTGAGCGTAACAATCAATCGCCCAATGCAGCTACCATCACCGCTTTAATCGTGTGCATCCGGTTTTCTGCCTGATCAAACACAATGCTGGCTTCGCTTTCGAAAACTTCTTCCGTTACTTCCACACCATTCAGACCGAATGTCTCATAAATCCATTCACCGACTTTGGTTTCACGATTATGGAAAGCAGGCAGGCAATGCATAAACTTGACTTGCGGATTTTCCGCCGCCGCCATCAATTCAGGCGTAACTCGGTAATCTTTCAGCAAATCGATACGTTCCTGCCACGCCTCTTTAGGCTCACCCATGCTGACCCACACATCGGTATGGATAAAATCCACGCCTTTTACGGCTTCTTTCACATTCTCCGTCAACAGAATCCGTCCGCCGGTCTCTTTGGCAACAGCCTGCACCGTCTCGATAATGTTTTCAGACGGCCACAAACTTTTCGGCGCACCGATACGCACGTCCATGCCCAGTTTCGCAGCCAACACCAGCAACGAATTGGCCATGTTGTAACGCGCATCGCCGACATAGGCAAACGCAATTTGGTTCAAAGGCTTGTCGCTATGCTCGCGCATCGTCAGCGCATCAGCAAGCATTTGAGTCGGGTGGAACTCGTTGGTCAAACCATTGAACACAGGCACGCCTGCATACTTGGCCAGCTCTTCCACCACATCCTGCCCAAAGCCGCGATATTCGATACCGTCAAACATCCGCCCTAAAACGCGCGCCGTATCCTTAATACTTTCCTTATGCCCAATTTGGCTGGCAGACGGCTCCAGATAAGTTACCCCTGCCCCTTGATCACGCGCAGCCACTTCAAACGCGCAACGGGTGCGGGTTGATGTTTTCTCGAAAATCAGGGCAATGTTTTTTCCCTGCATCCGCTGCACCTCGCGCCCTGCTTTTTTAGCAGCTTTCAATTCGGCGGCAAGGTCGAGATAGGTGGTGATTTCTTCCGGCGTAAAATCCAAAAGTTTTAAAAAATGGCGGTTTTTCAGGCTCATGTCTTATTTCTCTTTTTTCTAGCGTGGGCGTTGCCCAACATTTTTCTCCATGCAGATTTTTCCGGGCTTCCCCGACCTTCTGCTACTCAATTTTTCAGCGTGCGAAGCCTGCCCCTAATGCAGATCCTCTCAAAACAAGGCCGTCTGAACCTCGCCTCTCTCCAAGGCAAGCAACGATTGTTTGCGGTTCAAACCGCCTGCGTAGCCGGTCAGTTTGCCGTCACTACCGATAACACGGTGGCAGGGAATCAGGATAGACACCTTGTTCTGCCCGTTTGCAGCGGCAACGGCGCGGACGGCTCTAGGATTACCCAACTGTTGCGCCTGCTTCTTGTAGCTGCGCGTTTCGCCGTAAGGAATAGTCAGCAGCGCATTCCACACCTGCTGCTGAAAGGCTGTACCTATCGTTTCCAAAGGCGTCGCAAAAACTTTTAGACGGCCTTGGAAGTATAAATCCAATTCTTGACGCAAAAGTTGCGTTTGCTCATTTTCTTGGAAAATAAACTGTCCGTTCAAAGCTTTTTGGACAGCCATGATTTCCTGTTCCATATGTTTCTGCCCGACAAATTCCAGCAGACACAAACCCTTGCTGCCGAACACCGCCAACATCTCGCCCAACGGCGTGGCAACCGCGGCCGCAGTCAGTTCGTTCGGACTATCAGGATAACGCGTTTCCAACAGTCGGATAGCTCGGCGGATACGGACATATTCTTCAGGCGCACAACCGATACAGTCAATAAAATCCTGCTCAAACTGCTTGGCTTCGTGTTCGGTAAGACGCTCGTGCAGTAAGGCTTCGAGAGTAGCGGGAAAGTCAGTTTCCAACTGCTCTCGGATTTCATTCCACTTTGATGGAAGCTCGTTTAAAGAAGGCAGAGTAATCATATTTTGCCTTGTTCAATTATCGATAACTTAAGAGAAAACCGAAAGAGCAAAAGAATCGTATCGCCCTATCGTTTTTCAAAGCCTACGGTACGGCCTTTTCACTTCAACAGGCGTTTCAACATACCTTCATACACCGCCGACAACTTCGGAATATCTTCCAAACGTACGTTTTCGTTGATTTGGTGGATGGTCGCGTTAGACGGGCCTAATTCGATGAGCTCTTTCGCAATGGCTTTGATGAAGCGTCCGTCCGAAGTGCCGCCGGTGGTGGACAATTCAGCCTCAACGCCACAAATCTCGGCAATGGCTTCGCGTGCCACATCGGTCAGTTTTCCTGCCTGTGTCAGGAAAGGTTGGCCTGAGCAAGACCACTGCAAATCGTATTGCACGCCGTGTTTATCCAAAATGGTATGAACGCGTTGTTTCAGCCCTTCTTCAGTAGACTCGGTAGAGAAACGGAAATTGAATTTGACGTTTAGCTCGCCCGGAATCACATTGGTCGCGCCTGTGCCGCCGTTAATATTGGAAATTTGGAAACTGGTCGGCGGGAAGTATTCGTTGCCCTCGTCCCAGACTTCCTGCGTCAGCTCCAGCAAGGCCGGGGCAAAAGTATGCACGGGATTGATTGCCAAATGCGGATAGGCAATATGGCCTTGCTTGCCTTTGATGGTCAGATTGCCCGACAACGAGCCGCGTCGGCCGTTTTTCAACATATCGCCCAATTTATCCACGGCAGTCGGTTCGCCGACGATACAGTAATCAATCAATTCGCCACGCGCTTTCAATACATCGACAACTTTGGTTGTGCCATCCAGCGCATCGCCCTCTTCGTCTGAAGTAATCAGGAGCGCGATACTGCCTTGATGATCGGGATATTCGGCAACGAAACGCTCACAGGCGGTAACGAAGCAGGCAATGCTGGTTTTCATGTCCGCCGCGCCGCGGCCATACAGACGGTCTTCACGCTCGGTCGGTTCAAACGGAGGCGAATCCCATTTTTCAACAGGACCTGTCGGCACAACGTCGGTATGTCCGGCAAAGCAGAACACCGGAGCCTGAGTACCGCGGCGCAACCAAATGTTTTTGGTGTCGCCGAAATGAAGCTCTTCTACGGCAAAACCGATTTTTTGCAGGCGTTCGGCCAGCAGTTGTTGGCAGTTTTGGTCATCCGGCGTAACGGACGGGCGGGAAATCAGCTCTTTGGCAAGCTCTAGGGATTGGGTTTCGGTCATATTTGCTCACTTTGAGAAACAGGCCGTCTGAAACGTTCTGAATATGATTTTCAGACGGCCTTGAGTTTATTTGAAGATACTGAATGGGCAGTTTCCCTTTCTGCATCCTGATTTATTTTCCATGACAAGCTTCATACAGCGGCAGTAAGTCTTCCACTGTTTCCACTATCCATTTCGCGACATCCTGCTTGCCCAAATCATCGCGTTCGATGTGTTTGCCGATACAGAAGAAATCTTTATCGTCTCGAAGCTTTCTATCGCCGTCGCTTTGTTGGGCAACGGTACGATAATCGTCATATTCGCTTTCCGCACCGTGCCACATATCGAAGGAAGCGTATTTTTCAGTATCAAAATTATCCAGCCAGCGGTTGTAATCAGGCAGCGCAATGGGAGAAACATCGGCTTTATAGCAATGCCAGTCCAAGCTGACGCTCAAACGGCGGCGATTCAGCAAAATCGATAAAATCGCTGCGGAATTTTTATATTGTTCGTATTTGAAATAGGCAAAAAAATGGGCGCGGACCTGCCAGCCGTTACACCAGCGTTCGATATGCGGCGGCGCAAACGGTGCACCCAATTCGGCGGCAACCTGCTGGATTAGCTGCTGCCATACCTGCCAGTTTTCTTTATAGTCTGCCTTGATTTGCGGAATGCTTTCAGGCTGGTATTTTTTAAGCTGGGAAAACTGGAAAAAAGGGATATTGAACAAATCGCAACTTTTTGGGGTCAGCATAGTGTATTCCTTGAGACGATTGTTTCAGACGACCTTATTTGCGGCGGCGTGCAGCCATAATTTCGCCGATTTCGGTCAGTTTTTCTTTGGGGATAAAGGTTTTGCCCATATCAAATAGCGGCTCTTCAATCGCCAGATGAACATCATATCCTGCGACAAAGCGTTTGAACGTTTCCGCATCGGGGATATAGGCGTTGTCTGCTTCGAGTTTGGCGAATTCGGCAGATACCGCCGCCCAGTTGTTGTGCAGGCTGATATGTTGGCGCAAAAGCTCGTCAACGCTTTCTTGAGCTTGCGGCGCATATTGCAATAGAAGCGGGAAGAAATTTTCTTCTTCGTCTTCATGGTGCAACGGCGCGGCAACATTAAAATATTGGGCAATTTGGCGGATGGTTTGCAAAACGATTTGATTGCAGCCGTTTTCGGCAATATAGTTCGACAACATGGCAACCTGGCTGCAGAAACGGCGCACTTTGCCATGACAGGCGTACAGCATTTCAATGGGTTCGGCAAAAGTAACGCTTTTGGTTTCAAACGGATTCATGGTTTTGAAGTTTTATTCTTAAATTAATGTTTCCAGATTATAACAAAACAGCCTGCGCAAGGCAGGCTGTCTGTTTTCGAGCTTGAGGCGGATTAGTCAACCAAAGTAACTTTACCGTTCATCAAAGCGCCGTGACCTGGGAAGGTACAAGCGAATTTGTATTCGCCGCCGGCCAATTTAGCAGGATCCAGAGTCAGGGAAGCTTCTTCGCCGCCGCCAACCAGTTTGGTGTGGGCAACAACGCGTGCGTCGTCAGGTTTAACGTAGTCAGTTGCAGCAGCACCGGCACCGTCTTTGAAAATACCGTCCATGTCTTCGGCTTTACCGATGACGATGTTGTGACCCATGCTTTCTTTAGGTTGGGTACCAGTGTGTTTCAAAGTGATGGTGAATTCTTTACAAGCTTTGCTCACTTGGATTTCTTTAGTGTTAAACTGCATAGCGTCGTTGGCTTCAACAGTAGTTGCGCAGTTGCCGGCAGCAGGAGCGGCGGCAGCATCGGCTGGAGCAGCTTCAGAGGCAGGAGCGGCATCGGCAGGTGCAGTAGTTTCTGCAGGAGCAGCTTCAGAAGCAGCGGAAGCAGCAGGTGCTTCAGCAGGTTTTGCAGCTTCTTGAGAGCATGCAGCTAAGCCGATAACGGCAGCGGAAATCAGAGCCAGATAAGCTTTCATTGATGTATCTCCTAATGATGAGAGTCTTGTTAAGTTCTATTAATAGAACCCGCGCGAATATATTAACAAAGACAAATGTCAAACTTAAACTTATTCACGCAGAGTGATAAGAAATTCAGGCGTTATTTTGCTACAAACTTCACACGAAATCAAAATTTCAGGCCAAGTTTACATCAGTTTACCTAAAAGAAAACAGTTACTGTTTAGGTCGTATTTCTTTAGTATTAGATGCTATCAGTCAAATGAAATAAATTTTAACATTTATTAACCATAATCTCATTCGGCATGATTTTAGCGGCTGTGCTTGCGCACCAATTCTGCCAATGCCGCCGCCAATTCGGGATGTTTGCCTTCCAATTTGGCTGCCGCCTCATCGAAGCTGTCTAAAGCTGCCTCGCTCAATCTCAAACTATTGGTTTTCGGCTGAGCCGGAGGCTTGGGAACTACCCTGACCACCACTTCCCTGACGCCTGTATGCAATGTTTGCAACTTGGGCAACATGGCAGGCAGGATCATTTTCAAACGCGAAGCAGCCATATTATTGGCGGCAAGCAAGACCAATCTTCCGTCTTCTACGCAGGCCGTCTGAAAATGCGGATGCAGGTTGGCCGGCAAAACCGTTTTGATTTTTGCATCCAATTTCCGCCATTGTTGCGATTGTTGCAACAAGCCCGCCAATAAATGATTGCGCTTGCCTAATTGTGCTAAATCCATATATTTCAGACGGCCTCTCAGTAAATTAACCAAACAATTACAATTGAAATACAGCAAAACCGCCTTTATTTCAAACAGCATTACCGCGTTATACAAGCGCTTGTGTTAAAATCCCAATTTCGCCCACTATTATATCAAGGCGCAGGAATTATTCATGCTGACAAACATTGCTAAGAAAATCTTCGGCAGCCGCAACGACCGCCTGCTGAAACAATATCGTAAATCCGTTGCCAAAATCAACGCGCTTGAGAAACAAATGCAGGCATTGAGCGATGCAGAACTGCAAGCTAAAACAGCCGAATTCAAACAACGTCTCGCCGACGGACAAAGCCTGGACGACATCTTGGTCGAAGCCTTTGCCGTCTGCCGCGAAGCATCAAGCCGTGTATTGGGCATGCGCCACTTTGATGTACAGCTTATCGGCGGTATGGTTCTGCACAACGGCAAAATCGCCGAAATGCGTACCGGTGAAGGTAAAACTCTGGTGGCCACCCTTGCCGTTTACCTGAATGCATTGTCAGGAAAAGGCGTCCACGTCGTTACCGTCAACGACTACCTCGCCTCCCGTGACGCGAGCATTATGGAGCCTTTGTACAACTTCTTAGGCTTGAGTGTCGGCGTGATCGTCGCCGATTTGCAACCTTTCGAACGCCAAACCGCTTACGGTGCCGACATTACTTACGGCACCAACAACGAATTCGGCTTCGACTACCTGCGCGACAATATGGTTACCGACCAATACGACAAAGTTCAGCGCGAATTGAACTTTGCCGTTGTCGACGAAGTGGACTCCATTCTGATCGACGAAGCGCGTACGCCGCTGATTATTTCCGGCCAGGCAGATGACAACATCCAGCTCTACCGCGTAATGGATGCCGTTCCGGCCCACCTTATCCGCCAAGAAACCGAAGAAGGCGAAGGCGATTACTGGGTAGATGAAAAAGCACACCAAGTTATTCTGAGCGAAGCTGGTCACGAACACGCCGAGCAAATCCTGACACAAATGGGCTTATTACAGGAAAACGACTCGCTCTACTCTGCCGCCAATATTTCCCTGATGCACCACCTCATGGCGGCATTACGTGCGCACACCCTGTTCCACAAAGACCAACACTACGTCATTCAAGACGGTGAAATCGTGATTGTGGACGAATTCACAGGCCGTCTGATGGCCGGCCGCCGTTGGTCCGAAGGCTTGCACCAAGCTGTTGAAGCCAAAGAAGGCGTAGAAATCAAACGCGAAAACCAAACGCTTGCATCTATTACCTTCCAAAACTACTTCCGCCTGTACAGCAAACTATCCGGTATGACCGGTACGGCCGACACCGAAGCCTTCGAGTTCCAAAGCATTTACAACCTCGAAACCGTCATCATCCCGACCAACCGTCCTGTACAACGTAAAGACTTCAACGACCAAATCTTCCGCTCAGCTGAAGAAAAATTTGAAGCCGTTGTCAAAGACATTGCCGAATGCCACAAAAACGGTCAACCGGTTTTGGTCGGCACCACCAGCATCGAAAACTCCGAACTGGTTTCTGACTTGTTACACAAAGCCGGTCTGCCGCATAACGTTCTGAACGCCAAAGAACACGAGCGCGAGGCATTGATTGTAGCTCAAGCCGGTAAAGTCGGCGCAATTACCGTTGCCACCAACATGGCAGGCCGCGGTACCGATATTGTCTTGGGCGGCAACCTCAAACATCAAATCGAAGCCATCCATGCCGATGAAACCCTGAGCGAACAGCAAAAACAAGCGCAAATTTCTGCCCTTGAAAGCGGTTGGCAAGCTGAACACGACCAAGTTGTGGCCGCAGGCGGTTTGCATATTATCGGTACAGAACGCCATGAAAGCCGCCGTATCGACAACCAGTTGCGTGGTCGTGCCGGCCGTCAGGGCGACCCCGGCTCCAGCCGTTTCTATCTATCGTTTGAAGATCCATTGTTGCGCCTGTTTGCACTCGACCGTGCCGCCGCCATCCTCAACCGCCTGGCACCTGAACGCGGCGTTGCCATCGAACACGGCCTGCTGACCCGTCAAATCGAAGGCGCACAACGTAAAGTCGAAGGCCGCAACTTTGATATGCGTAAACAGGTTTTAGAATATGATGACGTTGCCAACGACCAACGTAAAGTGATCTACCATCAACGCAACGAAATCCTGACCAGCAAAGATGTCAGTGATTTGACCCGCGAAATCCGCGCCGACGTTATCAGCGACTTGGTTGATTACCACATCCCGCCTGACAGCATGGAAGAGCAATGGGACATTCCAGCACTGGAGCACCAACTTGCCGCCGATTTCCGCCTGCATGTCGATATTAAAGGCTGGCTGAAAGAAGACAGCACTTTGGACAACCAAGACATTAAAGAACGCCTCATCAAGCGCATCGAAGACGAGTATGCCGAAAAAGTTGAATTGGTCGGCAAACAGGCTATGTCAGACTTCGAACGCAATGTTATGCTGCAAGTTATCGACAACCAATGGCGCGAACACCTCGCCGCTATGGACTACTTGCGCCAAGGTATCCATCTGCGCAGCTATGCTCAGAAAAATCCGAAACAGGAATACAAACGCGAAGCTTTCGCCATGTTTGAAAATCTGTGGCGCGGTATCAAACAAAACATTGCCGCTTTGCTGACTGCCGTTCAAATCGAGCGCAATAGCGAATACGACCACACCGCCGCACAAAGCGTCAGCGATGTTCAAACCGTCCACTCCGATGCGCCTGATATGGAAGAATTGCTCGGTCAATCGCAAACCGATTTGGTTACAGAAGCGTTCGACCCTGACGGCACAGACTTCAGCCCTGAAGCGCTTGCACAAAACGGCCTGATTGTTCACCGCAACGATCCTTGCCCTTGCGGCAGCGGCCTGAAATACAAACAGTGCCACGGTAAATTGAACTAAGTAGTCATCTCAAAAGGCCGTCTGAACGGTGAAACGAGAATCTTTGATTTCGTTCTCACATCTGTTCAGACGGCCTGAGAATTATCCAAACAAGTAAAAAATTTCCAAACCCAATTTCAAAAGAGTATCCCTATGGCAGGCAATACCTTCGGACAAATCTTTACCGTTACCACTTTCGGCGAAAGCCACGGCGCAGGCTTGGGCTGCATCATCGACGGCTGCCCGCCAGGATTAGAATTGAGCGAAGCGGATATCCAATATGACCTTGACCGTCGCAAACCCGGCACCAGCCGCCACGTTACCCAACGTCGCGAAGCCGACCAAGTCGAAATCCTCTCCGGCGTATTCGAAGGCAAAACTACCGGTACACCTATCGCTCTCCTAATCCGCAATACCGACCAACGCAGCAAAGACTATGGCAATATCGCCACCAGTTTCCGCCCCGGACATGCCGATTACACCTACTGGCACAAATACGGTACACGCGACTATCGCGGCGGCGGTAGAAGTTCCGCCCGCGAAACCGCTGCCCGCGTTGCAGCCGGAGCAATTGCGAAAAAATGGCTGAAAGAAAAATTCGGTACTGAAATTACCGCCTACGTTACCCAAGTAGGCGAAAAAGAAATCCAGTTTGAAGGTTACGAATATATTTCCCAAAATCCTTTTTTTGCCGCAAACCAAAGCCAAATTGAGGACTTGGAAAACTATATGGACAGCGTGCGCAAATCATTGGATTCTGTCGGCGCAAAACTTCATATCGAAGCAGCCAACGTCCCTGTCGGCTTAGGCGAACCAGTTTTTGACCGCCTCGATGCAGAAATTGCCTATGCCATGATGGGCATCAATGCCGTCAAAGGCATGGAAATCGGCGCAGGTTTTGATAGCGTAACTCAACGCGGCAGCGAGCACGGCGACGAGCTCACGCCTCAAGGCTTTCTATCCAACCACTCAGGCGGCATCTTGGGTGGCATCAGCACCGGACAAGACATTCATGTGAATATTGCCATTAAACCGACCAGTTCCATCGCCACACCGCGCCGCAGTATTGATATAGAGGGCAACCCTGTCGAACTTGCCACACACGGCCGCCACGACCCCTGCGTCGGATTACGCGCCGCTCCGATTGCAGAAGCCATGCTGGCATTGGTCTTGATCGACCACGCCTTACGCCATCGTGCACAAAATGCCGATGTTCAGGTTAATACACCAGACATTGCCAAATTGGAAAAATAACCGTTTATTTCTGAATATTCTCAGAAAAATTTAGCCAAATCACAGTCTTTATACTACAATAGCACCTTATTGCCGTATGACGAAAATACGGATTTATATTAGAGGAATACAACCGCAATGGCACAAGAAACCGCTTTGGGCGCTGCGCTGAAATCTGCCGTCCAAACTATGAGCAAGAAAAAACAGACAGACATGATTGCCGACCACATTTACGGCAAATATGATGTATTCAAACGATTCAAACCGTTGGCCGTCGGTATCGACCAAGACTTGGTTGCCGCCCTGCCCCAATACGACCCTGCACTGATTGCACGCGTACTGGCTAACCACTGCCGCCGTCCGCGCTATCTGAAAGCCCTGGCTCGCGGCGGCAAACGTTTTGACTTGAATAACCGCTTCAAAGGCGAAGTCAGCGCAGAAGAACAAACCATCGCCCAACAGCACCCAGCCGTTCAACAGGCATTGGCTGCACAAGCCGAACGTCAAGCCGCTAAGGCTACTACAGAAGCAGAAGTAGCTCCTACTCAAGCCGAGACCAACGAAGCTTCTGAATAATGTTCAGACGGCCTGATAAGGCTTGCACTAAATAAATAGAGCCCCAATTTAATACGACATCTTTAACGTCGATGAATTGGGGCTTTTTATTGCCTTAACCTTATAGTGGCTGATTAAAAATAGCCTTGTTTACCCCCACCAAGCCAAGTTTTGAAACCAAAATCTTTTCTAAGCTATTCCCAATAAGGTATTTCTTTATTACGCTGATTATTCTTGTATCAATTTAAACATTGAACAACATTATTTGTTCGACATTAAAGCAATCTAAAATCTACTCTTATGAACATAAGTAAAGGCCGTCTGAAATATCTTTCAGACGGCCTTTTTAAATCAAACAGTCAGTTAAAACACGGCTTGCAAAACCAAATAGCTGACAACAGACAAAACGGCAGCAGCAGGCAAGGTAATAACCCAAGCAAGGCCGATCGGTTTCATCAATTTCCAGTTGGCATTGCGGTTAACCAAGCCGATACCCAAAACTGCACCTACCAAGATATGGGTACTGGAAACAGGCAAGCCCATAAATGATGCGGCCATCACGACGGCGGCGGCAGAAAGCTCTGCTGAGAAGCCTGACGCGGGGTGCATTTCTGCTAAGCTGGTGCCTACGGTTTTAATCACTTCTTTACCGACAAACCATAAGCCGACGATCAAAGCGATACCGAAAGTCAACATGGCAATTGGCGGCACGGCGTTTTGAGAAGTAATGCTGTTGGTACGCAGCACATCCATAATCGCGGCAAACGGACCAATCGCATTGGCAATATCGTTTGCACCATGGCTGAATGCGAAACCGCAAGCAGTAAATACCTGCATCCATGAGAACATTTGGAAAGTCGATTTATCCAAATCTTTGCGTTTCAAACTTTTGGCGAATACAAACGTACCCATCCAAATAGCTGCGCCGATCATGAAAATGGTCAGGAAGCTGTTGACGTTGCTCATGCCCAAATGCAGATTTTTCAGACCTTTAAAAATCAACATGGCCGCAATCATCATGCCGCCGACAGAAGCAATAAACGGCACCCAGGAATGCAGTGCTTTGTAAGAATCTACTTCGCCCTTACGGCTGTCAAAGCGGTGCAGACCGCGATAATACTCAGACTGCAATTCTTCAGGATCAAAGTCCGGCTCATCATAAATTTGGGCATCGTGCGCCATTTTGGTGGCGTATTCGACTTTTTCAGATTCACTCAAGGCATCAAAAAACAGGCGGTGCTCTTCTTTATAGGCTTTCTTCTCCAACTTGATGCCTTTGAGCGTATTATCGGCCCAAGAGTTGTAGTCCAAAACGTTTTTCTTAATTCGTGAAAACAATAGATAGGAAACGATGCCACCTAATACCGGAGACAAAATCCAAGACAAGGCAATTTCGCCCAACTTGTCCCATTGAATCAGCGCAATGGAATCCACACCGTTCAATGCCGCCATACACAAGGCACTACCGACGATACCGCCGATAATGGCGTGTGTCGTAGAAACCGGCAGACCTTTGCGCGATGCAAAAAGCAGCCACAATGCCGCAGCCAAAAGCGCAGACATCATAATAAAAACAAACTGCATCGGATCCAGATGCATGCCATTCAAATCGACAATACCCTTACGGATGGTATCTGTTACCTCGCCGCCGGCAATCACTGCGCCGCTGACTTCAAATACTGCCGCAATCAGCAAAGCTTGCGGAATAGTCAATGTGCCGGAGCCGACACTTGTACCGAAAGAGTTAGCAATATCGTTACCACCCACATTAAACGCCATGAAGACGCCGAAAAAGGTAGCAAGGATAAACAGGCCGGAGTGGTTGTAGTGGGTATAACCCAGGCCCCAATAAATAAAATAGCCGACCATGCTCACAAGCATAGCGGCAAAAACCGTATTAATCAGCTTCAAGTTCGCACTCGACTGAGTTTGAGCCATGGAAAGTTTCCTTTTGGAAAACATGTTGAGTCACGTTATTTTAACCTCTTTGTAATCTTTCTTGCACCAACTATTTACATTAAATGCCGAAATTCCCGTAAAAACGTCAAAAGGCGTTAAAATGTCGCTTTACCTTCTCTTTCTGTAACCGAAATGCAACCCCAATACTATATCGGCATCATGTCCGGAACCAGCATGGACGGTGCCGATGCCGTACTGATTCAAATGCAGGGCAAGCAATGGCAACGAGCCGTTGCCCACAGCTTTCTACCCTATTCAGACGGCCTGCGCCAAGAATTGTTGGCACTACAAGACATAGGCGAAAATGAATTGCACAGAAGCAATATCCTGGCGCAAACACTCAGCCGCCTATACACCCAAACCGTCCAACAACTATTGGCAGAACAAAACCTGTCGGCCAAAGACATTGCCGCAATCGGCTGCCACGGACAAACCATCCGCCATGCGCCTGAATACGGTTACAGCATTCAACTGGTTAACCTCTCCCTGTTAGCTGAACTGACCGGCATTTTCACTGTCGGCGACTTTCGCAGCCGCGACCTTGCCTGCAACGGTCAAGGTGCACCCCTCGTCCCAGCCTTTCACGAAGCGCTGTTTCGAGATGCGAATGAAACCCGAGCCGTACTCAACATTGGAGGCATTTCCAATATCAGCATCCTCCCGCCCGACAGCCCTTCTTTCGGCTTCGATACCGGCCCCGGCAATATGCTGATGGATGCATGGATGCAACATATCTGGCAGCAGCCTTACGACAAAAACGGGGAAAAAGCCGCACAAGGCAAAATCCTCCCCGACCTGCTCGCTTCCCTGCTCGACCATCCTTATTTCAGCCGCCCTTATCCCAAAAGTACAGGCCGAGAGTTGTTTTCCCTAAGCTGGCTTCAAGGCCGTCTGAAAGGTAATGAAAAGCCGGAAGATGTGATACGCACATTGGTCTTTTATACCGCACAAACCATTTTTGACGCGACCAAACAAGCTGCTCCGGCGATTCATAATCTTTACATCTGCGGCGGCGGCATCCGCAATCCGGTTTTGATGCAAGACTTGGAAACCCTGTTTTCTCCCGACACCAAATTGCACAGCACAGCCAAGCTCCATCTTGACCCGCAATGGGTGGAAGCCGCCGCTTTTGCCTGGCTTGCAGCCTGTTGGTGCAATCAAGTTCCGAGCAATCCCCACCATGCAACCGGCGCACATTCACACCGAATTTTAGGCTCTGGACATTACGGTAACTAAAGTTGAATCAATAAAAAGGCCGTCTGAACATTTTCAGACGGCCTTTACCATACTAACTCTTCACTTATTCTTCTTCCGGCAAACGGTTGATTTTCACACGTGCAATCCGTTGTCCGTCCTTCTCAACCACTTCAAAACGCCAGCCGTGATAATCGATGAAATCGCCTACATCAGGAATACTTTGCAATTCTTCCATAATCAAGCCGGCAACGGTATGAAAGTCCGCATCTTCCTCTTGGGCAGGCAGATTCAATTGAGAAGCCAATTCCACATACTCCAATGCACCATCCACAGACAGCGTTTCATCCTGACTGGCTGGAGCAGCTTCTTCTTCCTCACGCTCGAATTCCTCGGGGAACTCACCGGCAATAGTTTCCAACAAATCTTTCATGGTTACCATGCCCAATACCGCACCAAACTCATCCACCACCAAGGCATAATCCGCGCTGCTTTGACGGAACAATTCAATCGCATTCAATGCCGTCGTACTGTCCGGCAAAATCAACGGCTGGCGCAAGGCCGTCTGAATATTGATTTCCCCAGATTCAAGCAGCTGGTTCAGCAAATCTTTTTTACTGATATAGCCCAAAGGCTCATCTACACCTGCCTTACCGACAACCAACAAACGGCTATACGGCGTATTTTTCAGCTGCGCATTTTGTTCTTCCCGACTTTGGGAAATATCCAACTTCTCGATCTCCCGACGCGGAATCATCACACCCATAATCGGACGCTCCGCCAAAGTCAGCACGCTGCGAATCATGGATTTTTCGTTTTCTTCAAAATGCTCGTCATCACCGCCGTTATCGCCTGCTTTTGCCAAAATGCTTTCGCGGATACCCATCATGCCCAACACATTTTCAGCGGTACGCTTACGCCAAGAGGTACTGATGTAGTCATTTTTGCGGGCATTCTTTTGCGAAACCTGATTAAACAGTTCGATCAAAATCGAGAAGCCGATCGCCGCATACAAATAGCCTTTCGGAATATGGAAATGGAAGGCTTCCGCAATCAGGCTGAAACCAATCATCAACAAGAAACCCAAACACAACATCACAACGGTCGGATGCTTGTCCACAAAGGCGGTCAACAGTTTGCTGGCGGAAATCATCACCGTCATCGCCACAACCACTGCACCCATTGCTACCACAATATGATCCACCATCGCCACTGCCGTAATAACAGAATCGATAGAGAAAACCGCATCCAAAATCAAGATTTGCGCCACAACGCCCCAAAAAGAAGAATGCTTCTTCTGCCCTTCAGCAACCGCAAATTGATTATGGCCTTCAAGGCGTTCGTGCAGCTCGGTAGTCGCTTTATAAAGCAGGAAAATACCACCGGCAAACATAATCATGTCTTTACCAGAAATCTCCAAGCCGCCCAGCTCAAACAAAGGACGCGTCAGCGTCATGATATGCGCCATGAAGCCCAGCATGAAAATCCGAATAACGACAGCCAAACCCAAGCCCGTTATCCGCGCCCTATCCCGTTGCGACGGTTTGACCTTGTTTGCCAAAATTGCTACGAAAACAAGGTTATCTATACCTAAAACAACTTCCAAAACCAGAAGCGTGGCAAAGCCTATCCAAGTATGCGGCTCGGCCAACCAACTGAAATCCATAATGATTGCGTTCCTTTAAAATACAAAAAGGCAGCCGTTCCGCTTAAAACGGACAGACTGCCAAATTTCGGGCATAAATAAAGGGAAAGAAGCGGTATAACAACTACTCTGCTCTGCGTCTTTCATGAAAAATTTATGCCCCAGTCAAAAATAATGGCAAACAGTTTATCAGTTTGACGAAAGAAAGGCAAAGTCCGACAGCATATTTTCTTTTAAAAACAGTCTACAGCTGCCAACAAATCACTTTCTCCAGCGTTAACAAAAGGAATCGGTCGATATATTTGGTGATCATGGTTTGTTCGGTTTGCCGAAAGAAGATTCTTATAAGAAACCCCCTAAATGCCTGGGTAAAAACTTAGGTTTTTTTACTAAGGTCTCAAGCCGTCTGAAAAATTGGGATTTTTTCAGACGGCACGGTTTATATAGACAATAATTTTCTTAGAAAATATAACGATTATATTCTTTCAGAAATTACGGATATACTTAATCTCCATACAGTTAAAGTAATTAATCTGCCATCTAAATAAGAATATTCTAATTGAAGAGCATCATCTTCAAAGCAAATATTTCCAGCTGTAAATGTATTGCCATCTAACCTACCTGTTATCTTATATTGTGCACTATCACCTATTCTTTCAAAAGGAATAATAACAGATTCATCTGTATTAACCTCTTCCAATATAAACTCATCAATAATGAAATAGTCAAGTTCCACATTGTAAACTTTATTCACTTCAATAGCCATTGGACAACAATTAAGGAAACAATATAGATCGTTATTTTCTATAGAAAAATATGCAAATTCCTCAATTATTTCATCCATTTTTTTTAGCTTTGCTGAGTAAATCATTTTTAACCTTTCATAAATTATTTTACTTCATAAATTGTTTTATCTTTTGGATTGCTACGATTTATAGATCTTCAAAAGTCTTTTCCACTTTTCACATGGATGGTTGTGATGTAACCTCGATGATTTGTTCCTATAAAGGCTGATGAATTAAGTGTAATCATTTAATCAATTATCATCAAAATATCTTAAAATATTAACCAATAGATAAAATAAAAACCACCATACAAGATGGTGGTTTTCAAATCTGGCTCCCCGACCTGGGCTCGAACCAGGGACCTGCGGATTAACAGTCCGTCGCTCTACCGACTGAGCTATCGGGGAATTAAAAATGGGATTATATAGAAAATATCAGAAGCCTGTCAAGCAACAATCTATATAAAAACAAAAATATTTTTATATCTTTTTAATTTATAAAACTTTTATAAGATTTCAGCAATTTGTTTGGCCGCACGTTTCGCATCCAACAAAATCAAACCCAATTTACCGCTTTCTTTTGCCATCAATGCCAACACTGCATTTTCACCTGCCTGACTCAGCAGAATATAGCCATTTTTACCTTTAACCATTACCTGATCCAACTCACCGCAAGCCAACTCGTGTACGGAACGATTGCCCAATGCCAAAAGCGTTGCCGACATCGCACCTACACGGTCTGCATTCAAATGCGAAGGCAGCATGGTTGCGATTGGCAGGCCGTCTGTAGAAATAACTGCAGAAGCAGTGATATCCGCAGAGGTATTGTTCAAATCGCTTAATACAGAGATCAATAGTTGTTGCATAGTCGCTCCATTCTAAAATAAATATTGGTCAGGCAAAAATCAACGGCTGCCGTATCGGTGGTACAGCACTTTAACCAAAGTAACAAAAGCCTCTTTATTTAAATCAGGCATTCCGCCAATTACCAAAATCAGCTTGGTCATGCCAATATACAGCGGGAAAAAGGTCAATTCACTTTGGCCTGAAGGATCGCAAATACCCCATGCGCTATTATTGATATGCAGGTTATTGCGAATCAAAAGACGGTGATTGTCTTCCATTTTGGCCACTTCGCTCGCCAAAAGGCCCAATTCTTCCGCAGCCTCGTGATGGAAATTGGCATTGGCAAAATACAAACCGTTTTCATCAGCCAATAAAGCTTTGCCAGAATTAGACAACTGTTCCAACAATGTCGGTAATTGCTCGTCAGTCAGATGGATGTCCTCTGTGCTGATTTCCTCGTCACCGTACAAAAACTCCAAGCGTTGGAGGCGATACAACAGGTTTAAAGCGGTATTGATATCGCTGGTGTCTGCCCACGCCAAAAGTTTTTCACTGCTGATGGTTTCAGACGGCTCTGCGCGCAACAAACCATACAATAAAGTTCTGCTGGCGCTGGGCGTATCACTTGAAACGGCATAATACGCACCTGCCGGTGTAATCTTAGGATATAAATTTGATTGTAAAGAGAGTGTCGCTTCCATCTTATACCTCTAATCCGGGGTCAATTGAGAACAACATGGCAGTAACCAATTGTTTTACATCGTCTTCTCGACGTGCATCAATCTCAAAAACCGGTACATTAAAATTATTCTGTGCTAAATATTTTTGATATACATCTACGCTTGGCAAGGAGCGGATATCCATCTTCGTTACCCCTACAACCAAAGGCGCTTTTTTCAGCAACTCGCGGAACGCATCCAAGAAGAATTGCAAGTCTTTCAATGGGTTGCTTCTTGTATTATCTAAAAGAAGCACTAAGCCCATACTGCCTTGGCTCAGAATTTCCCACATAAAATTAAAACGCTCCTGACCAGGCGTACCATAAAGATGAACCTTGGTTTCCTCATCCAAATGAATGACACCGTAGTCCATTGCCACAGTCGTGTACCCCTTGCGGACAAGTGTCATATCGGATGCGGATGCATCGGTTTGAACCGGCGGTTCATCAGATAAAGCTGAAATTGCAGTGGTTTTACCTACGCCAACAGGACCGGTAAAGATAATTTTATTTTCTTTCATGATGTGTCCTTTACGATTTACCCAGCAACTTACGCATCAGGCGTTGCAACAGGCCGCGAGGTTGTTCTTTAGACGGACCGGCAACTTTTTGAGCCTCTTTGCTCATTGCTGTTTCAGGTACGTCTTTGCTATTCACATCAATCTGTTCATTCAAGGAAGGCGTATTATTCGCATCTGTTGCAAACTCTGTATCTGTCGCCAAAAAGCCTGTTATATATGTTGCCGATAAATAATTCAAAATATCAGGCATCTCTAATGGCATGACTTTATAGAGAACATTTAAATTAACGGATGTTTTCGTCAGAAATGCCGACAGACGCATAGATTCCGGAACATGCGCCAAACGGGTTAAGTTTGGCCAACGCTTGAGCGTAAAGACAGTTTGCGGCGTCATCGGATAAATCAGACGGCCTGATGCAGTCCAAATGGCCATTTGCCACAAGCATGACATAATGGTAACTTTGGCTTTCTCTTTCCATTGCGGATTATCAGGAACAGCCTTACACACAACTGCCAAGTTATCGTTTTTACACAATTTCTCCAACTCATTGGCACTGACTGTCAGCAGTACTCGCTGGATACTAGGAAACACGATTAATATCGGCTTGCCTTCATGCAAGACGGCAATATCTTGGTGTCCTTGACTGGCAAATTTCAGCGCACCCAACAAGCCTTTATTTGGATTAAATCGGCGAATGGTGGCTTTTCTTGCGCCATCAGAATTTGATTGTCCTTTATTCTCTTCAGCCGCTTGTTGTTCAGACGGCTCAAAAACATTCCCGCCCTGAGCCAGGCTGCGCAAAACAGGAAACAAGGTATCGAATTTAACCGGCTTGGCCAAATAAGGAGTCGTTACTGTCGGCAACTCGGAAGAAAACATCGCTACAGGCACTTCCGGATAAGTTTTCTTCGACTCTTTCCAAGCTTCTACACCTTCCGGAGTATCGGTATCAACCAATACCAAATCCGGTTTTTCATCAGAATCAGGGGAAACGATGACGTAATTCGTCGTATTGTGCATTTTAAATGCCATACGGAATACCGCCTGCTGTTGCTCACCCATCTCCTGTAACATAACCCGTATGGTTTTAATTTTTGGTAAATGATTATTCATCACTCGTACTTTCTACGATTATCTTATTTTTTTGAATATTGGTTCATTCGTTGCAAGAGACGGCTCATTGCCAAGACAACCTCTTCAGGCAGGCTGACAACACGTTCACGCAACAAGCGCAGGAATTGCTCCAAACGTCCCCAGTCTTCGACGCGTTCGTACAAATCAAACAAGATGATGTACAGCTGCGATTCTTGAGGATACTGCAAAACAGCCTGTTCCAGAGTGCCGATAGCCAAATCCAACTGACCGTAGGCCAACAGAGACTCCACTTCTTTCAGGGCTTCATCAGCAGGTGAAGAGCTTGCACTAATGACAGAAGAATCTTTTTGAACCAAATCGCGATATTTGGCTTTCATCTGCAAAGAACTTGGCTGAATATAACCGCGCTTCAAACCAATCTCTTTAATTTGCTGTTCAGACGGCCCTTTTTCCAAATCATCAAAAATTTCGTGATAACCAAGGCTATAACCCCAACCAAGCATACGTTCTTTTACTTGACGGCCATATTGGCCCAAAGAGTGGTAAAGCTTCCACAGATGCTTGGCAAACTGCCCTACTTCTTCATTCTGATAATCCAGACGCAAGGCATCGATAATGAGACCAGCAGGTTTCGCAGAAGTTTGGATTGCTTTGTTGTATTGATGCAAAGCAGTCTCGTAACTGATCTTGTCTTTCAGGATTTTTGCACTGCGCTCCGGCTTGGCAAAACCAATCACCGCGCCCATCTCTTCAGGGCTGATTTCGCCAAAGTCTTTCTTGCCTAATACGATAGGCGCGCGTTTACCCATACCTGGCACGACAATGCGTTCGGCCGAATCGTTCTCAAAGGCAATATGCTCATCGGAAGCAACTTCCAAACCACTTTGTTCGCCAATTTGACGATCCACTTCCTGCATATTCCAACCGAGATGATGTTCGGCAAAAACGCGCAAGCGCAGGTTGGTTGAATCCAAAGCCAGACCAGCTTTCAAGTATTCGGCTACACTGTCTTCAGAAAGGGAAGCACTATGGCGCTCAAGCGTATCTGCGAGCATGTCGATATTGCCGACGCGCAGATTCAAACCGATTAATTCATGAACCAGTTTTTCCGGTGCACCGTCTTCCAAAGTATTGAGATAACCGGCCAAAGACTCTGCTGCTTTACTTTCATAGCCGAACTGTTTATAAACCTGATATTCGGTCAGCGGATCGACTTCTTGTGCAGAAACAGAAGCCGTAGCATTGCTTGAGCCGCTTCCGCCCCATTCCCAATCTTGATTATCCGCATTGGAAACTGTCTGGTTGACTTTCTCAATCCAGTCGTTTCCATCCTCAGAGGAGGCTGTATGAGCGGCAGATTTATGGCCGCCTTTTGATGCATGTGCGCTTTGTTTGCCTGAGTTGCCTCTTTGTTCACTACTTTGTTTATGACGAACAAAAAACAACACCAGCAAAAAAAGCACCAGCAAAAAAATAGTTAAAAGTTGATAGTTCAAGAACACCTCCCGGTCTTGTGCTGCAAACTGCATTTATTAACATCTGTTGCTTTACACGCAACTTCAACGTTATGAATTCCCCAAACGAATGATGATAACATGAATGCACTCATTTTTACATTAAAAACCCTACTCACATAAAGGACTTGATACCAATTTACAACTCAAACACACCGATGGATTCAACATGCGAGGTTTGTGCAAACATATTCATGATTCCTGCCGCCTTAAACTTATAGCCCTTATCCACCAAGACACCGGCATCCCGTGCAAATGTTGATGGATTGCATGAAACATATACTATTTTTTGGGGTAAAAACGGCTTATGTATCGATTTGACAACAGCATAAGCCCCGCTTCTCGGCGGATCCAGCAGCATCTTGTCAAATTTTCCCCATGACTCGACAGTCTTTTCATCGGTATCGAACAAGTCGGCAACAGAAAACGTCATATTCTCGGCACAACGATTCAGGCGGGCATTTTCCCTTGCCCTATCTACCAAATAATCGGCGCCTTCAATACCGACAACCGATGCGCCACTTTTCGCCAACGGCAAACTGAAATTGCCCAAACCGCAAAACAAATCGGCAATCCTCTCCCCTTTTTGAGGGTTTAAAAGCCTGACCGCCCTTGCCACCATCACTTCGTTCAGCTGCGCATTAATCTGCGTAAAATCACCCGGCTTGTAAGGCATTTCCACGTCAAATTGAGCAAAATTATAGTTCAGAGCAGGCACATTCTCGGGATAAAACGGCAAGGACTCGGCATGATCCTGCAGCCATATTTGCCATACTTTTTCAGCACCCGACAATATCTTATCAAACCAATTACGCAATTCGCTTAATATTTGTCCAAACGGTTGATTTACGAAACGAATGTTGAGTGCTGTCACATTTTTCCCGCAATAAAACTCAACAAATTTCACTTTTACACCGTCATCATGCAGCTTTTGCAGCAAATTGCGGACATCAGGCAATCTATCGGACACATGCTTAGGCAAAATATGGCAATGGCGGATATTGACGACATCATGGCTTTTTTTGGCCTGAAAACCGAGGTTCAGACGGCCTTGTTTATCCACCGAAACACTTAAACGCGCTCTATCGCGATAATACCAGGAGTAACCATATAAAGGAGGTAAAATTATTTCCGGCTTGACCTTACCTATCCGTTCCAACTGCTCTTCCAAAATCCGTTGCTTTAACGCAACTTGCGCTCCGAAAGAAACATGTTGAAGCGAACAGCCGCCACATGTATCAAAATAGCAACAAGCTGGCTCAATGCGTTCGGAAGAAGGTTTTAAAACCGTTTCGACCTGAGCTTCTGCAAACTGCTTTTTTTCTTTATGAATGGCAAACGTTACACGCTCTCCGGGCAGCGCACCGCCGATGAATACAGTCTTTCCATCGACTCTGGCAACACCCCTGCCCTCATAATCCAAAGAAAAAACTTCCGCCTCTTGATACCGTTCTTTCACACTCATACCGTTTCCGTCAGACAGCCGCTTACCGGCCGCCTGACTGTCTTCCAATACCGAAAGCGCATATTTTCTCACAAAAACACAGAGTTTCAGGTATCATGCGCCAAAAACTTTCATTTCAATCCCTACAAAAAAAAGACGACATGAAAAAATTATTCCTTGGCCTGACAGCCGCCCTTCTGACCTCGGCCGCTGCTGCAAACACACTTATTCCAGACGTCTCCCCCGCCTCTTCCGGACAACACGTCGTTATCAATATTACGCAACAGCGTTTGTTCCTCTACGACAACGGTAAACTGAGCAAAATTTATCCTGTTGCCGTCGGCAAAGCCATGACCCAAACCAATCTGGGCGAACATAAAATCGGTGCAAAAGCCTACAACCCGGTTTGGCACATCCCTAAATCTATCCAAAAAGAACGCAATGACGGCGTAAAAAGCGTACCGGCCGGCCCAAATAACCCGCTGGGCCCCGTATTCGTCCGTCTTGGCGACCCCAAATTAAGCCTGGGCATTCACGGCACCAATGCCCCTGCCAGCGTGCCCGGAGTCCGCAGCCATGGTTGCGTGCGCATGAAATCGCCTGACGCATTGGAATTTGCCAAAACCATCGCAACAGGTTCTCCTGCCTCCGTTATCTACCAAATGGCGAGCCTGAACGAAGATGCCAACCAAAACTTGTGGCTGGCTGCCTATCGTGACCCATACGACAAGAAAAACCTTGATACGGCTGCCCTGAAAAAAAGCATTGCCGCTTGGGCAAAAGCGCACGGCAAAACCATTCCTGCAGCGCGTGTGGATGCAATCCTGAAAGGACGCACCGGTGCGGCAAACTGTCTGACCTGCGCCAAAGGCGTGAAACTCAAATCGCCTTTAAAATCTTTGGCATGGACCAGCGGCACGGATGCTTACAGCAAACCCAAAGTCATGCCGAAACCGGCTCCTGCTAAAGATGTGGTATTGCCTCAAGGTACTGAAATCGAAGTCGATGCTACCGACGATACAAACAAAGCAGCATCCGAACCGAAACAAAGCGTTCGTCCGACTCCGGTGAAACCGGCAAAACCTGCTGCCAAACCGGCAACCACTCCTGCCGAGACGCCTGCTTCCGCGCCTAAAGCCGCTTCCGAACCGGCTACTGCCTCGGCCTCTGCGCCTGTAAAAGATGCTCCGGCAAGCAGCGAACCGGCAGATTTGCTGTTCTAAGCAGAACAAAATACATAGCCAAAGACCGTCTGAAATGAATTTTTCAGACGGCCTTTTCGTACAACTGGATATTGGAAATATTATGTCTCTCTTAATTCAGACGGCCTTTTTGCTTTCCAAATATTCTGACAAACCACGCTCGCGTAAAATACAGCTCGGGCATTCATGACAACCACCGACCACGCCGTTATAACAGGTATGCGTATGCTCGCGAATATAATCCAACACACCCATTTCATCCGCCAATGCCCAAGTTTGCGCTTTGGTTAAATACATCAAGGGCGTGTGGATTTGAAAAGCGTAATCCATAGCCAGATTCAGCGTAACATTCATCGACTTGACGAACACATCGCGACAGTCGGGATAACCGGAAAAGTCGGTTTCGCATACGCCGGCAATGATATGGCGTATCCCCTGCCCTTTGGCGTAAATGGCGGCGTAAAGCAAAAACAAAGCATTGCGTCCATCTACAAATGTATTGGGCAGGCCGTCTGAAGCTGTTTCAATGGATGCCGTATCATCCATCAACGCGTTATGCGTAATCTGTTGTATCAGGCTCAAATCAAGTACGGTCTGCTTCACGCCTAAATCTTGGGCAATCCAACGCGCGCGCTCCAATTCGATGGCGTGGCGTTGTCCATATTGAAAAGTGATGGCCTGCACATTTTCACGGCCATAGGTTTGAATTGCCTGAATCAGGCAGGTCGTTGAATCCTGCCCGCCCGAAAAAATAACAAGGGCTTGCTGTTTTTCCATTGTAAATTCCTAGTTTTGTTAACGCGGGAGGTTTGCGAACCGCGTGATTCGAAGATTGACGGATTATAACGGATTTCGTCTATAATCACGGCACTTCATTTTCTTTTATTCTGCATAATGATGAGTATCTACGCCCTGAAACCAAAATTCCAAAACCTGTTGCGCCCCATCGTTAAGAGACTGTATCAAAAAGGCATTACTGCCAATCAGGTAACCCTGTTTGCCTGCGCCGTTTCCATTTTGCTCGGTTTGCTTTTAGCATTGTTTGCAGGTGTATCCACATTATTCTGGCTTTTGCCGATCTGGTTGTTTGTCCGCATGGCACTGAATGCGATGGACGGTATGCTGGCACGGGAGTTCGGCCAACAATCGGCATTGGGCGGTTATTTGAATGAAATCACCGATATTGCCGCCGATGCTGCTTTGTATTTGCCTTTTGCCTTTATCGCACCCTTCGGCGGCGTACAAATTGCCCTGTTTATTTGGCTGGCGGCAATGACTGAGTTTTGCGGCGTTTTGGGGCAAGTTCATGGTAACGGCCGGCGTTATGACGGGCCATTCGGCAAAAGCGACCGTGCATTCTTTATCGGTGCATTGGCAGTATGGTATGCAATCGCCGGCAGCTTCCATCCGACTTTCTATATCCTTATGTGGCTGGCCTGCGCGGCATTGGTTTATACCTGCTACAAACGTGTCATCAATGGCTTGAAGGCCGTCTGAAACCATAAACTATCGGTTTCAGACGGCCTTTTATCCGTCAGCGAAGATCACTTACTGTTTACCCAGTTGACTGTAATCTACCAACATATACTTGGCAGTAATTTTCTGCGAAGCATTACCTTCGTCACCCATTAGAATCATTTGAGGCTTGCCGTTAACGGTAATCGAATCAACAGCTTCAACGTTGGTGATGTGTTGCAGATTAGGCAGAGAGATTTTTTGCTGTTCATCGGTCGGGTTACCGCTCCAAGTCCACAGTTGTGAGAATTTCTGTCCATTCTCATCCTTCACTTCATTGGCAATCACGTAGGTTTTCAACACAGGATCATAGTTGAGGGAACGGATACCGCCGCCATCAATATCAATCACAGCTACTTCATCAAACTCAGGTTTGGCATTGCGCTCAAACACATCTTTCGGATTGCTGATAAACGCAACCAAAGCCATGTTGTTGAACTCAGGATCACGGAACCCCAAAACAAGACGTTTTTTCACCGGATCAAACGCCATGCCCTCAATATTGATTTCGTCAAAAGAAACTTCTGCCTTGGTTCGCTCGCGAATCAAATCATGCAACTTGTGATCGGTTTCCAAAACCTGCGTCAGATTGTCGTAGCTGGTCAGCCCCAACACGTTGCCGTCTTGAATTTTAAAGCGCATCAAGTGTTCGCGGTCAGGCGAGCGGTTGCCTTTACGGGTGCGCGAGTGTGAAGTCAGCGCGTAGATAAAACCTTCCTCGTCGCGAGCCAAAGCCTCCAAGTCGCTGAGACGGCGTTTGAAACCGGTAATCACGCGCGTATCCAATGCCTCGTCTTCCACAAACCTACCGGTTTTATCAATACTGATGATACTGAACGCATGGTTAGGTTCGTCTTCCGCAATCAGCAACTTACCATCCGGAAGCTGTTGTACGGCGGAAGGCTCGTACACACCGTTAAACATATTGATTCCCAGCGAACGCAGCTCTGCCGCATTGTTGGCCGGCGGTATCAGCAATGACGGCAATGTTTTCACGCCGATAAACGCCACCAGTGAAGCCAGCAAGCCCCAGCGGAATACCGCGTAAGACAAATTGATGTATTTGAACTGTTTGTCCGCCAACAAACCAAGCCAATAAAGATGGTCGCTCATCTTTTCATAGATTTGTTTACGGTCGCCCATAATCTCCTGCATCATTTCCCAATATTGATCTTTTTGCAGTTTCACACGGTCTTCATAAATCAAAATATTGGGTTGGCTGCCGCCAAAAAAGCGCGTTTCGGTACTACTGAGGCGGGTTTTCAAGTCCCGCAGCTTAGAACGGCCGCGGATAAAATCCTTAAACCATGTCCGCGCCGCCTGCATTTTGCCGATACGTTCCGGCGAAGCAGAAAGCAACGCAAACACGATAGATGCGGCGGCAGTAATCATAAACGTACTGGCCGGAATCAAAAATTCGGGCGACGATGAAAAAATAAACGCGCCCGAAATCATCAGAGCAGACACGATAAAACCATTCAGCGAAATCATAATATTCGCTTTGGTTGCCGCCAGCGCCAACAATTCCATCTCCGAGCGTACGGCGTTGCGGAACATGGTTTCCACGCCCTTATTCGTACCCAACAAATCAGGCGCATTCAAATCTTCGGCTTTATTTTTTTTCTTTTTTGCCTTGTCTTTTTTGCGTTTGGCTTTCTTTTCACTTTTTTCAGACGGCATCTCAGGATGTTCAACTGCTTCCTGACCTTCTACCTCCTCCTGAACTTCTACCGTTTCAGCCGCAACCTCAACTTCGTTTTCAACAGTATTGTTTCGATTGCGATCCCAAAAATCAACGTCCTGTTGGGAATCGGCAGATACGCCGTCGTTTAAAGATTTGTCTTGGTCGCCCATCTGCTTCGGCCGACCATTTTCCTTCCAATCATTCAAATCCATATCATGACTCCCAACATCAAACACTTTGAATTAAATGGAAAATAAAAAGCATATTTAGTTCATTTATTTTAGGTAATTTACATGTAGCTTACATTCTTTAAATACCTAAATAGCAAACTGCCGCAGAACCCCAAAGTCCTGCGACAACCCGCTTTGCATCAAAATATTAATAGTCGATGCGTTCTTTAATAATTTTCAAATCAGGAAAAGACAAAACAATGTCGTACTCACGACCATCTTTAAAAGCCTCGATATCCAACACAGGCTGACCTCGACGGCTATCGGCTTCAACATCGTGAACTTGATAGCCGCGTTGTTCCAAAATTTTTACGGCTTTAGCACGATTTTGCTCGAAGTTTTTGTCGCTGTAGATTTTGTGTTCGATATAATCACTGGCACCGGCAGTAGCGGCAGACAAAGCAACGATGGCGGTCAATAAAAATTTTTTCATGTTTGATTTCCTTTTTAAATGTGTATTCGGGTTTCGATGGATGTATTAAAACATGACAAAATTAGCAGTTAATTAGTGCTTGGTTAAACGCAGTAAAGGCCGTCTGAAAACTATTCAGACGGCCTAAGCGATTCCCCTTCAGAAGAAATAAGAGAAAAAATTTGGCAACAATATGATAACGATAAGTCCCGTCTGACTGTGTTTCGTAAATTAATTGCAAAACAAAGAGTTTATGATGATATGTCGGTAGTAGTTTGTAAGGTTATCCACCCCCTATCTAACCCTTTTCACAATCACTGTCATCAGTTTTAAGTGAAATTTGAAACCATCTTTTACCATTTCTCTCCATCATTGCATTCGTCCGTCTATCGGATAGTCATTGCATTTATTCGATATGTCATGATACTGTTCAAAAAATATGACTATTAGGAGTTTCTCATGTCCGAACAGCAAAAATTCTTTTCTACCCAAGACGGTACTTCGCTTTTCTACCGCTATCGCCCTGCTGCTGATGGTTCTTCCGACAAAGCCATTGTGCTGTTCCATCGCGGGCATGAGCACTCCGGCCGGATGATGTTTGTGGCAGATGAGCTAGGTTTTGATGATTTTGCCTATTTTGCTTGGGACGCGCGCGGTCATGGTTACAGCCCTGGTGAACGCGGCGATAGTCCGAGTATCGGTACTTCGGTTGCTGATGTAGATGATTTTATCCGACACATTCAAAGCGAATACGGCATCAAACCTGAAAACATCTGCGTGATTGCACAAAGTGTTGGTGCGGTATTGGTTTCTACTTGGTTGCACGATTACGCGCCGAAAATCCGTTGCGCCGTATTGGCTTCGCCTGCGTTCAAAGTCAAACTCTATGTTCCGTTTGCCCGTACCGGTTTGAAAATTATGCAAAAATGGCGTGGCAATTTCTTTGTCAACAGCTACGTCAAAGCCCACTATCTGACCCACAATGTCGAACGTCAAAAAAGCTACGACAATGATCCGCTGATTGCCCGCGCTATTTCTGTGCGCATCCTGCTGGGTTTATATGAGGCGGCCGAGCGCGTCGTTGCCGATGCACAAGCGATTACTACGCCTATACAACTGTTGATTTCAGGCAGCGATTGGGTTGTTCATCACAAACCGCAACACGATTTCTACAACCGCTTAGGCAGCCATATTAAAGAGCGCCATATCCTGCCCGGTTTCTACCACGATACGTTAGGCGAGCAAGACCGTGAAATCGCTTTTGTCGAAATGCGCCGTTTTATCCGCGAGCGTTTCAATCAGCCTTTGCAACAAGTCGATCTGACTCAAGCGCACTTGTTTGGAGACAGCCGTCGCGAAGCCGACGAACTGGCTACGCCTTTGCCTGTTTGTACGCCTCGCGGCGCATTTTGGGCAACATATCGCGCCTCGCTCAAACTGGGTTCACGCTGGAGTGAAGGCTTGAGAATCGGTCAAGAAACAGGTTTTGATTCGGGTAGCACGCTGGATTATGTCTACCGCAATCAACCGCAAGGCAGCAACGCTTTCGGTGTATGGGTGGACAAATACTATCTCAACGCCATCGGCTGGCGCGGCATTCGCCAACGCAAAGTCAATATCGGCAAAGCCATTCAGACGGCCTCAGCTAAATTGCGTGAAGCAGGCAAACCTGTACACGTTTTGGATATCGCGTCCGGTCATGGCCGCTATGTATTGGATGCCCTGACTGCCGACACATTGCCTGATTCCGTACGCTTGCGCGATTACAGCCCGATTAATGTCGAAGCCGGCCGCAAACTGATTGCAGAACGCGGCTTGCAAAACACGGTAACCTTCAATGAAGTCAATGCTTACGACCGCGCCAATTATCATGATTTACAGCCGCGCCCTACCCTAGGCATCGTCTCCGGCTTGCACGAATTGTTTGCCGACAACGATTTGATTTTAAACTCGCTCTACGGCTTTGGAGAAGCCATTGAAACCGGCGGCTACCTGATTTACACCGGCCAGCCGTGGCATCCGCAACTGGAAATGATTGCCCGCGCCCTGACCAGCCACAAAGCAGGCAGCCCAAACTGGGTAATGCGCCGCCGCAGTCAGCAGGAAATGGATCAGTTGGTTGAAAAAGCCGGTTTTGAAAAAATCCATCAATGGATAGACGAAGACGGTATTTTCACCGTGAGCTTGGCAGTGAAGAAATAAAAATAAAGGCCGTCTGAACAATTTTTTAACTTTCAGACGGCCTTATTTAAACCATGTACCTATCCATGAAACCTACCCTCAAAACCTCCCTACTCAAGCTGATTTCAGTCGGTATCCTGTTCTACACCAGCTACGGCCTCTCCAACCATTACGCGGCATCGCTGGACTATGTACCTGAAATCGCTTTTGCATGGGAGAGCAATATTCCGTTTTGGGCATGGACGATTGTGCCTTATTGGTCGCTGAACCTGATGTATGCCGCGGCATTTTTTCTTTGCCGTGATACACATGAACAAAACCGATATGTAGCGCACCTTGTAGCCGCCCAACTGATTGCGACTGCTTGCTTTGTGCTGTTTCCGCTGCGTTTCGGGTGGCCTAAACCGCCTGCCGATGGACTGTCAGGCTGGCTGTTTGATTCATTGGCTGCATTTGATTTGCCGTACAACCAAGCGCCATCTTTGCATATTGCGTTGGCAATTATCGTGGGTGCATTTTATTGGACGCGCTTTCCCAAAATCCGCCTGCCTCTTTTCTTATGGCAAAGCCTGATTGCCCTGTCGGTACTGACAACTTATCAACATCATTTTATTGACGTGCCGACAGGAGCATTGCTTGGCTGGCTGGTGTTGTGGGCTTTCCCGCGTCAGATGACTTCGCCGTTAAGACTGGGCTTGAGTGATGTACGCTCAAGAAGGATTGCGTTGCTGTATTTACTTGGCGCGTGTTTGACGGCTTTGCCTGCGCTGCTGGGTGGTGTGTGGCTGTGGTTGATATGGATTAGCGTGTCTTTACTGATGGTATCCTTTGCCTATTTGACTGGAAATGCAAACATATTCCAAAAACAGGCTAACGGTAAATTATCGGTGGCAGCGACGGTTTTACTATTGCCTTATCTGGTGAGCGTACGGCTAAACATGGCGTATTGGTTACGCGGTAAAGCGAAAACGGCACCAGTCCGCAATGATGTATTAATTGGCAGCGTTTTAGGGATTTCAAACCATTTGCCTGTCGTATTGGATGTATGCGCCGAATATCCCTGCCGTAGCTATCAGGGAGCATATCGCGCTCTGCCTTTACTGGATATGGTAACGCCGTCTGAAAACGATTTGGTTCAGACGGCCTTGATATTGGAAACCTTGCGCCAAAAACACGGCAAAGCGCTGGTATGTTGCGCTTTGGGTTATGGAAGAAGTGCCGCAGTGGTGCTGACGTGGCTGCTGGTCTATGGTGGCTGCAAAAACTTGGCGCAAGCGAAGGCCGAACTCAAACAGGCTCGGCCGCAAATGGTATTATCGCCGGCCACCGCCCAAGCAGTTGAAGCTGCGGCCAACCGTTTAAAACAAGGATAATGATGGACAACGCAACCGACAGCCGTATTACTGCCCACCTGCTCTCTACCGCACATTATGTTGCCGCCTGCAATGCCTTGCTGCTCGCCTTGTCGGCAAAATATGGCGGCGCATGGTTTGCGGTGCAACTTGTCTTGGCAGCAGTTTTGCTGTACTGCCATATCCGCATTCACTTCGACCGTCGCGTGTTCCAAGACTTTGCCGACAACCGCTACTCTCCTGAAGACTTCGACCACACCTTACAGCAAAACGGTTTACGCCAAATTTCAGGCAGCCGTACGTTGACCCAACGGATAAACGGCGCACTTTCCTTATGGCGCAAAAGCTTATACCTGACCGCCGCACAATTTTTAATTTTGCTTATCCAAAGCATTTGATTATTTTGGCTAATTTACCCAAACCAGATCTAGAGCGGTATCTCACTCCCAAAGGCAGAAACAATGAAAAACTTCCTCAAAAAACAACTTGCCTGGCTAACTGACCAAGCCTTATGTCTGTCGGTCTCTTTTCTTACGGGCGTACGCCCCAAAAGTCCGCGCGAGCTGACATTCAATCAGCACCAAAAAGTCTATTACGCCAATCACGGCAGCCATGGCGATTTTGTATTGGTGTGGATTTCCCTGCCCCGCCGCTGGCGCTTGTCCACGCGCCCAGTCGCCGGTTCGGATTACTGGCTGACAAGCAAACTCAAACGCTTCATCATTCAAAACGTTTTCAATGCCTTGCTGATTCCGCGCCATAGTGATAATCCGCAAGCAATTACCGAACAGATGAAAGACGCGCTGAACGCAGGCGACTCTTTGATTATTTTCCCTGAAGGCACGCGTAATACTGACGACAACACCATCCTGCTGCCGTTCAAGTCCGGCATTTATCATCTGGCGAAAAGTAAACCCAATACCGAATTTGTGCCGATTTGGATAGACAACATCAGCCGCGTACTGCCCAAAGGCAAAATCCTGCCTATCCCGCTTTTGTGTGAAGTCCATATCGGACAGCCGCTTACTTTGCAGGAAAACGAAGACAAAGACAGCTTTTTGACACGCAGCCGTGAGGCGCTACTGGCACTCAGGCCGTCTGAAAACGACCGCAGCGAGCTTTGCCAAAATGAATCTGAAGTTCAGCAAAACAAAGGAGAACAAGCATGAGCCTTTCTACGACTTCCCAACAAATCATTGTCGAACAAGCCGCCGCTCATCTGACTCCGCAAGCCAGCTATATTTTTGTCGGCGTATTTGCCGTATTGTGTTTTGCCAGCATCATCGGACAATGGCTCAAGCGCAAAAACGGCGCAGATAATGCCACCATTGCCAACCTCAACGCCCGTATTTACGCATGGTGGCTGATGACGTTGGTGTTGCTGGGTGCATTTTGGTTCGGCAAAATCGGGACGGTTGTACTGTTTTTCCTGATTTCATTTGCCGCACTGCGCGAATTTATGACCCTCGTCTATCGACGCCGCAGCGACTATTACAGCATGGTGGTCTGCTTTTACCTGCTTCTGCCGGTGCAATACTATTTCGTCTATGACGGCTGGTACGGCATGTTCAGCATTTTTATTCCGGTTTACGGCTTTTTGATACTGCCGATTATTGCCAGCCTCAGCGGCCAAACGGCACACTTTTTGGAACGCGCCGCCAAAACACAATGGATGGCGATGATTTGCATCTTCTGTCTGTCTCATGTTCCGGCGCTGATGTTTCTGGACTTGGATGGCTTCGATAACGGCAACAATATCCTGTTGCTGATCTTCCTGATTGGCGTGGTGCAAGTATCGGATGTGTTGCAATACGTTTGGGGCAAACTGATTGGCGGTGCAAAAATCATGCCTTCGCTTTCTCCGTCAAAAACTATTTCCGGCACTGTCGGCGGTATTTTATCGGCCACTGCCATTGCCGCGCTGATGGCGCCGATTACGCCGTTCTCTCACGGCCAAGCAGCCATTATCGGCTTTATCGTCTGCCTGATGGGCTTCTTTGGCGGCCTGGTTATGTCTGCCATCAAACGCGATTACGGTGTCAAAGACTGGGGCAATATGATACGCGGCCACGGCGGTATGCTTGACCGTGTGGATTCGATTTGTTTTGCTGCACCTGTGTTTTTCCACATCACCCGTTATTTCTGGAACGGCTAAACTTCAGGCCGTCTGAAAGCTGCTTTTCAGACGGCCTTGAATGTCTAAAACTGCAGCCCTGCCAATTCGTTATACAATACGCAACCATTATTACTACATACACACAACATGAATAAACCCTCTCCAATCTTTCCCATTTTTCTTGCTACGATTATCTTCGCCCTCATTGTTTGGTCAGGCATTAATCCTCATGACCGCGCGGTCTGGTACGCCGAAATCACCCCCGTAGCATCCGTATTCTTCCTTCTGGTTGCCACCTACCGCATTTTCCGCTTCAGCAACTTGGCCTACTTATTCATGAGCTTCTGGCTGATCATGCATTCCATCGGTGCATACTACACTTTTGCCGATGTGCCATTTGAATCCATCAACCGCTTTGTCGAACCAATTTTGGGCGAAAACCGCAATCATTACGACCGTATTGCCCATTACATCATCGGCTTTTATGCCTACCCGATGGCTGAGTGGCTGCTGCGCCGCAAGCTGTGCAACCTGCCGTTGGCCTTATTTTTCTCCCTGTTCTTCATTATGAGCGTGGCTGCCGCCTATGAAATCATCGAATGGCAATATGCCGTCATCGACGGCGGAGAGGCCGGACTAGAATTCTTGGGTTCCCAAGGCGATATTTGGGACGCGCAAAAAGACATGCTTGCCGATACTTTGGGTGCGTTAACTTCCCTGTTTATTTTTGTGTTTACCCGACCCGATAAACGCTTGGGTTTCTCTTAAATATATCCCTTTAAAGCAGAAGGCCGTCTGAAACCAGATTTTCAGACGGCCTTTTTTTCATTTTTCAATCGCCATTATTGTAAAAATTAATAAATGCGATAGTTAAAAACATAAGCCGATTTTGAAACAAAATTCGTCATCAAAATTTTTAAGCACATGAAATATATAAAAAACAACGTCTGTTAAGATTTTGTAAACAATATGCCTACGTCAATCTGAATTTTTCGATTTGATTTAAATCAGCATATCTTGTGTCATTAATCCATAAAATATCCGGAATTCTACAAAATATTGATTAATCCGATAGAGGTTATCATCAAGACGAGGAACACAAAATGCAGAGAATTCCAGAATTGGTCTGCCCCGCCGGCAACCTGCCTGCACTGAAAACCGCTGTGGACAACGGTGCGGACACGGTTTACATGGGTTTGAAAGATGCGACCAATGCACGAAACTTTCCGGGACTGAATTTCGATATGAAATCGGCACGGGAAGGCGTTGCTTACGCCCATGCGCGCGGGCGCAATGTACTGATGGCTATCAATACATTCGCACAAGCTGGCCAAGTGGAGCGTTGGCACGCCGCTGTGGATACGGCGGCGGATTTGGGTGCCGATGCGATTATTGTTGCCGACCCCGCCATCATGGCGTATGCGGCAGACAAACATCCGAATTTACGCCTGCATATGTCGGTACAAGGTTCGGCCACCAATTACGAAGCCATCAATATGATGAAAGAGCTGTTCGGCATCCGTCGTGCCGTTTTGCCGCGCGTGCTGACCATCGATCAGGTCAAACATGTGATTGACAATACTGATGTGGAAATTGAAGTCTTTGGTTTCGGCAGTTTGTGTGTGATGGTGGAAGGCCGTTGCATCTTGTCGAGCTATGCAACAGGCGAATCGCCCAATATGCAAGGTGTCTGCTCTCCGGCAAAATCCGTCCGCTGGGAACAACTGCCCGACCGCATGAACGTACGTCTAAACCAGGTATTGATAGACCAATACAAACCCAATGAACCGGCAGGTTATCCAACCTTGTGCAAAGGCCGCTTTGAAGTCAATGATGAAACTTACTATGCTTTGGAAGAACCGACCAGCCTGAATGTTTTGGAAATGTTGCCCGAACTCATCAAAATCGGTGTGTCCGCCATCAAAATCGAGGGACGCCAACGCAGTCCGATGTATACGGCGCAAGTAACCAAATCCCTGCGCCAAGCACTGGATGCAGCTGCAGCCGATCCATCGCGTTTCAAAGTCAATCCGTCCTGGAACAATGCCTTGAGCAAAGTTTCGGAAGGTCATCAGACAACTTTGGGCGCATACAACCGCCCATGGAAATAAGGGGAAAAAAATGAATTCATTGAAATTGTCGCTGGGCCCTATTTTATTTTTCTGGCAAAAAGAAGCCCTGCTGGAATTTTACGTTTCCATGCTGGATACGCCGTTGGATACGGTCTATTTGGGTGAGGTAGTCTGCTCACGCCGTCAGAAAATGCGCTTTGCCGACTGGTTCGGACTGGCTGAAGACTTGGCGGAAAGCGGTAAGGAGATTATTCTTTCTTCACAAGTCCTGCTCGAAAGCGAATCCGATCTGAAACGCTTGCGCAAAATCACGGAGCAGGGAAAGTTTAAAGTTGAAGCCAACGACATGGGGGCGGTCAAATTGGCACGCGAACACGGCATTCCTTTTGTTGCCGGTGCAAGCCTGAATATCTACAACGAAACTACTTTGGACGTATTCCGAAAATTAGGGGCATTCCGCTGGATTGCACCGTCCGAGCTAAGCCGCGATAAGGTTGCCGAAATCATCAAGGCTTCAGACGGCATTGAAACTGAACTCTTCGCTTGGGGTAAAATGCCGCTTGCCTATTCATCACGTTGCTTTACCGCCCGCCATTACAATCTGAATAAAGACAGTTGCGAGTTCCGCTGCCTCGATCATGAGCACGGTATGGCCATGAATACGCGAGAAGGCCAGCCGTTTCTCACCATCAACGGCATCCAAACCATGTCTTACGGCTGCCAAAACCTACTGCCCCACCATGAAGACTTGAATAAAATCGGCGTGAATATGCTCAGACTGTCGCCACAAATGCACAGCATGGCTGAAATTATCCAAATTCACCGCGATGTATTGGACGGAAAAGCCACATGGGAAGATGTCCACCCTGAGTTGGAACGATTGACTACCGGAACACTGGTTGACGGCTATTGGCGCGGTCAGCCCGGTATTGAAACCGTGAAGGAGGCATATTATGGCGCTGCCTGAAATCATATTACCCAAATGGATGACAAAAATCGGTACCAAACTTCCCGGCAAACCTCCACGCTTTGTTTTGGTCTCCGTATTGAATACCATGCTGAGAAAAGGTTTACTGCCTGCCGATATGGAACTTTTTGCCGGAAGAAAATTCGAAATCGAAGTTTTGGATGCCGGTATCAAAGTGCGGTTTAGTGCCAATACGGAAAAATTCCTGGACGACAACTTCAGTGGCGTCCCCGATCTGAGGCTGGCGGCCAACGGTATAGACTTCATGCGCATGATGATGCGCGAGGAAGATCCCGATACCTTATTTTTCAACCGTAAATTGCAAATCGAAGGCGATACGGAACTGGGGCTAATTACCAAAAACTTACTCGACAGTGTTGAGTGGCCTTTCAGCGAATGGTTCCTGAAACGCAGCACGTCCACTTTGGATTGATTAATTTTGGTTGAACCAAGAACAAAGGCCGTCTGAATGTTTCAGACGGCCTTATATATTTCACCTCTTTGATATGTCTTCTCTTATTGGTTTTATCAAATATAAAAAAGCGTACCTTGTTAGGTACGCTTTTTTCAATCCGACTCAAAATTAGAATTTTGCACCGGACTCATTTGCCATAAAGTCTACAGCCGCTTTAACCTCATCGTCACTCAAGCTGCTGTTGCCGCCTTTGGCAGGCATTGAATTAAAACCTTCAAGCGCGTGTTTGTGCAAAGTATCTTTACCTTGCTTAATTCGAGGAGCCCAGTCGTCTTTTTTACCGACAACAGGTGCGCCCGGAATCATACCGCCATGACATGTTTTACAGTTGGCTTCAAAAACAGCTTTGCCGTCTACCTTAACCGGAGCTGCTTCTGCTTTTTCAGCAGGTTTGGCTTCAGCAGCCGGAGCAGCTTTAGCATCTGAAGCAGCTTTATCGGCAGCAGGAGCAGAAGCAGCCGCCGGAGCAGAAACATCGGCAGGTTGAGCTACCGGAGCAGGCTCGGCTTTTTTAGCAGGAGCTTTTTTACCGTCTTTGTTGGACAAACCCCAAACATAAGCGGTCATGATGTGCAGCTTGTCTTTGTCAAGGAAGTGACCCCAAGCAGGCATTTGGCTGCTGCGGCCGTTGGTAATGGTTTCGGTAATCGCTTTTTGAGTACCGCCCCACAACCATACATCGTCGGTCAGATTCGGGCCGAGGCCTTGGATACCTTGACCTTTGTCGCCGTGACAAGTGAAACAGTTGGCAGGTGGGCCGCTAAACAGGGCTTTACCGCGTTCTGCACGTTCTTCGTCGTATTGACCTTTAGGTTTAGAAAGAGACATAACATACTGTGTTACGTTTTTCACTCCTTCTTCACCCAAAGCAGGCCCCCATGCCGGCATAGAGGCAGTACGGCCTTTTTCAATGGTTTCCTGAATTTTTTCAGGTTCGCCACCCCACAACCAGTCGTCGTCGGTCAAATTCGGGAAGCCTTTGGAGCCTTTGGCATCTGAGCCGTGACATTGGATACAGTAGGTATTGAAAAGGTTTTGTGCAATAGCACGGGCTTCAGGGTCTTTAGCCACTTTCTCAATCGGCATATTGGAAAATTTAGCATACACTTTACCGTATTGCTGATTGGCTTTGGCAACTTCTTCTTCATATTGACCATGGCTGCTCCAGCCCCACAGGCCTTTGTAATCGCCAATACCTGGATACATAATCAGGTAGCCGACGCCAAACAGCCATGTGCAGACATAAAGCCAAAACCACCAACGTGGCAGAGGGTTGTTGTACTCCGAAATGCCGTCCCACTCATGACCTGTGGTTTTTACTTCTTCGCCTTTTTTAGGGCGTTTCACAACGTTTTGCGAAAGCAGAAGCCAAGCCAGGCCGATGAAGCTGAGCACGACGATAACGGCAATATATATACTCCAGAAACTACTGGTAAATTGGGATGTTGTGTTCATTATTTTGCTCCGTGATCACGGACTGACTGAGCTTGATCGTCCTTTTCAGACGGCCTTTGTTCGTCATTATCGAAAATACTGCTGGCAGCATCGTCATAGTTTTTCTTATTGCGTCTATTGAACACAATATAGAGGACTAAAATAAAGCTGATAAATACCCAAACAGTAAAGAGCGAGCGAGCCCAGTTAGCGTCCATGATGTTACCTTACGTTTTTCAATGCCAAGCCCAAGCCTTGCAGATAGGCGATAACAGCGTCCAGCTCTGATTTGTTAGCCAGCATTTCAGGTGCTTTGGCAATTTCTTCATCGCTGTAAGGTGTACCCACTTTACGCAGGGCTTTCATATGCGCCACAGTTGCCTCGGCATCGACTTTATTGCGTGCGAGCCATGGGAATGCAGGCATATTGGACTCCGGCACAACGTCGCGCGGGTTCAGCAGGTGGATGCGGTGCCATTCATCGGAATAACGGCCGCCGACACGAGCCAAATCCGGACCGGTACGTTTAGAACCCCATTGGAACGGATGGTCATAAACAGACTCACCGGCAACGGAATAATGACCGTAACGTTCAGTTTCTGCACGGAATGGACGAATCATTTGAGAGTGGCAGTTGTAGCAGCCTTCGCGCACATAAATATCGCGACCGGCCACTTGCAGAGCGTTATATGGTTTCACGCCGGGCGCAGGTTCGGTAACTGCCTTGGTGAAGAACAGCGGAACAGCCTCAATCAGAAGGCCGACGCTGACTACAAGCAGGGTGAATACAATCAGTACACCGACTTTTTCTTCAGCTAATTGTTGTAATTTCATTTTGGTAGCCTATCTTTCTTGTCATTAGTGGTGTTGAGTTTGAGAAACCGCAGGAATCTCAGCATCAACTGCTTTACCACTGATAGCAGTACGGTAAACGTTATATGCCATGATGCACATACCGCTCAGGTACAGAAGACCGCCGGTGAAACGAATCATGTAGTAAGGCATGGTACGTTTTACGGATTCAACGAAGGAATAAGTCAGCGTGCCGTCGTCATTCAAAGAACCCCACATCAGACCTTGCATTACGCCGGCAATCCACATTGCAGCGATATACAGAACCACGCCGATGGTCGCGATCCAGAAATGCGCCTCAACCAATTTGGTGCTGTACATTTCATTTTTGCCGAACAAGCGGGGAATCATATAGTAAACGGAACCGATGGTTACAAAGCCCACCCAGCCCAATGCGCCGGCGTGAACGTGTGCAACAGTCCAGTCGGTGTAGTGGCTCAGAGCGTTAACGGTTTTGATAGACATCATCGGGCCTTCGAAGGTAGACATACCGTAGAAAGACAGAGAAACGATCAAGAATTTCAAAATCGGGTCGGTACGCAGTTTGTCCCATGCGCCGGACAGAGTCATGATACCGTTGATCATACCGCCCCAAGAAGGCGCAAACAGGATCAAAGACAATACCATACCCAAAGATTGAGTCCAGTCAGGCAATGCGGTGTAGTGCAAGTGGTGTGAACCAGCCCACATATAAGTGAAAATCAAAGCCCAGAAGTGAACGACGGACAAGCGGTAAGAGTAAATCGGACGGCCCGCTTGTTTAGGTACGAAATAGTACATCATACCCAAGAAGCCGGCTGTCAGGAAAAAGCCCACCGCATTGTGGCCATACCACCATTGAACCATCGCATCAATCGCACCTGCGTAAACCGGATAAGATTTCATCAAACCGGCAGGGATGCTGATATTGTTGACGATGTGCAACAGTGCAACGGCCAAGATAAAGCCGCCGTAGAACCAGTTGGCAACGTAAATATGTTTGATTTTACGTTTGGCAATCGTACCGAAGAATACGATAGCGTAGGCAACCCACACCAGCGTAATCAAAATGTCGATAGGCCATTCCAACTCGGCGTATTCTTTACCTTGGGTGTAACCCATAGGCAAGCTGATGGCAGCAGCCACGATAACGGCCTGCCAACCCCAGAAGGTAAATGCAGGCAGCCAACCGCCAAACAGACGGGTATTACATGTACGTTGAACAACGTAGTATGATGTACCGATCAAACCACAACCACCGAATGCAAAAATAACCGCATTGGTGTGCAGAGGACGCAGGCGGCCAAAGTGGAACCAAGGTCCGATATTGGATAAATCTAGGGCCGGAGCAAAAAGCTGGGCAGCGACGATAACGCCAACCAACATGCCCACAATACCCCAAACTACAGTCATGATGGCGAACTGGCGCACCACTTTGTAGTTATAAGTTTGTGTGTCCATGGAAGTCTCCATAAATTATGGGTATAAAAAATTTTTATCTCACCCCAGCCCCTGCATTTACGAAAAGCGCAATACGGCCAAGGCTCAAATTTTTCTAAATTTAACATAGACACCACAACATGCCAAGCAAAATTACATTCCATATTGCATAAAAACTTTAGTGAGACATAATCTCATTTCTTTTATAATCAATAAATTATTTAAACATGTTCAATAAATCGGACACAGCATTTTTTCAAGCCCCCTTTTTCGTACAGTTTTATTGATATAGATTAAGCCTACCCTTTAAAACCCCTTCCTCTTAATAAACTTTAGCAAATTAACCAATAGCCATGATTAATTACAAAATTACCCCCAACTTTCTGTCTCATGAATGGCACATCACCTTATCATTCACTCAAACTGATGATTCTGAAACAGAAATCAGCCTGCCAAACTGGGTTCCCGGCAGCTATCTCATCCGTGACTTTGCCCGCCACATCACACACATCAACGCGTGCTGCAACGGCAAAGCCCAGCCACTGACACAAACCAGCAAAAACTATTGGCAAACCCCTGCCCTCAATGGAGCGTGGGAAATTTACTACACCGTCTACGCATTCGACTTGTCTGTTCGCGGCTCATTCCTCAGTACCGAGCGCGGCTTTTTTGATGGCGCGTGCCTATTCTTAAAAGTGCACGGACAAGAGGAACAACCACACCAAGTCGAATTTCCTACCCTGCCACACACATGGCAGATAGCCACCACCCTACCCCAAATTTCGGCGACCACTTTTCAGACGGCCTCATATGCCGAGCTTATTGATCATCCTGTTGAAACAGGCATCATCGAATTCCTCGACTTTGAAGCACAAGGCATCCCCCACCGTATTGCATTAAGCGGCATCTATCCTGATTTCGACCGCACCCGCTTCCTCGCCGATATTCAAAAAATCTGCGAAACCGAGTTAGCGATGTTCCCCTCCCCTGCCCCGTTTTCCGAATACCTTTTCCTATTACATCTGGGCGACAACCTTTATGGCGGACTGGAACACATCAGCAGCACCGCCCTACTCGCCGACCGCCACAGTCTGCCATCTTACGATATGGGTGAAGCCGACAAAGCCTATACCGAACTGCTCGGCCTCTTCTCCCATGAATACTTCCACGCATGGAACGTCAAATCCATCAAACCGGCCGTATTCGCACCTTACAACCTCGACCAAGAAAACTATACCGAGCAACTTTGGGCATTCGAAGGCATTACTTCCTACTACGACGACCTCTTTCTAGCCCGAAGCAAAACCATCAGCCCCGAAGCCTACCTTACCCTGCTTGCACAAAGCATCACACGTGTACAGCAGACACAAGGCCGCCTGAAACAAACACTTGCCCAATCCAGTTTCAGCGCGTGGGACAAGTTCTACAAACAAGACGAAAACAGCCCAAACGCCATCGTCAGCTACTATCAAAAAGGCGCACTGGCCGCACTTTGCCTCGACCTTATCATCCGTGAAAAAAGCCAAGGCAAATACACCATCGACAGTGTGATGCAGCAACACTATCGCGACTGGTGCAACACCCATCAAGGCATACCCGAAAAACACTGGCAAATCCGTTGCCAAGAAATGACCAGTTTAGATTTAGAAACCTTCTTTCAGACGGCCTTATACAGCACCGAAGACCTTCCGCTCGCAGAATGCCTACAAAGCGTAGGTGTCAAACTCGACTTTATTCCCCTACCTCGCCAACATGGCGGAGCATTTGCAAGCGAACCCCAATCGGTTGCCCCCGCCAACGATTTGGGCGCACGTTTCAAACAAAGCAGCGATCATGCCGTCCTGACTCATGTATTTAATGGCGGCAGTGCAGAAAATGCCGGACTCTGCCCGCAAGACAAAATCATCGCCCTAGGCGGCTATGCCTGCAACGACCTTGCGGCACAGTGGAGCAAACTGCCTATCGGCACGCGCACCACCATCCATTTCTTCCGTCAAGGCCTATTGCGTGAAACCAGCATCACAGTTCAAGCGGCAGAAGCCAATACTGCCCTGCTGCACATTACCGATCGCCAAAAACTCGAAAACTGGTTGTACAATCATTAAATAAAACTTCAAACGGCCTGCCACTTCCTAGGCCGTCTGAAATCAACATATCCATTTAATATAAAGAAAGGAAAAACTATGCCCATCCGTAAACTGACCGACACCCTCTATATCGCCCCCCAACTGACCGAAGCAGATGTCCAAGAAGCCGTACGTCTCGGCATCAAAACCATCATCTGCAACCGCCCGGACGGTGAAGAAGAAAACCAACCGGCTTTTGCCGAAGTGCAAAACTGGTTTAAAGAGGCTGGCATCAACCAATTCTCATCCCAGCCCGTTGTCGCGCCTCAAATCAACGCAGCCGATGTCGCAGCCTTCCAAAATCTGTTGCAACAATCTCCGGCTCCTATTCTTGCTTTCTGCCGCACCGGTACTCGCTGCTCCCTGCTTTGGGGTTATCATCAAGTGCAACACGGCGCATCCGTAGCCGAAGTAGTTGCCGCAGCCGAACAGGCTGGCGTCAACCTCAGCAACTTTGAAACCCGCCTGCAAGAAGCCAAAGATAAAGGTTTGGCTTAATACTTTATTTATATATAAGTAGTAGCCTTCAAACCAATCAGGCCGTCTGAAACCGATTATTCAGACGGCCTGATTGCCTTAGCTTATTTTTAATTTATTTCCACTATCCTAAAAATATATTTTCTAAATCAAGCCCGAATTGACCTGTATCAATACCCTGACCCTATTTTCATTTATAATGCCTTTCAATGATTCAGGGCCAAGCCCGAATCCTCCAGTTTCCTCGATAAGAGCCAGCTCTCTTATTAAATGATTTTTCTTTCCTCTTGATGTGTGTGTGTTTGGGTGTGGCCGAAAGCCACCCCCTTTTTTTTTATACCTACCCCCTTTCAGGCCGTCTGAAAACTTTCAGACGGCCTTTCCTTTCCTCTCACAAAAATAGTATAAAATCCCCTTATCGTTCAAACCACAAACTCAAAACACCATGGTCAACAAACTCACTCCCCCTCCAAGCCTGCCCGATCCGCAAGACCTCCGCGCCATTATCGCTTACAACATGCGCCTCTACCGCGTTAATCACGGCTGGTCGCAAGAAGAACTGGCACGCCAATGCGGACTTGACCGCACCTACGTTTCCGCCGTCGAACGCAAACGCTGGAACATCGCCCTTTCCAACATCGAAAAAATCGCATCCGCGCTTAAAATCGCCCCTTACAAACTCCTCCTTCCGCCGCAAGAAATGCTCCGCCAAATGACCGAGCCTACCGATACCCAAGCCTAATTCACAGCCAGACACCATCATGCCCGCCGCCCAACAAGCCATCCAAATCTACCAGCAGCAAAAAGCCGCAGCAGAAACTGCCTACCGCCAAAACAACCGCCCTACCGCTTACTTCCGCGACCATATCGCCGCTGCTGAAACCCTACTGCAAACCCTCTGGCAAATCCACTTTCCCGACAGCAACGACATCAGTCTGATTGCCATCGGCGGCTTCGGACGTTGTGAACTCTACCCCCATTCTGACTGGGACTTAGCGATTATTTCCTCGGCCCCATTTTCAGACGGCCTGCAACAACAAACCGCCCAATTTATCCAAACCCTTTGGGACGCACGCCTCAATCCGGCCATCAAAAGCGGCAGCATAGAAGAAATCCTCCAAAGTACCCAAAACGACATTACCGGCGAAACCGCCTTTCTTGAAGCACGCCACCTACAAGGCGATGCCAAACTTACCGCCCAACTTCTAAACAAACTCAACACACGTCGCGACACAGCCGCCTTTATCGAAGCCAAACTCCTCGAAATGGAGCAACGCCATACAAAATCCCAAGGCACAGGCGCACAACTCGAACCCAACATCAAAACTTGCCCCGGCGGCCTGCGCGACATCCACACCCTTATCTGGACAGCCAAAGCACAAGGCATAGACAGCAACCCCACCGCCCTCGTTACCGCCGGTGTCCTCACACGCACCGAAGCCGGCATGCTGGCTCATGGCTACCGCCGCCTCGCCAACATCCGCATTCATCTCCACCTTACCGCCGACCGCCCCGAAGACAGGCTGCTTTTCGACTACCAGTCCCAAGTTGCCGAAAGCTTAGGCTATACCCAACCCGACATCCGCGGCAGAAGCGAAGCTCTGATGCACACCTTCTACCGCGCCACCAAAGCCATCAAACAACTCAACGGCATCCTCATTCCGGTTCTCAAAAACCATCAAACCTCCAGCCGCCCCCAACATATCCACCCCATCGACAGCCGCTACAAACGCATCGGCCACCAAATCGCCGCCAACGACCTTGCCCTGTTTGAACACAACCCCGAACACATCTTCACCATCATCCAAACCATGCAGGAGCAAAGCATCACCACCATCGAGCCGCAAACCCTGCGCGCATGGTGGGCGGCCACACGAAAAATCAACACCCGTTTCACCCAAAATCCAGAAAACCGCCGCCGCTTTATCCAATTCTTCAAACACGGTACCGGCCTCACCCAAACCCTCCGTTTTCTCAACCTCTACGGCGTACTTGGCCGCTATCTCCCCGCATGGGAGAAAATCACCGGCCTGCTCCAACACGACCTCTTCCATATTTACCCCGTAGACGACCACATCCTGACCGTCGTCCGCAATATGCGCCGTCTCGCCATCGAAACCCACAGCCACGAAATGCCCGAAGCCAGCGCCATCATGCAGGCCTATCCACGACCATATGTCCTCTACACCGCCGCCCTGCTGCACGACATCGCTAAAGGCCGTGGCGGCGATCACGCAAAAGAAGGCATCAAAGACGCACAACAATTCGCCGCCAACCACTACTACACCGAAGAAGAAAGCCACCTACTCGCATGGCTGGTTGAAAACCACCTGCTCATGTCCACCGTTGCCCAAAAAGAAGACATCCAAGATCCCCATGTCCTTCAAGCCTTCTGCCGCCGTATTCCCACACGCGAATACCTCGATGCACTCTACCTGCTTACCATTGCCGACATCCGCGGCACCAACCCCAAACTTTGGAACACATGGCGCGCCAGCCTGCTCCAAACTCTCTACCACAGCACCGCTGCCGTTTTAAACAGCAAAAACCACGATCCCGAACGCCTCCCCAACCGACGCGAACAAGCCTCGACCGACCAGCTCACGCGCGCAGCCGTTCCCCTCAAAAACCAACAAAAACTCCGCCGCATCCTCGGCAGCGCATACTACGTCCGCCATCAGACACGGGAAATCCTCTGGCACACCGCAAACCTCGCCTACGACACCCAAAGTCCTGCCGTCCGCAGCCGCATCCTTCCCCAAAGCAACAGCCTTCAAGTCATGGTGTTCATGCCCAATGGCGACCGCCTCTTCGCACGCCTCTGCCGCATCTTCAGCAGCCACCGCTTCGACATCCAAGCCGCCCGCGCCTTCATTACCGAACACGACTACATCCTCGACACCTTTATCCTGCAACTTCCCGACAATCTCCCGCCCGAAGAATATCCCGACCGCCAAAGCGCACTCGAAGCCGAACTCAACAGCTTCATCCACGGCAATACCACCGTCCAAAAACAAAGCGGCCGCCCACACATCAGCCGCCGCATCCGCCACATCCCCATTCCGCCTACCGTAATCATCACCCCCGAAGAAGATTATCCCGGCTGGCACACCATAGACATCACCGCCGTCAACCGCCCCCACCTCCTCGCCGACATCGCCGAGACCTTCTTCGCACACAACATCAGCCTGCGCTACGCCAAAATCACCACCTTGGATCAGCGCATTGAGGACAGCTTCATTACCTACAGCCCATCCCTGCAAGACCCGCAAACCCAAAACACCCTAAAACAAGCATTGATCGAAGTCTTGACCCCATAAAGGCCGTCTGAACATCTTAAAAACATAGGGTGAGCATTTTTTGCTCACCCTAATCACATCCAAATATATAAACATCCTAAATATACCCTTCTCAAACACTCAAGAAATCCAAAGCCTTAAAATTCAAAATCAGACCTTTACTATGACATAAAACTACATTCTAAAATCATAACCCATATGAATATAATTCCAACAACAAAATTTCATTCACCTATTACACCAAACCCTCTTTAAAAATCCTTCCTTCCAAATCTTTTCCCCATTCATATTCAAACAAAATACGCATACAAAATAAAACCTATAAAAAACAAAAAAATAAAATCACAAAATATTAAACTTACCGATTAATCCATAAAAATACCGCCCATCTAAATCAATTAACATATTATTAAATCAAACTAAATTCTGACAAAACGTCACACACCCAAACTTGTCTCCCTTCCCTGTCACAAAAAACACAAAACTGACAAAAAACGTCAACCACCCAATTTCCCTAAAATTCTGAAACTTTCAAACAAAACCACACAAAACTTAAAAATCAAAAAATAATTCCAATAAAAACAATAAACAAAAAATAAAAAATAATTTTTTTAATCAGTTTTGCGCACTTGGCACACCGACTGCTTGAAACAACACGTCCGATAAGGCCCAAGCCTCAAAGCAGCAAGCCCGACGGAAGCTGTATATTCCTTCTTACTTTATGGTTTACTCATAATACATAGTGCCAAGCACATTACGGACTTTTTACTTAAACATAATTATTCACACTTTCAAACTGGAGTTTTAATCAATGAAAGCAATCCAAAAAGGTTTCACCCTGATCGAATTGATGATCGTTATCGCCATCTTGGGCATCTTGGCCGTAATCGCTCTGCCTGCGTACCAAGACTACACTATCCGCGCCAAAGTATCTGAAGGCTTGGGATTAGCTGAACCTGCTAAATTAGCTGTAGCCGAAACAGCTGCTGCTCTTGATGGCTTAAGTAGTGTTACAGCCTATACTACTGGTACAACTGATAAAGCCAAAATGGGTAATACAGGCTACAAATTTGTACCAACTAAATATGTTAAGAGTATTGACATTGCAAATGGTGGGGTAATTACAGTTACCACCCAAGCCACTGGTGCAACAGAAAATCCAGTATTCACATTGACCCCAAGTCAAAATGGTGCCACAGCAGGTACCTCAGATTCAGAAGCTCCTTTGAGTTGGAGTTGTAAATTTACTGGTGGCGAACCTAAACACGTTCCTGCTAACTGCCGCTAATATTGGTATTGCAGTCTAAATAAAAGCAAATCCCATAAGGCAATTATGGGATTTGCTTTATAAAAATAAAAAAACCTGAAAACGATACACTCAAATGAATACCCCATTTCAAGCCCAAAAAGGTTTTACCCTGATTGAGCTGATGATAGTGATCGCCATCCTCGGTATTCTGGTTGTTGTCGCCATACCCACTTACCAAAACTATATCGGTAGGGCGCAAGCCTCCGAAGCACTATACCTTGCCGACGACCTGAAAACCGAAATCAGCATTGCCTCAGCGGTAAATAATCGCCTGCCCAATGCAGAGGATGTCAGTAAACAAGGCTCAATCGGCGTTACCGCTCAACGCATCGGCGGTACATACATCCAAAACGGTGGCGTAACTGTAGAAGCAGATACAGGCAAAATCAGCATTCCTTTCGATAAAGGGCAGAACAAAGGCAAAGTCCTGACCCTGACTCCTTATCGAATTAACAATGACTCGACTTGGTTGTTTAACTGGCAATGCGGCGGAACACTGGATCCGATGATGATTCCCGCCATGTGCCGAGACAACTCAAACGGATAACGACCAAGCATATACCTTAAGAAAAACACAAAAATACATTGCGAAGAAAACACCCCAAACAAAGCCAAATACAAACGCGGAAAACGAATCAAAGCAAAAGAACAAAACTCTCCAAAACAAGGTCATTAAGAGCCTGAATCATCACATTACGAAAATAAATGCCGTCTGAAATCATTTTCAGACGGCCTCTTTATATCTAATCCTAATATGACATAAAACTTTAATCTTGATTAGTTTCAGACGGCCTTCATCTTTTCACAACTACATAAAACAAATTCGCAACACTCCTTATAAGACAATTTGTCGCACATCTGAACTCAATATATAATTTAACCATACAAGTCTTTATTTTTAAGCATTTTTCATTTTCAAAACATACATTGTCTACATTGGGAGAACCATCATGCCTCATCTAAACTTGGATAAAACGGATTTAAAGATTCTGCAGGTTTTGCAGGAAAATGGGCGGTTGAGCAATGTTGAGCTTTCTGAAAAAGTGGCGCTCTCCCCTTCTCCCTGCCTGCGCCGTCTCAAACAGCTTGAAGATGCGGGCATCATTCAAAAATACGCCGCCCAGCTTTCTCCCGTATCTTTGGGCTTGGGTTTGCAGGCTTTTATCCGTGTATCGATTAGCAAGGCAAAAGATGCGCGCGAGGATTTTTCCGAATCTGTCCGCGCTTGGCCTGAAGTATTGAGCTGCTTTGCTTTAACGGGTGAAACCGACTATCTGCTCCATGCCTTTTTTACCGATATGAACGCATTTTCCCATTTTGTTTTGGACACGCTGCTTTCACACCACGGCGTGCAAGATGCGCAATCGAGTTTTGTGTTGAAAGAAATTAAAAACACGACCGCTCTGCCTTTGGTTCATTTGGTTCAGGATTGATGATTTGAAACTGATAAAGGCCGTCTGTTGTTCAGACGGCCTTTTAAATTCCAATGGTTTGCTTTCACATCCATACACTTGTATTCTTTTTAAGAATAATTCACATAAGCTTTTACTATGACTAACACCACCCATCTCGATATCGATACTGTTTCAGAACATACCAAACAATGGCTGGAAAAAGCCGTTATCGGGCTGAATCTCTGCCCGTTTGCCAAAGCGCCGCACGTTAAAAACCTGGTTCGCATCGTTGTCAGCGAAGCCCGTCATTTAGACGGTTTCCTTGAGGACTTGGATCGTGAATTGCAGCTTCTGGGCAATACACCCGCTTCAGAATTGGAAACCACTTTACTGGTTCATCCAACGCTATTCCCTGATTTTGAAACCTTCAACCAAATGCTGGAAATTGCCGACGATGCCGTTGTAGAAAACGAATTGGAAGGCATTGTCCAAATTGCACCGTTCCATCCCGATTTCCAATTTGAAGGCACTGAAGCCGACGACATCAGCAACTACACCAATCGCTCACCCTATCCGACTTTGCACTTGATTCGTGAAGACAGTATTGCCAAAGCGGCTGAAGCATTTCCCGATGCCTCGGCAATTTTCGACCGCAATATCGCACTGCTGGAAAAAATGGGGCATGAGGGCTGGGATAAGTTAGACATTCCACGTTGTCCATTTCCACATCACAAGCCATCTGAAAACAAATAATTGGTGATGGGAAGATGGTTCGCTATTTATTGATTTTTTGCGGCGCATTGTCGCTCGTCTTGGGCATTATCGGCATTTTCCTGCCATTACTGCCGACTACGCCTTTCATTTTATTGACCGCCGCCTGCTGGGCAAAAGCTTCTCCGCGCTTTCACAATTGGCTGTATCATCACCGCCACTTTGGTCCGATCATACAAAACTGGGAAAACAACGGCGCTGTGCCACGCAAGGCAAAGTTCTTCGCTATCGGCATGATGGCCATTTCTTGCCTTTTTATGTTTTGGCAATTTCCAGAACGCTGGTGGATTGGTGCCGTTTCATCAATCTTCTGTAGCTGCGTGGCAGTGTGGATGTGGTTACGGCCGGAGGCATAAAATAAAACAGGTGGGCATTTTCGCTTACCTGTTTTTTATTTTCATACCCAATTTATCCATCAAAACAATCAGTAAGAACCAAAACACCCTATTCGACCCTCATTTTTCAGACGGCCTCCATTTATTCAATTAAATGTAAATTTTAGCTAAAATTAATTCAAAGTATTTTTTCGATAGCATTATTTCCGATATTTCAAACTCCTGTTTCAAAACCATTTTTTTACTACCTCCAACTATTCTACTCATTTTGATTCCTTTATTTGTATCAACATTTCTTTTGATTCCAACACTCTAAACCGTCCCTTAACACTTGCTTTGCGTTATACTTTCCCCTGACACAACCGCGCAGTTCGTCTGGATATTTTCAGACGGCCTGAATATTTCACCGCCGTGCTTTCTCAACGAAGTTCCTCACGGTGCAACAGAATAAAAAGGAAATACTATGCGCTCTCTCTCATTTTTACTGCTTCTTGCCGCCTTTCCTGCTGCGGCATCCGATTTTGACGGCTCATCCGCAAGCCTGCTTTGGGGTCTGCCGTTTGCACTGATTCTCTTGTCCATTGCACTCGGACCTCTGTTTTTCTCCCATATTTGGCACCACCACTTCGGCAAAATTACAGCGTTTTGGACGCTGCTGTTTTTAACGCCGTTTATCATCACCTTTGGTTTCGGAGCCGGCGTACATACCGTTGCCCATGCGTTGGTTGAAGAATATATCCCCTTTATCCTGCTGCTTTTAGCGCTCTATACCATTTCAGGCGGTATTTTTGTCAGCGGCGATTTGCACGGCTCACCTAAATTGAATACAACCCTGTTGGCAGTCGGCACGGCTTTGTCTTCCATCATGGGGACAACAGGCGCGGCGATGTTGATGATTCGTCCGCTTTTGAAAGCCAACCATAAACGCCACTACCGCGTTCACATCGTGATTTTCTTCATTTTCTTGGTAGCAAATATCGGCGGCGGTCTGACTCCTTTAGGTGATCCTCCGCTGTTCTTAGGATTCCTGAAAGGCGTAGATTTCATGTGGACGGTCAAACACATGCTGATGCCTGTATTAATCAGTTCTGTGATTTTGCTAGCCGTTTTCTACATCATCGACAGCCAACACTTCAACCGTGAACAAAGCGAGCACCTTGCTCCCGCTCCTTCCGATAAAGAAGAAAAAATCAAAATTTACGGCAAATGGAATTTCCTGTTACTGGCCGGCGTAGTCGGTGCGGTTTTGCTGTCCGGTTTGTGGAAACCAAATCATCCGGGCTTTGAAATCTTGGGCAGCCATTACGCTTTGCAAAACCTGATGCGCGATGGCATTTTGCTGGCTTTGACCGCCGTATCTTGGATTATCACGCCCAAACAGGTACGCGCAGGCAATGAGTTCAACTTCGAGCCGATTGCCGAAGTGGGCAAACTGTTTTTGGGTATTTTCATTACCATTTCCCCCGTCTTGGCAATTTTGAAAGCCGGCGAAACAGGTGCATTGGCTTCCGTTGTTTCTCTGGTTCACGACTCGGCAGGCAATCCGATTAATGTGATGTATTTCTGGATGAGCGGCATTTTGTCGGCATTCTTGGATAACGCGCCGACTTATTTGGTGTTCTTCAATATGGCCGGTGGCGATGCCCAAGCCTTGATGACAGGCCATCTGTTCCATTCGCTGCTGGCAGTATCCATGGGTTCCGTATTTATGGGTGCGCTCACTTATATCGGTAATGCGCCGAACTTCATGGTCAAAGCCATTGCCGAACAACGCGGAGTACCGATGCCTTCCTTCTTCGGCTACATGGCATGGTCGGTGATTGTATTGGTACCGCTGTTTGCCCTGCATACGATGATTTTCTTCGTTTGGCAGCTCTTTTAAACTTAGAGGCCGTCTGAAATTCAGACGGCCTTTTATTTTCAGCTACATCATCAAACATAGCGTTTAAATATCAATCAGTTAAAAATTATTTCTCTTAACACTCGATTACATATTCCTACTTTTTTCCCACTTTTCCCGTAAAAATAAGCGTAAAACTGACATAAAACAGCCTATACCTGATAAAATCTAAAGCTTTGTTGTTTGTGTTTATTCGTTGTTTTTATAGCAAACCTCTGCTTTTTTCAGACGGCCCATCCTTTGTTTCAAAGCATTACATGCCGTCTGAAAAAACAATCCGACATCCGAATCTCAACCCACCAAAAAGTAACGCATCCTTATGATTAAGATAAAAAAAGGCTTAGACCTACCTATCGCAGGCAGACCGGAGCAAGTCATTTATGACGGCCCGGCCATTACCGAAGTCGCGTTGCTTGGCGAAGAATATGTCGGCATGCGCCCCTCGATGAAAATCAAGGAAGGCGAAGCCGTCAAAAAAGGCCAAGTGCTGTTTGAAGACAAAAAGAATCCGGGCGTAGTATTTACTGCTCCGGCTTCAGGCAAAATCGCCGCGATTCACCGTGGCGAAAAGCGCGTACTTCAGTCAGTCGTGATTGCCGTTGAAGGCAACGACGAAATCGAGTTCGAACGCTACGCACCTGAAGCGCTGGCAAAATTGAGCAGCGAAGAAGTGCGCCGCAACCTGATTCAATCCGGTTTGTGGACTGCGCTGCGCACCCGTCCGTTCAGCAAAATCCCTGCCGTCGATGCCGAGCCGTTCGCCATCTTCGTCAATGCGATGGACACCAATCCGCTGGCTGCCGACCCTACGGTCATTATCAAAGAAGCCGCCGAGGACTTCAAACGCGGCCTATTGGTATTAAGCCGCCTGACCGAGCGTAAAATCCATGTGTGTAAAGCAGCCGGCGCAGATGTGCCGTCTGAAAACGCTGCCAACATCGAAACACATGAATTTGGCGGTCCGCACCCTGCCGGTTTGAGTGGCACGCACATTCATTTCATCGAGCCAGTTGGTGCGAACAAAACCGTTTGGACCATCAATTATCAAGATGTGATTGCCATTGGCCGTTTGTTTACAACAGGCCGTCTGAACACCGAGCGCGTAATTGCCTTGGGCGGCTCTCAAGTCAACAAACCGCGCCTCTTGCGTACCGTTTTGGGTGCGAAAGTATCGCAAATTACTACGGGCGAATTGGTTGACGCAGACAACCGCGTGATTTCCGGCTCAGTATTAAACGGCGCGATCGCACAAGGCGCGCACGATTACCTCGGCCGCTACCACAATCAGATTTCCGTTATCGAAGAAGGCCGCAGCAAAGAGCTGTTCGGCTGGGTTGCGCCACAACCGGACAAATACTCCATCACGCGCACAACCCTCGGCCATTTCCTGAAAAACAAACTCTTCAAGTTCAACACAGCCGTCAACGGCGGCGACCGCGCCATGGTACCGATCGGCACTTACGAGCGCGTGATGCCCTTGGATATCCTGCCTACCCTGCTCTTGCGCGATTTAATCGTCGGCGATACCGACAGCGCTCAGGCATTGGGTTGCTTGGAATTGGACGAAGAAGACCTCGCTTTGTGCAGCTTCGTCTGCCCGGGTAAATACGAATACGGCCCGCTGTTGCGCAAGGTGCTGGAAACCATTGAGAAGGAAGGCTGATTATGGGCTTGAAACATTTTCTTGAAAAAATCGAACCGCACTTCCTGCCGGGCGGCAAACATGAAAAATGGTATGCCCTCTACGAAGCTGCGGCGACGATTTTCTATACATCCGGCGCGGTAACGCGCAAAGCGGCCCACGTCCGCGATGCGCTCGACTCCAAGCGCATGATGATTTTGGTGTGGCTGGCTTTGTTCCCCGCCATGTTCTACGGTATGTACAACGTCGGCGTACAGGCATTCGGTGCGTTAACGCCTGATTTGCTGCAACAAAATATCGCCAACGACTGGCATTACGCCCTTGCCAACGCTTTGGGCATCAATATGTCGTCTGAAGCGGGCGTGTTGGGCAAAATGCTGTTCGGCGCGATTTTCTTCCTGCCGATTTACGCGACTGTATTTGTTGTGGGCGGCTTCTGGGAAGTTTTGTTCGCATCCGTACGCAAACACGAAATCAACGAAGGTTTCTTCGTGACTTCGATTCTGTTTGCTTTGATCGTTCCTCCTACCCTGCCTTTGTGGCAAGCGGCTTTAGGTATTTCTTTCGGCGTTGTGGTTGCGAAAGAAGTATTCGGCGGTACAGGTAAAAACTTCATGAACCCTGCTCTGGCAGGCCGTGCGTTCCTGTTCTTCGCCTACCCTGCCAACATTACCGGCGATACCATTTGGACTGCGGTTGACGGCTATTCAGGTGCCACTGCTTTGGCGCAATGGGCGGCACACGGTGTAGACGGCCTGAAAAACGCTGTAACCGGTCAAAACATTTCTTGGATGGACGCATTTATTGGTAACGTACCCGGCTCAATCGGCGAAGTATCCACTTTGGCGCTCTTAATCGGCGGCGCGTTTATCGCGTTCGCCCGCATTGCCTCTTGGCGCATTATCGCCGGCGTGATGATCGGTATGATTGCCATGTCTTCACTGTTTAACTTCATCGGTTCTGACACCAACGCCATGTTCTCCATGCCTTGGTACTGGCACTTGGTAGTCGGCGGCTTCGCCATCGGTATGCTGTTTATGGCGACCGACCCTGTTTCCGCTTCCTTTACCAATGTCGGCAAATGGTGGTACGGCGCGCTTATCGGTGTAATGTGCGTATTGATCCGCGTGGTCAACCCTGCTTACCCCGAAGGCATGATGTTGGCGATTCTGTTTGCCAACCTGTTTGCCCCGATTTTCGACTATTTCGTCGCACAAGCGAACATCAAACGCAGAAAGGCGCGCAGCAATGGCTAAGAAATTCGATAAAGACAGCTTCAGCGGCACGCTGATTGTGGTATTGGTTGTCAGCCTGATTTGTTCCATCATCGTTGCTGGTGCGGTCGTTGGCTTGAAACCAATCCAAGAGAAACAAAAACTCCAAGACAAACAAGGCTATATCTTGAGCGTAGCCGGTTTGATGGATAAAAACACCGACATCAGCAAAACCTTTGCCGAGCGTATTGAGCAACGCGTTGTCGATTTGGCAACAGGCGAATACGTGAAAGACGCGCCGAAAGACTTCAGCGCGCGCATCGCAGGCAAAGACCCTGCCCAAAGCATCCAAATCAAACCCGAAGACGATTTGGCCGGCATCAAAAGCCGTGCCAAATACACTGAGGTTTACTTGGTAAAAGGCGAAGACGGCAAAGTCAGCCAAATCATCCTGCCTATGCACGGTAACGGCTTGTGGTCTGTCATGTACGGTTTTGTCGCCATTCAACCCGACGGCAACACCATCAACGGCATCACCTACTACGACCAAGGTGAAACCCCGGGCTTGGGCGGCGAAATCGGCAATCCTCTGTGGCAACAAAAATTCGTCGGCAAAAAACTGTTTGACGAACAAGGCAAACTTGCCCTGCACGTCGGCAAAGGCGCAAGCTCAGACAAAGAACACGGCGTAGATGCCCTCTCCGGCGCATCGCTGACGTCTAAAGGTGTGCAAGGTTCGTTCGACTACTGGTTCGGCGAAAACGGCTATATCCCCTACCTGAACAAATTGAAATCAGCAGGAGCACAATAATGGCTGACATGAAACGCTTGAAATATTTGATGTTTTCACCCTTTATCGACAACAACCCGATTGCCTTGCAGGTTTTGGGTATTTGTTCGGCTTTGGCGGTTACCACCAAACTTCAGACGGCCATCGTAATGGGTATTTCCGTAGCTTTGGTAACCGGTTTTTCCAGCTTCTTCATTTCTTTGGTACGCAACTACATCCCTAACAGCATCCGTATTATTGTGCAAATGGCGATTGTTGCTTCCTTGGTAACGCTGGTTGACCAACTGCTCCAAGCCTTTGCTTATGAGCTGTCCAAACAGCTGTCCGTATTCGTCGGCCTAATTATTACCAACTGTATCGTAATGGGCCGTGCCGAAGCATTCGCAATGAAAGAGCCGCCGCTGGAAAGCTTGGTTGACGGTATCGGCAACGGCGCAGGTTACGGCATGATGTTGATCATCATCGCAACCATCCGCGAACTGATCGGCTCTGGCAAGCTCTTTGGCTACACCATTTTCCAAACCGTACAAGATGGCGGCTGGTATCAAACCAACGGCTTGTTCCTGCTCGCCCCTAGCGCGTTCTTCATCATCGGCTTCTTGGTATGGGGTCTGCGCACTTGGAAACCTGAACAGGCGGAGAAATAACACATGGAACATTACTTAAGCCTCTTTGTAAAATCCGTCTTTCTGGAAAACATGGCACTTTCCTTCTTCTTGGGGATGTGTACGTTTTTGGCGGTATCTAAAAAAGTATCCACTGCATTCGGTTTGGGCGTTGCCGTAACTTTCGTACTCGGCCTGTCCGTCCCAGCCAACCAACTTGTTTACTCGCTGTTGAAAGACGGTGCGCTGGTTGAAGGCGTAGACCTGACCTTCCTGAAATTCATCACCTTCATCGGCGTGATTGCTGCTTTGGTGCAGATTTTGGAAATGTTCTTGGATAAATTCGTCCCTGCCCTCTACAACGCATTGGGTATCTACCTGCCTCTGATTACCGTAAACTGCGCGATTTTCGGTGCCGTATCATTTATGGCGCAACGCGAATACAACTTCGGCGAGTCCGTTGTATATGGTTTCGGTGCAGGTCTGGGCTGGCTTTTGGCTATTGTCGCTTTGGCGGGCATTACCGAAAAAATGAAATATTCGGATGTCCCTAAAGGCCTCAAAGGCTTGGGCATTACCTTTATCGCTGCTGGCCTGATGGCAATGGCGTTTATGTCGTTCTCCGGCATCCAGTTATAAGAAAGGAATCGGCATGGAGATTATTTTAGGTATCGTGATGTTCACCCTCATCGTCTTGGTGTTGGCACTGATGATTCTGTTTGCCAAATCCAAGTTGGTGAGCGAAGGCGACATCACCATCAAAGTCAATAACGAAAAAGAGCTGACGATGCCTGCCGGCGGCAAACTGCTGGGTGCGCTTGCCAGCCAAGGCATCTTCGTTCCTTCCGCCTGCGGTGGCGGCGGCTCATGCGGTCAGTGCCGCGTTGTCGTGAAAAGCGGCGGTGGCGACATTCTGCCAACTGAGTTGTCCCACATCAGCAAACGCGAAGCGCGCGAAGGCTGCCGCCTGTCTTGTCAGGTCAACGTTAAAACCGACATGGACATCGAAGTACCGGAAGAAGTGTTCGGTGTGAAAAAATGGGAATGCACCGTCATCTCCAATGACAACAAAGCAACGTTCATTAAAGAACTCAAGCTTGCCATTCCTGAAGGTGAAGAAGTTCCTTTCCGCGCCGGCGGCTACATCCAAATTGAAGCTCCTCCTCATACTGTCGCCTACAAAGACTTCGACATTCCTAAGGAATACCACGAAGACTGGGACAAATACAATCTGTGGCAATATGTTTCCAAAGTGGACGAGCCGATTTTGCGCGCTTACTCCATGGCTTCATATCCAGAAGAAAAAGGCATCATCATGCTGAACGTGCGTATCGCCACGCCGCCTCCGCGCGTACCCGATGCGCCTCCGGGACAAATGTCGTCCTACATCTGGTCGCTTAAACCCGGCGACAAAGTAACCATCTCCGGCCCGTTTGGCGAATTCTTCGCCAAAGACACCGATGCCGAAATGGTATTTATCGGCGGTGGTGCGGGTATGGCTCCGATGCGTTCCCACATTTTCGACCAGCTGAAACGTTTGAACTCCAAACGTAAGATTACCTTCTGGTATGGTGCACGTTCTAAACGCGAGATGTTCTATGTTGAAGACTTCGACCAACTCGCAGCAGAATTCCCGAACTTCACATGGCACGTCGCCCTGTCCGACCCATTGCCTGAAGACAACTGGGACGGTTACACAGGCTTCATTCACAACGTGGTTTACGAAAACCACCTGAAAAACCATGAAGCACCTGAAGACTGCGAATTCTACATGTGCGGCCCTCCGATCATGAACCAGTCCGTGATCAAAATGCTCAAAGATTTGGGCGTGGAAGACGAAAACATCCTCTTGGACGATTTCGGTGGTTAACAGACAAAAAGGAAGAAACTTCGGTTTCTTCCTTTTTTATTGCCAGGCCGTCTGAAAACCATACTTTCAGACGGCCTGAACCTTTCTTTTACGATACAATAAAGGCTTCAAAAAATAATCCGCAAATCCCTTATGCTGTTTCTTTCCAATTCGTTTTACCGTCCGATAATCGGTTGTACCGTTGCCATCGTTTCCGCACTCACGCTCTCTGCCTGCCAACCTGAAAAACAACAAACCATCACCCTGCAAGGCGAGACCATGGGCACGACCTATACCGTCAAATATCTTTCAGACGGCCAAGACAAACTCCCCTCCCCTGCCGAAATACAAAAACGCATTGATGACGCGCTTAAAGAAGTCAATCGGCAAATGTCTACTTACCAGACTGATTCCGAAATCAGCCAATTCAACCAGCTGCGTACCGTCAATCAGGCCATGCCCATTTCCCAAGACTTTGCCTATGTAACCGGCGAAGCCTTGCGTTTAAACAAACTGACGCACGGCGCACTGGACGTAACCGTCGGTCCTTTGGTCAACCTTTGGGGATTCGGCCCGCAAAAAGAAATTACACACGAACCGACTGCACAAGAAATCCAACATGCTTCAGAAATGGTCGGTACGGACAAACTCAAACTTTCCCAAAACGGACAGCAGCCTACACTGGCGAAAACCCATCCCGAAGTCTATTTAGACCTATCCTCCATCGCCAAAGGCTTTGGCGTGGATAAAACTGCCGCCGAACTTGAAAAACTCAATATCGGCAATTATTTGGTAGAAATCGGAGGCGAGTTACATGGCAAAGGCCACAATGCGCAAGGCAACCCTTGGCGTATCGGCATCGAGCAGCCCAATATCGTTCAAGGCGGCGCCACACAAATCACCATTCCATTGGACAATAAATCACTGGCCACATCCGGCGACTACCGCATTTTCCATGTCGATAAGTCAGGCCGCCGCCTTTCCCATATCATCAACCCTAAAACCAAACAACCCATCAGCCACAACCTTGCTTCCATCAGCGTAGTAGCAGAAAACGCCACACTTGCAGACGGCCTTTCCACCGGATTGTTCGTTCTCGGAGAAACTGAAGCACTTAAACTTGCCGAGCAAGAAAATCTCGCCGTTTTCCTTATCATCCGGACCCCGCAAGGCGGCTACCATACTAAAATGTCTAGCGCATTCAAGAAATTATTAAACTAATCTTCAGGAATACACACATGAAAACCCTCCTCCTTACTTTCGGCATTTTTATCATTGTCATCCTCGGTATGGCAGTCGGCTATATCTTCTCCAAACGCACCATTAAAGGCAGCTGCGGCGGCATTTCCTCTCTCGGCATGAAGAAAATGTGTGATTGCGACACGCCATGCGATACCTTGCAAAAAGAGCTGGATAAAAAACAACATTCCGACAACCAAGGCATCAAGGTCGATCATTAAGTCGTTGTTGAATGTTTATTAGTGATGTAAGGATGCTTATCCCCTATCAGGCCGTCTGAAAAATAAAAGAGCGTAATCCCAATGGATACACGCTCTTTTATTTTGCCTCTTCCAAAGCAATCCAACCATCTTGCACACCCGTTTAAAACAAAACACTCCAAACCAATCGAGAAAAAAGAAAAGCTCCTGAAAAACAGGAGCTTTTTCTTGGAAGAAACCGGATTATTTCAATTTAGTTTCTTTGTAAATAACGTGTTTACGGGCTACTGGGTCAAATTTTTTGATTTCCAGTTTGCCAGGCATCGTACGTTTGTTTTTAGTAGTTGTGTAGAAGTGACCAGTACCAGCACTGGACTCCAGTTTGATTTTATCGCGCATTGCAGTAATCCTTAATTAATGGTGTTTAAATTAAGCTTCGCCGCGAGCACGCAAATCAGCCAATACGACATCAATGCCTACTTTATCGATGGTGCGCAATGCAGCGTTAGAAACGCGCAGGCGAACCCAGCGGTTTTCACTTTCTACCCAGAAACGACGTGATTGCAAGTTAGGCAAAAAACGACGTTTGGTTTTGTTGTTGGCGTGTGATACGTTATTGCCAGACATCGGGCGCTTACCGGTCACTTTGCAAACTCGTGCCATGGTTAGTCTCCAAACTTCTAAAATAGTAAAACGCGATTTATACCACGAAATCCGCCTTCAGTTCAAGTCGTTTGCTGAAAAAACGGGATTTGTGGAAATAAATCTTCTCAATATGTTGCATCTGCGAAACGGTATTCCGCAAAGCCTTAACTTTTCAATTATAACGGATTTCTTTAAAAAAATCATCTGTCGTTTGCGTGGTCGGCGAAATAAACAGGCCGTCTGAACATTTCAGACGGCCTGTTTATCATCATGCTTTTTTCTTCAACGCCGCATTCAAAATACAGCCGAGTATAAAGCAGGCTAAAGAGGGAACAACCCACCCTAAACCGATATTGTAAAACGGCAATGCGCGCTCGATGGCAGCTGCGGTATCGGCATCAAATCCAAACGCGGCCTTATAGGCATCGAGCAAGCCGACCATAAGGGCCGCCATCATGGTACAGAAATAGACAATACGGCCGCCGCCAAACAGTTTATCTGTCAAAGCCAGCAAAATGATGACGATAGTCAGCGGATACAACAGCATCAACATAGGGATGGAAAACTGCAAAATCGCTGACAGGCCTTTGTTGGCCAACAGGATAGACACCACTGTATTCAGTATCACAAAAACTTTATAAGAAATACCCGGGCAAAGACGGTTGAAATATTCGGCGCATGAAGTAATCAAGCCAACCGCCGTACTCAGACAGGCAAGCAGCACCATGACACCAAGCAACACAATACCGGCCGTACCGAAATAGTGCTGTGCGGTTTTAGACAAAACCGACGCGCCGTTTTCCTGCAAACCGATACCGGCCACACCTGTCGCACCCATATAGCCGATAAACAGGTAAACCACTGCCAAACAAGAAGCCGCCAACACACCGGAAATCGTCGTGGTCTTCAGCAAGTCCGCACGGTTGTCCACGCCCATGGCGCGAACGGCATCGATGACGATAATGGCAAACACCAGCGAAGCTAGCGCGTCCATGGTGCCATAGCCTTCCAAAATGCCTTTAACCAACGGATGAGTGGCAAAATCGCCTTGCGCCGCCTGCGGCACGCCCATTGGATTAATGGCGGCATAGCCGACCAATATCGCAATTGACAGCAACAAAACAGGCGTGAGGATTTTACCGATACGGTCAACCAGCTTCCCCGGGGAAATCGACAGCCAATAAGTCATGCCGAAAAACACCAGGCTGAACACGGCCAATGCGATGTTTTTCCAAGATTCATCAATGAAAGGGGAAATCGCGGTTTCAAAAGACACTGTCGCCGTACGCGGCATGGCAAACAGAGGGCCGATTGCCAGATAGAGCGCGGTGGCAAAAGTCACGCCGTGCCAAGGCGCAACACGGGAAGCCAATGCCTCCACATCGCGCGAGCCGGAATAGCCGACGGCAATCACGCCCAATAATGGCAAACCTGCGCCCGTCAGCAAAAAGCCAAACATGGCCGAAAGCCAGTTTTCACCGGCCTGCTGCCCTAAAAAAGCAGGAAAAATCAGATTCCCCGCCCCAAAAAACAGGGCAAACAACATTAAGCCCACTGCCCATAAAGAAGCTTTGTTGTGACTTGTCGTCGAATCCATTTTAGTTCTCTTTTTTCAAATTCTCATTATCGGTTTCATCGGCTTCAAGGCCGTCTGAAAGCATTTCAGCTTCGTTTGTTTCCAAACCGTCTTTCAGGCTGATTTCGATTTCACCATAATTTTCAGGCTGCACGATACGCACCAAGCCTTCTTTAGCCAATTCCAGCAATGCAATAAAATTGACTACCACATATGTCGCGCCCTGCTCCGGCTTAAACAAATCGCTGAACTTGCTGATACCGCTTTCATTCAAACGGCGCAAAATTGCCGTCATCTGCGCGCGCACGGAAATGGTTTCCCGCACCACTTCATGACTGCGCGTATGCTTGGCACGCGACAAAATACCCAACCAAGCCTGCGTCAAATCGGCAACGTACACTTCCGGCAACTTCGCTTCGACCGCAATTTCCAGCGGCAAATACGCCCAAGCAAAATCACGTCCGGCACGCGGCAACGCGTCCAAGCCCTGAGCCGCCAGCTTCATCTGTTCGTAAGCCAACAGACGGCGCACCAATTCGGCACGCGGATCCGCCTCTTCATCCTCAACTTCTTCAGGACGCGGCAGAAGCAGGCGCGATTTAATTTCAATCAGCATCGCCGCCATCAGCAGGTATTCCGCTGCCAAATCAAACTGATATGCTTCCATTTGGGCAATATAGTGCAGATACTGCTCGGTAATCTTCACCATAGGAATATCGAGGACATCGATATTTTGCTTGCGAATAAGGTACAGCAGCAAATCCAACGGCCCTTGGAAGCTGCTCAATACCACCTTCAACGCATCAGGCGGAATAAACAAATCCTGCGGCACATCGGTAACAGGCTGACCGAACACCCACGCAACGGTATGTTCAGACGGCGTTGCAGCAGTAGAAGAAATAAGGTGTTCTGAAGACATGGTTAAAGGGTCTTTTTCTTTTTAAGTTTAGTAAGAAGTTTCATCAATAAAAGGCCGTCTGAAACAAGGACAAGCCGTTTTTAATATAAAAATCAGCGGTTTTTACGATTGATTTGCAAAGAAACAATGGCGACGGCAAAGGTCTGCGCCAAGGCCATACCCAACAGCGGCAGGCTGGCGAAAACTGAACCCGTCAGTACCGAACCGATATCTCGGGACAACACAAAACCATCCCTCGCAAGCATCGCCACCATCAAAGCCAACAGCAGCAAACTTTCGCAGCCGACCAAAAGCCAAATCATTTTAACCGAACGGCGTTTGCGCCATTTCATGATACCGGCGTGCAAAAAGCTGAATATCACGACGGACAGACACGGATAAAGAAAAGTGGTGAATGGACGGGTATAACCGCTTTGCACACACAAATAATCGCCGGGCAACGTATTGCATTCCATCACATCGAGAAACATCGGATCGACGGCATACATCAATACGCCGAACCATACCGCATAAATCAGACTGGCAATAAAGTAGGCTTTAAAAAATCGGCTCTTACCCATTTCCTACCCCTCACTTCCGCCCTGCGATATGCTCCACCGCCGCCTGCGCACAATACAACCCAAACGAAGCCGTCACCAGCATACTCGCGCCATAGCCCGCGCAGGACAAACCTTGCGGCGCGGCATCGGTCGAACACGCTTCGCCGGATTGCGGCGGCGTAATATTCTCGGTTGAATAAACGCAAGGCACGCGCATTTTTTCTTTGGTATCGCGGCTGAAGCCGTAGCGTTTGCGCAAGGTGTAGCGCAAGTTGGAAAGCAGCGGATCGTGGGTAACGCGGCTCAAATCGGCGGTTTGAATCAACGCCGGATTCTTCTGTCCGCCCGCGCCGCCGCTGATAATAAACGGTTGTTTATGTTGCACGAAATACGCCGCCATCGCCGCTTTGACACGGATTTGGTCGATGGCGTCGATGACGAAGTCAAAAGGCCGTCTGAAAAGCTCGTCCAGATTATCTTCCGTCACAAAATCTTCGATTTCCGTCACTTCGCATTGCGGATTGATTTGGGCAATGCGTTCGCGCAAAGCGGTAACTTTTGCCTTACCGAAATCATCGGTCAAAGCGTGCAACTGGCGGTTGACATTGGATTCGGCAACATTGTCCAAATCAATCAGCGTTAAACGACCGATGCCGCTCCTCGCCAACGCCTCCACCGCCCACGAGCCGACGCCGCCGACGCCGACCACGCACACATGCGCACGCGAAAAGCGCGCCAGCGCTTCGTCTCCGTAAAGTCTGGCAATACCGCCAAAGCGGCGCGAAGAAAGAAAAGCAGCGTCCTGCATAAGCAACCTTGTGATATATCAATAAATTAATGAAAAACGCGACAGGCGATTCGGACAGACATTATACTTGAAAGCAGATGGGCTGTTGTACCTGCCCGAAAGAGTTTATAATCGTTTCACATTCAGACAAGTTCTGATTTCATATTAAACGAAAGTGCCGCTACTCGGCGCAAAAGGAGAATGAATATGTACAAACATCTGGTTGTAGCCGTTGACGGTAGCGAGACCTCCCTCAATGCATTGAAACATGCCGCCGAACTGGCAAGCCTCAACAAAGCCCAACTGACTTTGGTTCACGTTGCCAACCCTGCAGAATACATGGCTTTGGCTCCTGAATTCCTGCAACACGAAAGCTACGAAGCCGCCGCAGTGGCTCAAGGTAACGAAGTTTTGGATTTCGCAGAAAAAACAGCGCGTGAAAGCGGCGTTGAAAACATCGTGAAACACCTGTTGGTTGCCAACAAAGGCGCGCGCGAAATGGCGCAAGACTTGGTTGACTACGCCGACAACAACGGCGCAGACCTGTTGGTACTCGGCACACACGGCCGCACCGGCCTGATGCACCTGCTGATGGGCAGCTTCGCCGAGACCGTAATGCGTCAAAGCCACCTGCCTCTGCTGATTATCCGCAGCAAAGCTGAAGAAGCATAATCAAGCATTTATTTAAAATAGCGAAAGGCCGTCTGAATATTTTTCAGACGGCCTTTTTTCATTTTCACATGACAACTTCAGCTTTTATTTTGCCATTTCTTTGAACACTTCGTGTGCCACAGCAATGGTTTCGTCAATCAGCTCAGGCGTATGCGCGGCGGAAACAAAACCGGCTTCGTAAGCTGACGGGCCGAATGCGACATTGCGGTCGAGCATACCGTGGAAGAAATGTTTGAAACCGTCGATATTGGAACGCGCCATGTCGGCATAGTTTTGCGGCGTATGGCTGGCAAAATACAAACCAAACATACCGCCCACACTGTCCGCCGTAAATTCAACGCCATGCGCTTTAGCCGCGTCGGCAATACCGTTGGCGAGGCGTTGGGTCAGGGCAGTCAGGTTTTCATAGAAGCCTTCGCGCTGAATGATTTCCAGCGTTTTCAAACCGGCCGCAACCGCAATCGGATTACCGGACAATGTGCCTGCCTGATACACGCCGCCCAACGGGGAAATACATTCCATAATGTCTTTACGGCCACCGAACGCCGCCAAAGGCATACCGCCGCCGATCACTTTTCCCATGGTGGTCAAATCAGGCTTGATGCCGTGCAAAGATTGCGCACCGCCCAGCGCCACGCGGAAACCGGTCATCACTTCGTCGTAAATCAACACGGCACCGTGTTTTTCAGTCAATTCGCGCAAGGCTTTGACAAAGGCTTCAGACGGCCTAACCAGATTCATATTGCCGACAAAAGGCTCCAAAATCACACAGGCAATGTCATTGCCGCTTTGGGCAAAGGCTTCTTCCAGTTGGGCGATATTGTTGTATTCGAGTACCAAAGTGTGTTTGGTAAAGTCGGCAGGCACACCGGCGGAAGAAGGGTTGCCAAACGTCAGCAGACCGCTGCCTGCTTTCACCAACAGGCTGTCGGAATGGCCGTGGTAGCAGCCTTCAAACTTGATGATTTTGTCGCGTCCGGTAAAACCGCGTGCCAGACGGATGGCGGTCATCGTTGCTTCCGTGCCGGAGCTGACAAGGCGCAGCTGCTCGACGGACGGCATGATTTTAGCGATTTCTTCGGCAATGACAATTTCGCCTTCAGTCGGCGCACCAAACGACAAACCGCCCAATGCTGCTTCGCGCACGGCTTCAATGACTTCGGGATGGGCATGGCCGACAATCGCAGGGCCCCAAGAGCCGACATAGTCGGTATAACGCGTGCCGTTTTCGTCCCAAACATACGCGCCTTCTGCCTTTTTGATAAAGCGCGGTACGCCGCCGACGCTGCCGAATGCGCGCACAGGAGAGTTCACGCCGCCGGGAATAATGGCTTTGGCGCGGTTGAACAAGCTTTCATTACGGTTCATGGTCAATTCTTTCGTAAGAGGTCGTCTGAAAATCAAATCGATGCCATTTTAACACCAAATCCTTTTCAGACGGCCCAGGCTTCAAAATAAGAATCGGGCGCAAAATCAAAATTATTCTTTAAAAACAAACACTCTATCCATATTTTTCCTGCTTGTGCTATAATCCGCGACCTATTGAAACAATAAAAGAAAAGCATCATGTTACGCGGATTCATACTCAGCCTCGCCCTTTTGGCGTCCTCCCTCGTCCATGCACAACGCAGCCTGCCTGACGATATGGATGTGGCCGTTTTAAAAACCGTCGATCTGCCTTATCTGAAAGTCAGCAAAGGCGGTTTTTCTTGGACGCGCCTGCTGACCTTGGGCATTGTGGACGGCAACGCAGCCAAACTGCAAATCACCCGCTTCACCAAAATCCACGATGAAAACGACCGTTTCATCCCCATGGGCCGCCTGCTGAATCAAACCGGCAAAGCCGTTGCGTTCAAATACAACGAAGAAAGCCGCCTCGTCCGCGAAATCTGGATTTTGACCGACGCCGAGGCCGACAGGTTCATCGAACACGCCAAAAAGCAGAAAAAGGCGGAAGAATAATTTTTCAGACGACCAGAGTATTGCACAGGCCGTCTGAACCCTTTTACAACAAGCAAGTCAATCAAAACAAACCATGAAAAAAGTATTTATCCGCACCTTCGGGTGCCAAATGAACGAGTACGACAGCGAAAAAATGCTGTCCGTCCTCGCCGAAGAACACGGCGGCATCGAGCAGGTTACCCAACCTGACGACGCCGACATCATCTTGTTCAACACCTGCTCCGTGCGTGAAAAAGCGCAAGAGAAAGTCTTCTCCGACTTAGGCCGCGTACGTCCGCTCAAAGAAAAAAATCCCGACCTCATCATCGGCGTTGCCGGCTGCGTTGCCTCTCAAGAAGGTGAGAACATCGTCAAACGCGCTCCGTATGTGGACGTGGTTTTCGGCCCGCAAACGCTGCACCGCCTGCCCAAACTCATCGTCGATAAAGAAACCACCGGTCTGTCTCAAATCGACATTTCCTTCCCCGAAATCGAGAAATTCGACCACCTGCCGCCTGCGCGCGTAGAAGGCGGTTCGGCATTCATTTCCATTATGGAAGGCTGTTCCAAATACTGCTCTTACTGCGTCGTCCCTTATACCCGCGGCGAAGAATTCTCCCGCCCGCTCAACGACGTATTGACCGAAATTGCCGGTTTGGCGCAACAAGGCGTTAAAGAAATCAACCTCTTAGGCCAAAACGTCAATGCCTATCGCGGCGAAATGGAAAACGGCGAAATCTGCGACTTTGCCACTTTGTTGCGCATCGTCCACGAAATCCCCGGCATCGAACGCCTGCGCTTTACCACCAGCCATCCGCGCGAATTTACCGACGCGATTATCGAGTGCTACCGCGACCTGCCGAAGCTGGTTTCCCACCTGCACCTGCCGATTCAAAGCGGTTCCGACCGCGTATTGAGCGCAATGAAACGCGGCTACACCGCCTTGGAATACAAATCCATCATCCGCAAACTGCGCGCCATCCGTCCTGATTTGTGCCTCAGCTCCGACTTTATCGTCGGCTTCCCGGGCGAGACCGAGCGCGAGTTCGAGCAAACCTTGAAACTGGTGAAAGACATTGCCTTCGACTTGAGCTTCGTCTTTATTTACAGTCCGCGCCCAGGTACGCCTGCCGCCAACCTGCACGACGACACGCCGCACGAAGAAAAAGTGCGCCGCCTCGAAGCTTTGAACGAAGTCATCGAAGCCGAAACCGCGCGCATCAATCAAACCATGATCGGCACGGTTCAACGCTGCTTGGTTGAAGGTATCTCCAAAAAAGACCCTGACCAACTGCAAGCCCGTACCGCCAACAACCGCGTGGTCAACTTTACCGGCACACCCGACATGATCAACCAAATGATCGATTTGGAAATCACCGAAGCCTACACCTTCTCCCTGAAAGGCAAACCGGTATAAGCACACACAAACAAAGGCCGTCTGAAACTGTTCAGACGGCCTTTATCTTGGCTTGGCCCGGCATTATCTGATTCATGTATTTTTATTACCCGAACAAAAGGCTTTTCAGTATAATACCGCCCGAAAATTCCCTTATCTGTTGAGAAGTTAAGGAGCAAATCCGAGCTTCCGGCAGTTAAACCCGCTGATACCGTCCTTAAACGGCTTTCCCCAAAGGAATATCTCGAAATGAGTTCTTCAAATCAAAGCGTTTTGGAAAGATTATTCAACCTCAACGCCAATCAGACCAACGTCCGCACGGAAATTATGGCCGGTGTGACAACCTTCCTCGCCATGTGCTACATCATCATCGTCAATCCCCTGATTTTGGGCGAAACCGGCATGGATATGGGCGCAGTATTTGTGGCCACCTGTATCGCCTCCGCCATCGGCTGTTTCGTGATGGGCTTTGTCGGCAACTACCCGATTGCCCTCGCTCCGGGCATGGGTTTGAACGCCTACTTTACCTTTGCCGTCGTCAAAGGCATGGGCGTGGACTGGCGTGTGGCTTTGGGTGCCGTTTTCATTTCAGGCATTATTTTCATCCTGTTCAGCTTCTTTAAAGTACGCGAAATGCTGGTCAACGCCCTGCCTATGGGCTTGAAAATGTCGATTGCCGCAGGTATCGGCCTCTTCTTGGCATTGATTGCACTCAAAGGCGCAGGCGTGATTGTGGCTAATCCTGCCACATTGGTCGGCTTGGGCGACATCCACCAGCCCACCGCCCTGCTGGCGATGGCAGGCTTTGTCATGGTGGTTGCACTTGGCCACTTCCGCGTTAAAGGCTCTATCATCATTACCATTCTAACGCTGACCGCCGTCTCCACCATCTTGGGCTTGAGCGAGTTCAAAGGCGTGGTCGGCGAAGTTCCGAGCATTGCACCAACATTCATGCAGATGGACTTCAAAGGCTTATTCACCGTCAGCATGGTCAGCGTGATTTTTGTATTCTTCCTGGTTGACCTGTTTGACTCTACCGGCACATTGGTCGGCGTTTCCCACCGCGCAGGCCTGTTGCAAGACGGCAAACTGCCGCGTTTGAAACGCGCCCTGCTTGCCGACTCTACCGCCATCGTTGCAGGCGCCGCCTTGGGTACTTCTTCTACCACCCCTTACGTTGAAAGCGCGGCAGGCGTTTCTGCCGGCGGCCGTACCGGCCTGACTGCCGTTACCGTCGGCGTACTGATGCTTGCCTGTCTGATTTTCTCCCCGCTGGTTCAAAGCATTCCTGCATTCGCTACCGCACCCGCCCTGCTCTATGTTGGCGCGCAAATGTTGCGCAGCGCGCGTGAAATCGATTGGGACGACATGACCGAAGCCGCACCGGCATTCCTGACCATCGTCTTCATGCCGTTTACCTACTCGATTGCCGACGGTATTGCGTTTGGCTTTATCAGCTATGCACTCATCAAACTCTTGTGCAACCGCACTCAAGACGTACCGCCTATGGTATGGATTGTCGCCGTGTTGTGGGCATTGAAATTCTGGTTCTTGGGTTAAACTGCTCAAAAGAACAGGCCGTCTGAAAACTTTTCAGACGGCCTGTTTTATTTTACCCAGCGTTTAAAGCTGTCGGTAAAAGATTATTTTTTCACTTTTTTAGCAGCTGGTTTAGCGGCAGCTTTCGCGCCTTTGTCCAATGCGCAGAAACGGGTAGCGATTTGGTCAACCACTTCTTGTTTGCCATTTACTTCGGTAGTACCGCGGATAGTCAGCATGTTGCCATCAACTTTGTCCACGTTGGCTGCAGTGGCTGCTTCAGCAATCCAAGCAACATTGCCGCCCCAGAATGCGTTTACATCTTTGCTGCTGTCAGTAATACGGAACAGGTTTTCAGTTACTTGGCCTTTGTATTTTACTTGTGCAGCAACAACTTCGTTGCCTTTGAAGCCGTACATTACGCTCAGAGGCTCTTTGCCGTCTTTACCGCATTTGTAGTGAACTTCTTTAGTACCGTCGATAGAGTCTACTTTCAAAGTATTAGGTACTGGAGCTTGAGCTTGTTGAGCCTGAGCTTGAGTTTGTTGTTGCGCAGTAGGCGCAGCTTTAGCTTCAGGTTTGGCTTTAGAACCGCTGCTACATGCAGTCAGGGCAACAGCCGCAAAAACGGCAGGAACGATTAATTTAACATTCATATTCATAATTGACTCCCAAATGGTTTCAATAAAAAACCGGCAAACGCCGGCTGACATTTACACATTAACAGAGATATTCCGTCTTGTCTTTATCTCAGACGGCATTTTTTAAGAAAAGTTCAAATAAATATTTTTATTTTCTAAAATCAAGAAATTATAAATATGAAATCATGTAAATTCAGGTTTAGGAACTCTTAAGATGAATACTGTTGTCAATAAATTGGGTTTTGGCAATGGTAAAATGAGATTGAAAAGCGCATATAGATGACAAAAGCCTGGGCAATTTATTTGCCTCTGGATTTGCTGAGCGTTTCAGACGGCCATAAAACATACACAACAAATACAATAAAAAAACGCAATCTGAAACAGATTGCGTTTTTTTTGAAAACTGGCACGCCCACGGGGAATCGAACCCCGGTTACCGCCGTGAAAGGGCGATGTCCTAACCGCTAGACGATGGGCGCGGATAAATCTTGTGGCGCACCCGGAGCGATTCGAACGCCCGACCCTCTGGTTCGTAGCCAGATACTCTATCCAACTGAGCTACGGGTGCATCCTCATCACTTCGCAAGTGCGTTGTGAATCAAGAAGACCGAATGATATAGGCTTTACTAAAGCCTGTCTACTCTTTTCACAGAAACTTTTTATATTTTTATTTAACCAATTGAAGTTAAACAATATAAAATTAACGTAAAATCCCTACTCCTGACAAATCCTGCGCCATTTTAGCGGCGGAGTTATCGGTCATGCCGCCGACAAAATCCAAAATCTTCATATAGGCCTGATACAGACTGTCTTCAGGAAGAATCGGATTGTGCTTTTTCAATAATTCCAACGCCAAAGACTGACGCGTTGCTAACTGTTTTTCTGCAATCAGGGCATAGGCGGCAGGGACGAGCAAATCTAAGATGGAGCCTAAGCATGGGAACGTGGCAATCTCGGTCAAGAGCTTGGTGTGATGGCGGAAAATCCGTGTTTGTGCCAATTCTTTCGCTTTTGCCAAAGTGTTTTGCACTTGCGGGCTGCACAGAGCAAGCAGGTCTTTGCCTTTGAATGTTCCGTCCAACAAGTCGGACTGATGCAGCATAAAGGTTTGCGCGACATCATCAATCGCCTTGCCGATCGCAATGCCGCGCAACATGGCGCAACGCTGACGGCTGGAGCTGGCGTGCCATGCGCTTTCGGCGAAGGTCAGCTCGGACAAAATACTTTCTACTTCCGTATCCGTGAGCAAATCCAATTCGACGGCATCTTCCAAATCCAGCAAGGCATAGCAAATATCGTCGGCAGCCTCCATCAAATAAGACAAAGGATGGCGCGCCCAGCTGTCTACTCCCGCGGAAACCAGCCCCAATTCGTCGGCAACTTGACGGATAAACGGCAACTCGGTTTGATAAATATTGAATTTCTTTCTGCCGTTTGGATGTTGCGTTGTCCACGGATACTTCAGCAATGCGCCGATGGCTGCCGCAGTCAGGCGCATTCCGCCTGCCTCCGGATACATTTCAAGGCTGGCGACGATACGCAGGCTATGCGCATTGCCTTCATAGGTTTGAATATCGTTGCGTTCCGCTTCGTTTAATGTGTTCAGATAAATTTGATGTTCAGGCCGTCTGAACCAATCACGCAAAGCATCTTCGCCGGTATGGCCAAACGGCGGATTGCCCAAATCATGAGCCAAACAGGCAACCTGCACCACGGCACCAATATCGCTGGGCGTATTGCCCTGCGGCAGAAAACCGCCGTTATGCAACATCACGCCCACGCGGTTGCCCAAGCTCCTGCCCACGCTGGCAACTTCAACGCTGTGCGTCAGGCGGTTGTGCGTCAAGTCATGTTGCGCCAGCGGATGCACCTGTGTTTTACGGCCAAGGCGGCGGAAGGCTCCGGAAAAAACAACCCGGTCGTAGTCGATGTGAAAATCCGTACGCAAGGCATCGGCACCTTCTTGAGTCGAAGGGGTAACGGTCGGCACGATTTCGCCGTTTTTAGTACGGAAGCGTTGGGTGGATAATAAGTTTTGCCAATTCATTCGGATGGTCATAAAGGTTCCTCAAGCAAAGTAAAGGCCGTCTGAAACATATTCAGACGGCCTTATGCTTATTTACCGCGCATCAATTCAAAGAAATCGTCGTTATTTTTAGAGTCTTTGAGTTTGCCCACCAAAAACTCGGTCGCTTCGATTTCGTCCATAGGATGCAGGAATTTGCGCAAGAGCCACATGCGTTGCAACTGATCGTTCGGCACCAGCAATTCTTCGCGGCGCGTACCGGATTTATTGATACTAATGGCCGGGAACAGGCGTTTTTCGGCCATACGGCGGTCAAGGTGCAATTCCATATTGCCCGTGCCTTTGAACTCTTCGTAAATCACGTCGTCCATGCGGCTACCGGTTTCAACAAGCGCTGTCGCAATAATGGTAAGCGAACCGCCCTCTTCCACATTACGCGCTGCGCCGAAGAAGCGTTTCGGACGGTGCAAGGCGTTGGCATCGACACCGCCGGTCAAGATTTTGCCCGAAGTCGGCACAACGGTATTGTAGGCGCGCGCCAAACGGGTAATCGAATCCAGCAGGATGACCACGTCTTTTTTGTGTTCAACCATACGTTTGGCTTTTTCAATCACCATCTCGGCCACTTGTACATGGCGTTGCGCCGGTTCATCAAACGTAGAGGAAACGACTTCGCCGCGTACAGAACGGCTCATTTCGGTCACTTCTTCCGGACGCTCGTCAATCAACAGGACAATCAGCTCGACATCGGGATAATTGGCGGTAATAGCGTGGGCAATGTTTTGCAACATCACGGTCTTACCGGTTTTAGGCGGCGCCACCAACAATGCACGTTGGCCTTTACCGATTGGGGAAACCAAGTCGATAGCGCGGCCGGTCAGATTCTCTTCGGCTTTGATGTCGCGCTCAAGTTTGAATTGTTCGGTTGGGAATAAAGGCGTGAGGTTTTCAAAGAGGATTTTGTGTTTGCAGACTTCAGGCTGATCGCCGTTGATGGTATCGAGGCGGACAAGTGCGAAATAGCGTTCGTTGTCTTTAGGTACGCGCACGCTGCCTTCGATGGTGTCACCGGTGTGCAGATTGAAGCGGCGGATTTGCGTGGGCGAAACATAAATATCGTCAGGACCGGCAAGGTAAGAAGTATCTGCGCTGCGCAGGAAACCGAAGCCGTCGGGCAGGATTTCGAGTGTGCCGGAACAGGTAAAGCTGACATTTTGCTTCATCATCTGGCGGACGATGGCAAAAACGAGGTCTTGTTTGCGGAAACGGTTGGCGTTTTCAATGCCATGTTCTTCTGCCATTTCCAAGAGTTTGGAAATGTGGAGGGTTTGGAGTTCTGAAACGTGCATAGTATTGATATATTTTGAATAGTATCAGAGAGATGGCACAAAGGCCGTCTGAAAGTATGAAATCGTGCCGCAGGATACGGTAGATTTTTGAGAAAGTTGAATTTTAGGCAGTTGGAGGCAGGGTGTCAAATTTTTAAATCGAACACTGAGCCGAGACTATAATCTTACCATGCAATAAGATTATGGCCGGCAACAGCTTGGCAATCGCAACCCTATCGACCAAAATCCGAGTATTTACCCAACTTCAGACGGCCTTTTGCCCGTACCGCATCAGCGTCATGCCGCCGACCGCTGCCGCACAGCCCGCAACCAGCGAAATATGCAGCGGTTCGCCCAAAAACCACGCCGAAGACAGCACACCGAAAATCGGCACGAGCGTAATATACGCCGCCGCGCTGCCTGCACCCAAAGTCTTCACGCCTTCGAAATACCACGCGTAGGCCAATACCGTCGCGCCGATGACCAGCCACGCCAAGGCTGTCCAGCCTCGCCCATCCATTGCCGCTATCGCCTCAAACGGCATTCCGTCCGTCCACAACGCCACCACCGACAACATCAACGCACCAATGAACGACGTTGCCGTCGTTACCGTCAGCACATCTATCCCACGCAAAACCGCGCGACCAATTAAAGTATAAGCCGCCCAACAAACCACGCAACCGAAAATCAGCCACTCTCCTGCCTTGATGCCGCCCGATAACACTGTCAACGGCTGCCCTTGCGTTACCACCATAATGGCACCGCCGACCGCCAGCAGCATACCCGCCAAAATCTTCACATTTAAACGCTCGCCGAAAAACCAAGTTGCCAACAGCAGTGTCAATACCGGATTCACCGCCACGACTACCGCCGCCTTGCCTGCCGGCATAGTCTGCAAACCCAGCATAAAAAACACCGCATAACCGCACACGCCAACAGAAGCGGCTGCCGTCAAACCCAGCCATTGCCGCGCCGACAAAGCCGCCAAAGTCGCGAACCTGCTGCGCGCAAACAACCAGCCCAACAACAAAACCGAAGCCAAGACAAACCGAACCGCCCCGCCCGTCAGCGGCGGCAGCGACTGCCCCAACATCCGCCCCATCGGCCAAGACGCACCCCACAACACCGCCATTCCCAGCAGTTTCAAATGTACAGAATAACGTTCCATCTTATCCCTTTATCGACAAAGGCCGTCTGAAAACCGGATTTCAAGTTTTCAGACGGCCTTCAATATAGCGACTGCAAACAGATTACTTAGGCTGCCAAGAATCTTTCAGCGTCACCGTGCGGTTAAACACCGGCATGTCTTTGCTGTGGTCTTTGCGGTCGGTTACGAAGTAGCCGATGCGTTCAAACTGCCAACGGCTTTCTGCCGGCAGATCTTTTGCGACAGGTTCGGCGTAGGCAGTGATTTCCTTGATGGATTCTGGATTGAGGAAATCGGTAAACGGCAGATAGTTGCCGTCTTCGCCGCGCACGGCATCAGGACGCTCGACGGTAAAGAGGCGGTCGTACAGGCGGACTTTAATTTCGACGGCGTGTTCGGCAGAAACCCAATGAATCACGCCTTTAACTTTGCGGCCTTCGGGATTTTTGCCCAAGGTATCGTGGTCGATGCTGCATTTGAGTTCAACCACATTGCCTGCCTCGTCTTTTACTACTTCATCACACTTAATCACATAGCCGTGGCGCAAACGCACTTCTCCGCCGGGAACCAGGCGTTTGAAGCCTTTGGGCGGATTTTCGGCAAAGTCGTCGGCTTCGATGTAGATGGTTTGTGAAATAGGTACTTCGCGATCGCCCATTTCTTCGTGGTTCGGATGGAACGCGGCACGGCGGCTTTGGGTTTTGCCGGCTTCAAAGTTGGTCAGGGTCACTTTGAGCGGATTCAAAACCGCCATCAGGCGTGGCGCAGAGTTCTCCAACTCTTCACGAATCGCGCCTTCCAACACGCTCATGTCGACGATGTTTTCAGATTTGGAAATACCGGCGCGTTTGGCAAACAGGCGCAGGCCTTCGGGCGTGTAACCGCGGCGGCGCATACCGGAAATGGTCGGCATACGTGGGTCGTCCCAGCCGGAAACGTGGCCGTCTGAAACCAGTTGGTTCAGCTTGCGTTTGGACGTGATGGAATACAGAAGCTCCAAACGGGAAAACTCGTATTGGCGCGGACGTGTGGCGTGCGGCGCAGGAATGTTGTCCAACACCCAGTCGTACAGCGGACGGTGTGCTTCAAATTCGAGTGTACACAAGGAATGCGTGATGCCTTCGATAGCATCGGAAATGCAGTGCGTGTAGTCGTACATCGGATAGATGCACCATTTGTCGCCGGTGTTGTGGTGATGGGCGCGGCGGATACGGTAGATGACGGGGTCGCGCATATTGATATTGCCTGCCGCCATATCGATTTTCAGGCGCAAGGTTTTGCTGCCGTCGGGGAACTCGCCGTTTTTCATGCGTGTGAACAGGTCGAGGTTTTCTTCAATACTGCGGTCGCGGTAAGGGCTGTTTTTGCCTGCTTCGGTCAGCGTACCGCGGTATTCGCGCATTTCTTCGGGCGTCAAATCATCGACATACGCTTTGCCGTCTTTGATTAAACCGACAGCGTAGTCGTAAAGCTGGTCGAAATAGTTGGAAGCGAAACGTGGCTCGCCCGCCCAATGGAAGCCCAACCATTCGACGTCTTCTTTGATGGCATTGACGTATTCTTCGTTTTCTTTTTCAGGGTTGGTGTCGTCGAAACGCAGGTTGCACAAGCCGTCGTAAATATAAGCCAAACCGAAGTTCAAGCAGATGGATTTGGCGTGGCCGATGTGCAAGTAACCGTTCGGCTCAGGCGGGAAGCGGGTTTGGATGGCTGTATGTTTACCGCTTTTGAGGTCTTCTTCGATGATGGTGCGGATGAAATGGTTGTCCGCGAATTGGTCTTTATTCAACATAATATTTCTTTGATGGGAAAATGATTTTCTGTTTTCAGACGGCCTGAGCATTCAATCAGGCCGTCTGAAAGGAATGGAATGATGGCTCAATTGTACCCGACTTGGCTACTTTGATACAGGGTCGGCAACCTGCCACGCCACGCCGCGTTCGTTTAGGGTTTTCTGCATGGCGGCGGATGGTGTGCGGTCGGTAAACAGCTTATCGAATGCGCCGATATCGCCCAGTCTGACCAAGGCATTGCTGTTGAACTTGCTGTGGTCGACGCCAAGATAGCGCACGCGGGCATTGTTCACCATCGCCTGCATGACGCTGACTTCCTTGTAATCGTCATCCAAAAGCGAGCCGTCGTTTTCTATGCCGTGAGTACTCATGATGGCATAGTCGACTTTGAATTGGTTGATGAAATCGACAGTCGCCACGCCGGTAATACCGCCGTCCAATGGGCGGACCACGCCGGAAGCGATGATGACCGTGTAGTCGGTACGCGCCGCAGTGATGGAGGCGGCGTAGATATTGTTGGTGATAATCCGCAGGTTTTTACGCTGTCTGACCAACTCGGCGGCGACGGCTTCCATGGTGGTGCCGATGCTGATAAATAGCGAGGCATTATCGGGAATGGTGGAAGCGATCAATCGGGCAATGGCGTTTTTTTCCTGCTGCTGATGGTTGCGCCGCTCCTGCCCTGCCGTTACAACTGAAACGTCGCCCAAAGATGCGCCGCCGTGATAGCGTTTGAGCTGTCCGGTTTCACTCAACTCCTGCACATCGCGGCGTATGGTTTGCGGCGTAACATCCAAATTCGCCGCCAATTCTTCCACCGTCATAAAGTTATGTTCGCGGACAAGGCTGAGGATATGTTCGTGTCTTTGGATTTTGGGTTTCATGGCGTTTCGTTTTGTAGGGATAAACCAATGGCCGTCTGAATATTTCAGACGGCCTTGTTGTTGTCAACCCGATTACATCTCGAGTTTTTGTTCCAAGCGTTCCATACACACGCTCAAGTGGCGGCGTATGACTTTGGTCACACGGTTGCGCTTGCCGGCCACCAATAAATCGAGAATTTCACGGTGTTCATGGTGCGAATTGGAATCGATGTTGCGCTTTTCTTTGCGAAGCGGATCGGAAACAGCCACAATCAATGAAGAACGTGCACACAAGGTATTCATGATTTCAAACAGGACATCGTTGTCCAGCAGCCGCGCCAATTCGACATGGAAGGCATTGGACAGGCGGTTCCAACCCACGCGGTCGCCGCTTTCGGAGGCTGCGCCCTCTTGCTCAATCATGGCATAAAGCGGTTGCAGACGCGTTTCCAAATCAGGCATATCGATAAGGACGCTCAAAATCATGCTTTCCATTTCGATACGCGTGTTGAACACGTCTTTCATTTCTTTCAAGTCCGGCACATGGACAAATGCGCCGCGGTTGGGCTGCAAATCGACGATTTTATCGTGCGCCAAAAGCGATAATGCGCCACGCACGGTATTGCGGGAGCAAACCATTTGTCGGCAAAGCTCGGACTCGGTCAGTTTTTTGCCCGGCAGCAGCAGATGGTCGGTAATACCGTCCAAAATCAATGCGTACACGCGGAAGAGTTCCGAATCGTGACGTTCTTCCAAAATAAGCGATGAAGTTGCAGGCGCAACGTTGGTATTATTTTCGTAATCCATAATGTTTCCCCAATATCCGTATTAAGGCGCAAGCGTTTACAAACCTGCAGCTTTCGGGGGTGTTTAAAATATAATTAAAAATTGTTGACAATGTTAAACGAAACTTGCACAATGAGATCAACAAGCCAAGTTATAAAGGCTGATAGAGAGAGAGAAAAAGGAATAAAAAGCAAGCAGATATATTCATGTTAATGCGTGAATATATCTGCTTTTTTTGTGCGTAGCCGGTTCACGCTCCGGCACTCCCATCCTGAAACCGCCCTATTCTGTTTCGACGATCTCGAAGCTGTGGCTCATTTTTGCCGCTTTACCCAGCATAATCGATGCGGAGCAATATTTTTCGGCAGACATCTGTACGGCGCGTTCAATCGCGCTTTCTTGCAAATCCCGACCATACACTTTGAAGTGGATATGGATTTCGGTAAACACGCGCGGCGCGGTGTCGGCGCGTTTGGCAGTCACTTCGGCACGGCAGTCGGTAATTTTTTGACGTTGTTTCTCGGCAATCATCACGACATCGATGCTGGAGCAGCCTGCTACACCCAACAACAGCATTTCCATCGGGCTGGGGCCGCGTTTGACTTCGCCTTCAGCCGCCGCGCCTTCCATCACAACGCTGTGTCCGTTTGCCGTTGTACCGACGAAACACATTCCGTCTATCCATTTTGAGGTAACTTGCATGGTGTCTTTTTTATCCGTAAAAGCATTAATCTGACATTGTAAACAATTTCAAGTGATAAACCTAGTCAGGCCGTCTGAAAAATACAATCAATTACAATTGGCCTAAACGCATTATTCGTCCCGATACGCCCAATGATTGACCGGCCCGTGCCCTGCCCCGATGCCCAAAGGATGGGAAATGGCGGCGGCAATATAGTTTTTTGCCGTTTGAACCGCCTCGGGCACGCTAAACCCTTTTGCCAACTCGGCAGTAATGCAGGCCGAAAACGTGCAGCCCGTGCCATGCGTATGCGGCGTTGGGAAACGTTTGCTGTTCAGCTCAATGGTTTCGTATGGCGTAAACAGCCAGTCGGTGCAATATTCGCTTTGGCTGTCGGCAAGATGGCCGCCTTTAATCACCACATTTTTCACACCCCAATCCTGAAGAATTTTGGCGGCGCGTTCCGCATCTTGACGGTTTTCAATATTAATACCCGTCAATGCCTGCGCTTCAGGCAGATTGGGGGTCAATACGTCCGTATGCGGCAGCAGCAGGCGTTTCATGGCTTCGACGGCTGAATTTTCCAACAACGGCGCACCGCCTTTGGCAATCATAACCGGATCCAACACGCGTTTGCCGAAATCGCATTCGGCAGTTTGTTCCGCCACGCATTCGATGATTTCCGCCGTACCCAGCATGCCGATTTTATAGGCGCGGATTTGGAAATCCTCCTGAATCGCAGCAATTTGCGCGGCAATCATGTCGGTCGGTATCGAATGCACTGCCGATACGCCCAAAGTATTTTGTGCGGTAACCGCGGTCAGTACACTGGTACCGAACACGCCGCGCATCTGAAATGTCTTCAAATCCGCCTGTATGCCCGCGCCGCCTCCGGAATCTGAGCCGGCAATCGTCAGCGTTTGAATAAAAAGTTCGTCCATCGTGTCCTCCTGTTTTTCAGACGGCCTTGTGTTTATCGTTGTTGAGAGCAGTTTGGTTTTATCCGCAAACAAAGGCATTCGCCGTCTATTTTTCCGAATGCCTTATCTGTTGTTTTACCAAAAACAAATGTATGTTCTCGGGCGAAATATCTTAACAAACAAAAGGCCATCTGAAAACTATTTTCATTTTCAGACGGCCTGTTCAATTTTAAACCTATTCAGGCTTAATCTTCGTATGCATCAATCGGCAAGCAGGAGCAAACCAGATTGCGGTCGCCATACACTTCATCTACCCGTTTGACGCTCGGCCAGAATTTGTTTTCGCGCACGAAAGGCAGCGGGAAGACGGCTTCTTCGCGGGAGTACGGATGCGCCCATTCGCCGGTTACATCTGCGGCGGTATGCGGAGCGTTGACCAGCGGGTTGTCCTCTTTCGGCCATTCGCCGCGCTCGACTTTCAGCACTTCCTGTTTGATTTGTTTCAGGGCGGCGATGAAGCGGTCGAGTTCGGCTTTGCTTTCGCTCTCGGTCGGCTCGATCATCAGCGTACCGGCAACAGGGAAGGAAACCGTCGGTGCGTGGAAGCCGTAGTCCATCAGGCGTTTGGCGATGTCGGTTTCGGTGATGCCGCTTTCGGCTTTGAGCGGACGCAAGTCGACGATACATTCGTGCGCGACGCGGCCATTTTTGCCTGTATACAGAATCGGATAGTCTTCGCTCAGACGTTTGGCAACGTAGTTGGCGTTGAGCAATGCCCAGCGTGTTGCCTGCTCCATGCCTTGTTTGCCCATCATGGTCAGGTACATCCAAGTAATCGGCAGGATGGACGCAGAACCGAAGGCCGCAGCAGCAACGGCGGTTTGGTCGGCACTGGCGCTGTGGATGTCGGTCAAAGCATGTCCCGGTGCAAACGGGGCAAGGTGGGCTTTCAAACCGATAGGGCCGACGCCCGGACCGCCGCCGCCGTGAGGGATACAGAAGGTTTTGTGCAGGTTCATGTGCAACACGTCCGCGCCGACTTCGGCAGGCTGCATGATGCCGATTTGGGCGTTGAGGTTGGCGCCGTCCATGTAAACCTGTCCGCCGTTTTCATGGATGATGCGGCAGATGTCGCGGATGCCTTCTTCATACACGCCGTGGGTGGACGGGTAAGTAATCATGATGGCGGACAAAGCGTCGCGGTATTGCTCGGCTTTGGCTTTCAAATCGTCGATGTTGACGTTTCCGTGTTCGTCGGTATCGACAACGACGACTTTCAAACCCAGCATAGCGGCAGTCGCAGGGTTGGTGCCGTGGGCGGATTTGGGAATCAGGCAGATGTTGCGGTGTCCCTCGCCGTTGGCTTCTTGATAGCGGCGGATGGAGAGCATGCCACTGTATTCGCCCTGCGCGCCGGAGTTGGGCTGGAAGGAAATCGCGTCAAAGCCGGTGATGGCTTTCAGGCTGTTTTCCATGTCGGTCAAAAGCGCGTAGTAGCCTGTGGCTTGGTCTTTGGGGGCATAGGGGTGGATGTCGGTGAACTCTGCCCAAGTAATCGGCAACATTTCCGCAGTCGCATTGAGCTTCATGGTGCAGCTACCGAGCGAAATCATGCTGCGGTTCATCGCCAAGTCGCGGTCTTCGAGTTTCTTCAGATAGCGCAGCATTTCGTGTTCGGTGTGGTAACGGTTGAATACGGGATGTTGCAGAATGTCGTCTTGACGCAGCAATTCGGCATTCAGACGGCCTTTGACGTCATCGGCAAATGCGAACGTATCCTTGCCGGTAAACGCGCGGTACAAATCAACCAAATCTTCGTATGCCGATGTTTCATGGAATGCAGCCGCAACTTGAGTATCGTTGACGCGGCGCAGGTTGTAACCCGACTCCAAAGCAGCGGCAAACACTTGGTCTGCTTTCTCTTTGCTGCCGAAATCAACGGTAACGGTATCGAAGAAGACTTTGTGAACCACATTCAGGCCGTCTGAAACCAGCGCATCGGCAAAGGCAGAAGCCAGCGCATGAATGCGGTTGGCAATGCGTTTCACGCCTTCCGGGCCGTGGTAAACGGCATACATACCGGCCAAGTTCGCCAGCAATGCCTGTGCGGTACAAATATTGGATGTCGCTTTTTCGCGGCGGATATGTTGCTCGCGGGTGGACAACGCCATGCGCAGCGCGGGTTTGCCTGATGCGTCTTTGGATACGCCGATGATGCGGCCTGGGGCGGAACGTTTGAACTCGTCTTTAAACGCGAAATAAGCAGCGTGCGGACCACCGAAGCCCATTGGCACGCCGAAGCGTTGGGTGTTGCCCAAAGCAATATCTGCGCCCAGTTCAGCCGGAGACTTCAGCAAAACCAAGCTCATGATGTCGGCGGCAACGGCCACGATTGTGCCTTTTGCTTTCAGACGACCGATAACATCCTGCAAATCTTGTACGTCGCCGTCTTTACCGACGTATTGGAACAGCGCGCCGAAGTATTCGCCGTCATCAGCTTGGGCAAAATCTCCAACCACCAGTTCAAAACCGAAATATTTGGCGCGGGTTTTCATCACGTCCAAAGTTTGCGGATACACGCGCGCATCCACAAAGAAACGCTCGGATTTCACTTTGCCCACGCGGTGCGCCATCGCCATCGCTTCAGCAGCGGCAGTTGCCTCGTCCAGCAAAGACGCGCCTGCCACAGGGAAACCGGTCAAATCGATACACACTTGTTGGAAGTTCAACAAAGCTTCCAAACGACCTTGGGCAATTTCCGCTTGATACGGGGTGTAGGCAGTGTACCAACCCGGATTTTCCAATACGTTGCGCAAAATCACGTTCGGCACGCGGGTCGGGTAATAGCCCAAACCGATATAGGATTTGTTGATCACGTTTTTCGACGCGATGCCTTTCAATTTCGCCAACGCGTCCGCCTCGGTCAAAGCTTCGGGCAAATCGAGTTCGGACGGCATACGGATGCTTTGCGGCACGGTATTGCCGACAAAATCGTCCATGCTCTTCTCGCCGAGCGCTTCCAAAAGCGCAGCCTCGTCGCCAAAGCTCAAATGGCGCACGGCAAATTCGTTCGGGTTGAACAATTCAGATAGTTTCATTTCTACTCCTTCGGTGTTATCGATATCAACACTGTTTTTTCTTGCAGATGTTGTTTCAGACGGCCTCCGCCCACTTTGGACGACATGCCAATATTTCCCTATAAACCGGACAGGTTTCCACATGCGCGCCGGGCAGGTAGCCGGTACTCATCAGAAATTCGCCGACGATTTCGCCGCCGACAAATTTGAAATGTTTTTTAAACAGCTTCACCCATTCAGCCTTGTCGAGCGGATGGTGTGTATCCAACCAGTTTTTGAATGAGCCGTATTCTTGCCGTATTTGCTTGATTTGTCGCGCGTTATAAATGGCTGCGTTGATTTTCAGGCGGTTGCGGACGATGCCTGCATCGGCAAGCAGCCGCTCAATTTCGGCTTCGTCAAATGCGGCGACCGTATCGATGTCGAAACCTTTAAATGCCGTCTGAAATGCCCGTTGCTTCTTCAGCATCAGCGTCCAGCTCAATCCTGCCTGATTGATTTCCAACACCAGCCGCTCAAACAATTCATTGTCATCCTCAATCGGAAAACCGTATTGCGTGTCGTGATAATGTTGGTTGGGGTTGTCCGTATCGTCGGGAAGAGTGGCGACAAATTCGCAGTAATTCATGTTTGTTGAGGGAAAATTGAAACAAAGGCCGTCTGAAAGCATTTTTCAGACGACCTAAGACCTGCAATATCAAACAGGCACAAAACCTGTTTGGATGTTTGCAAAAATCAAGCTACTTCGCCTGCGTATTGTTCGGCAGTCAACAGACCGTCGTAATCGGCAGGGTTGGCAGGTTTGATTTTGAAGAACCAGCCTGCGCCGTAAGGATCGCTGTTGGCAGTTTCCGGAGCGCTTGGCAAATCTTCGTTGACGGCAACGACTTCGCCTGCAATCGGCGCGTACACGTCGGACGCGGCTTTTACAGACTCAACCACACCGGCTTGCTCTTCGGCAGCCAGGTTTGCGCCGACTTCAGGCAGCTCGACAAACACGATGTCGCCCAACAGCTCTTGCGCGTGATGGGTAATGCCGACAGTGATGGTACCGTCTTCTTCAAGGCGCAGCCATTCGTGGCTGGCAACGTATTTCAGTTCTGCTGGGATGTTGCTCATGGTTTGATACTCCATTGATAGGGGGTTATTTTCAGACGGCATCTTCATGAATCAATATCCACAGATGCCTTGTTCAATGCTTTCTACAAACGTCCGTATTAGACGACAATTAAAACCTGCTTTCAGACGGCCCTTAACAAATAAGGCCGTCTGAACCGATATTAATCAAACTGTTTTTGACCATTACGCACAAACGGCAGCTTCAATACGCGTACATCCACTTCTTTGCCGCGCATCAGTACTTTGGCAGTATCGCCGTCAAAGTCTTTCGGTACGCGCGCGATGGCGATGGATTGCTTCAGGCTTGGCGAGAATACGCCGCTGGTGGTTTCGCCTTTGCCTTTGTCGGTCAACACTTCCATATGCGCGCGCAGGATGCCGCCTTTTTCGAGCAACAGGCCGACCTGTTTCACGGTAACGCCTTTTTCTTTCAATGCCAGCAAGGCGGCTTTACCGACGAAGTCGCGGCTTTCGTCTTTTAAGTCAACGGTCCAACCCATGCCTGCTTCGAGCGGGCTGGTATTGTCGTCCATATCGTTGCCGTAGAGGTTCATACCGGCTTCCATGCGCAGGGTGTCGCGTGCGCCGAGGCCGCAAGGCTGTACGCCTGCTGCTTGCAGGGCTTTGAAGAATGCGACGGCTTCAGTGCCGGGCAGGATGACTTCGACGCCGTCTTCGCCGGTATAGCCGGTGCGGGCGACAAACCAGTCATTGCCCAAGTCTGCACCTTGGAACGGTTTGAGGCCGTGAATAACGTCTGCCCATTCAGGTTTGACGGTCAGGAGTTTTTCGATGGCTTTCGGGCCTTGTACGGCGAGCATGCCGAGGTCGTAGCGAGGATTGAAGGCAACGCCGAACTCTTGTCCGACTTTGTGGAATTGCGCCGTGTCTTTTTCACGGGTCGCGCCGTTGGACACGATGCGGTATTGTGTTTCGGCTTCGTTGGTGCGGTAAACGATCAAGTCGTCAATCACGCCGCCGTTGTCGTTGAGCAAAGCGGAATAAAGGGCTTTGCCGACAAAAGCGAGTTTGGCGACATCGTTGGCAATCAATTTGCGGAAAAAGGCTTTGGCATTTGCGCCTGCTACGTCGGTAACGAGCATATGGGATACGTCAAACATACCGGCGTCGGTGCGCACGGCTTCGTGTTCGGCGATTTGTGAACCATAATGGATGGGCAGCTCCCAGCCGGCAAAATCTACCAGCTTCGCGCCTGCATCTTGATGGGCTTGATGAAATGGGGTGGTTTTCAGAGCAGTCATTCTCAAGTTTCTCCGGATTTTTTGTTCAGATGCCGCCCGCGCACCTGTGCGCGGATGACCCTATCTGTCCTTGAACCTGAGATTTTCGGCTGTATCCGCATGATGGCAAACCAGTCTGCTCACTGCTTTGCGCGGTTGTCTGAATGGTGGTTCAGACGGCCTTCTCCCCTTCGGTGGACGTTATTCCAACGCCGCTCTCCAGATTGTTTGTTTCAATGTGCAGTCCCTGATACCTGAGCGATTTAAGGGTGTCTGCGCCTTCGGTGGTTACATTGTAGTTGGGTGTAACACTCTCCTGCACATTTCCCGATTATGTCTTGAATCGGCAGTTTGGGCAAGTAGCCGACGAATATTTATGATGTGAATATCCGTCTTTTTATTGGGGCGGCAAAACCTGAGCCCTTATAAAATTGTTAGCTATGCGGCAAATGTTTTTGCAAAAGTCTCAGGCCGTCTGAAGCCCTTACCCGTTTTTCCTATATAATTCTGTTTTTTCGATTTATCCGCGTCCATCATGAACCGCCTCAAACGCATTAAAACCATCCTCTGCACGCTCTACCGCTACCGCCTTGCCGAGCTGATTGCCTCGCTGGTCCGTCCGGGTTGGGCGCGGACTTTCCTCAATATGCTGCCGCAGTCGTCCAAGTTCAAACACGAAATGCCTGCCGTGCGCCTGCGTTTGGCGTTGGAAAGCCTGGGGCCGATTTTCATCAAATTCGGGCAGGTATTGTCCACGCGTCCCGATTTGATTCCGCACGATTACGCGGTCGAACTGGCAAGGCTGCAAGACAAAGTGCCGCCGTTTGACGCGCAACTTTCACGCTCGCAAATCGAAAAATCACTGGGACAATCCATCGACACTTTATACGCGGAATTTGAAACAGAGCCTGTCGCCAGCGCGTCCATCGCCCAAGTACACAAAGCCCACCTGCATTCGGGCGAACAGGTCGCCGTGAAAGTCTTGCGCCCCAACCTTTTGCCCGTTATCGAACAGGATTTGTCGCTGATGCGCTTTGGTGCAGGCTGGGTGGAGCGTTTGTTTTCAGACGGCAAGCGTTTGAAGCCGCGCGAAGTAGTGGCCGAATTTGACAAATACCTGCACGACGAATTGGACTTGATGCGCGAAGCCGCCAATGCCAGCCAGCTCGGTCGCAATTTCCAAAACAGCGATATGCTGATTGTGCCGAAGGTGTTTTACGACTACTGCACCAGCGACGTGCTGACCATCGAATGGATGGACGGCACTCCGGTATCCGATATTGCCAAACTCAAAGCCGACGGCATTGATTTGCACAAACTTGCCGATTACGGCGTGGAAATCTTCTTCACGCAAGTTTTCCGCGACGGCTTTTTCCATGCGGATATGCACCCCGGCAATATTTTGGTCGCCGCCGACAACCGCTACATTGCCCTCGATTTCGGCATCGTCGGCACGCTGACCGACTACGACAAACGCTATCTCGCCATCAACTTCCTCGCATTCTTCAACCGCGATTACCACCGCGTCGCTACCGCCCACATCGAATCGGGCTGGGTGCCTGCCGACACGCGCGCGGAAGAATTGGAAGCGGCTGTCCGCGCCGTGTGCGAACCGGTGTTCAACAAACCGATTTCGCAAATTTCCTTCGGCTTGGTACTGATGCGCCTGTTTGAAGTCAGCCGTCGCTTCAATGTCGAAATCCAACCGCAGCTGGTATTGCTGCAAAAAACGCTGCTCAACATCGAAGGCTTAGGCCGCCAACTCGATCCCGATTTGGACTTGTGGAAAACCGCCAAACCGTTTTTGGTGCGTTGGATGAACGAACAGGTCGGCCCCAAAGCCCTTTGGCGCAACCTCAAAAACGAAGCTCCCGACTGGGCGCAAATCATCCCTTCCCTGCCGCGCAAAATCAGTGCGTTGGTTGATGAAAACCGCCAACAGGAAATGCGCGATGCCTATGTGCATCTGGTCAAAGTACAGCAACGCCAAAGCCTGTGGTTGGCTGTGATTGCGGTTGTTTTGCTACTGATTTTGCTGTTTAAGTAAACCGTAATACAGCTTTAAACGGCATATAAAAGGCCGTCTGAAATTTAGTTTTCAGACGGCCTTTTATATGCCTATCTATTCTTTTTTCTCATGCGGAACATGTCCGCTTTCGGCTTCGATATGCCGTCTGAAGCGCAGACCTGCGGCGTGATAAAACGGATGCGGCGAGAATTGGCGCGAGACTTGCGAAGCGAAGATGCAAGTCAGCAACATCCAAAACAACAAATTCTGTCCGCCCGTCATTTCCATTACCACTACGGCAGCGGTCAACGGCGATTGGGTTGCGGCGGCAAGGAACGCGGCCATGCAGAGCAAAACCGCGACATTGGACGCGTCGCCCAGTTGCGCGAAAGAAGCCATGTGTTCGCCTATCATCGCACCAATGGTTAAAGACGGCGTGAAGATACCGCCGGGAATGCCTGCCCAGTAGCTGAACACGGTCGCCGCCCATTTTGCGGCAGCCAAGCCGAACGGCGCTTCATATGCGCCTTTAAGAGCGGCTGCGGCTTCGTGATAACCCGTACCATAGGTTTTACCTTGATAAAACGTACCGAGCAACGCCAACAAGATACCCATTACAAAAGCGACCACCAACAAATGACGGCGGATGAAACTGCGCCAGCGTACCGGTGCGAATGCCGCCGCGCCGCGATACAAAAAGCTGCCGAACAATCCGCCAGCCACGCCGCAGACGATGCCCGACACCGCGGCCCACATCAGCATGTTTGGCAGCTCATGCCCTTGAAACCCTGAAAAATACGGGTTGTTGCCCTGTATCGCCACTTGAATGAAACCGGCTGCCAACACGCCCATCAGGATTTGGCGTTCCCAACGCAAAATCACGCCGCGCCCCAATTCTTCGATGGCAAACACCACGCCGGCCAAAGGTGCGTTAAACGCCGCTGCCAAACCGCCGGCCGCACCTGCGGCAATCAAATCGTTTTCCTGCATGCCCCTAAACGCCAGCCCGTGCTTTTTACACCAGGCGCCCCAAGCGTTCATGACCGCCGCACCCACTTGTACAGACGGCCCTTCCCTGCCGATCGATGCCCCCAAAATCATGCCCAAAAACGTCAGCGGAATTTTAAAAAAGGTTTCGCCCAGACGAATCAGACGGGTTTTCTGCGCGCCATACGGCAAAGACAACGAAGCGATGACTTGCGGAATACCGCTGCCGGAAGTGTACGGCGCAAATTTGCGCGTAAACCACGCCAAAAGCGGCAAACCCAGCGGCAAGGCCACCCACGCAAACCATGGATATTTTCCCACCAACAAAGCGTTCCATTCCAAAGCCAAATCCGCCAAGTACGCAAACATCAAAGCCGTCAGGGCAACCAGTGCCGATCCTGCCAGCAAAAACAGAAAGGCAATGCTCTTTTTCGACAGGCGTTTGGTTTGGCGGATTTTGTGGGCGAGGCGCGCCGCCCAAGTCTGTGGAAATTTCATAATAGGCACGCAGTCAATGTGTTCAGACGGCCTTGATACTTTTCTCAAAGGCCGTCTGAAAACAAGGATAAAGGTTTTTAAGAACGGTAATCCGCGTTAATCGACACATACTCGTGCGACAAATCGCAGGTATAGACGGCCGCCGTCGTATCGCCGCGTTGCAAATCGATGCGGACGGTAATTTCCGGACGATTCATCACGGCTTGTCCTGCTTCTTCGGTATAGCTTTCCGCACGGCCGCCGTTTTCAGCCACCAACACGTCATCCAGCCACATTTTCAAAGCATCGACGTCCAAGTCTTCAATACCGGCATAGCCGACGGCTGCCAACAGACGGCCCAAATTCGGGTCGGAGGCAAAGAAAGCAGTTTTTACCAAAGGCGAATGGGCGACGGCATAAGCCACTTTGCGCGCCTCTTCGCGGGTTTTCGCGTTTTGTACTTCAACCGTGATGAACTTGGTCGCGCCCTCGCCATCACGGACAATCGCCTGCGCCAATTCCAAAGCCAGCGAACCGAGCAATGCTTTGAGCTGCGCATAGCGCGGATCGGCGGTATTGTCGATTTCGCTCTGACCGCAACGGCCTGTCGCCATAATCACGAAGCTGTCGTTGGTGCTGGTGTCGCCGTCCACGGTAATCGTATTGAAACTTTCGTCTGCGATTTCTTGGGTCATCAGCTGCAAAATCGGTTGGGACACTTTGGCATCAGTGGCGATAAACGACAACATGGTCGCCATATTCGGATGAATCATGCCCGAGCCTTTGGAGATGCCGGTGGCGCGGACTGTGTGTTTTTCGCCGACCAAGCCTGTGCGTGAAGCGGCTTTCGGCACAGTATCCGTCGTCATGATGGCACGCGCCGCGTCCGACCAGAATGCAGGGCGCACTTGCGGCAAAGCGGCCACGATTTTATCCACAGGCAGCGGCTCCAAAATCACGCCGGTCGAAAACGGCATAATCTGATTGGATTGGCAGCCGACCTGCTCTGCCACCGCCGCGCACACTTTAATCGCGTCCAGACGGCCTTGTGCGCCGGTACCCGCATTGGCATTGCCCGTATTGATGACTAAGGCACACACGCCGTCTTGGTCAAACAGATGCGACTTGGCGATATGCACCGGTGCGGCGCAGAACCGGTTTTGCGTAAACACCGCGCCCACCGTATGTCCGCCGCCCAACACCATCAGCGTCAAATCGTCGCGGTCTTGTTGCTTGATGCCGGCACGACCTGTAAACAGACGGATACCGTCGATTTCCAACAATTCGTCTGCACGTTTTTCAGTCAAATTTACAGCCATATCATTTTCTCCTGTTTACACTATTTTCAGACGGCCTAAACGCTATACGCCCAATAAGGGAATCAAGATAGGCACCAATACCGCCGTCAACACGCCGTTGAGCGTCAAGCCCAAGCCGGCATAGGCGGCCATACGGCGGCCGTATTCCAAAGACGCCGCAATACCCATCGCATGCGAGGCCGTACCCAAAGACATTCCCACTGAAGAAGGCATATACAACGCCCCTTTCAACACTTTATATCCGGCCATCTGGCCAAAAAGTCCGGCAATAATCACCGTTGCCGCCGTAATCGCCGGAATACCGCCGACCGATGCCGTGATTTCAATCGCAATCGGGTTGGTCACGGATTTGGAAGCCAGCGACAAAATCACTTCGCGCGAAGCGCCCAGCCATTTGGCAAAATACACGCCTGTAACAATGCCCGTCACGCTGCCCGCCAACTGCGACAACACCACCGGCAACCACTGGCTGCGGATACGGTCCCAATTTCGATAAAGCGGCACGGCCAGCAACACGACTGCCGGTTTCAACCAAAAATCGATAAACTGCGCCGCGTCGTGATACAGCTCGTAATCGATGGCAAATACCTTCAAATACCCCATCAACACCAGCGTACTGATCAATACCGGATTACACAGCACATTCCCCGTGCGCGCCCGAATCTGCACTGCCAAAGCATATACGGCCAAAGTCAGGAACAGCATGACCGAGGGCATGCGCAACAGCCCGTCTATGTTCATCACATCCACCTCCTGACCCACTCATGCACTTTGCCGGTCACCAACAATACGCAGATCGTACTGCCGATTGTGGCCGTCAGAATCGAAAACCAGTCGTTTGCAATCACATCCAAATAGCTGATGACGGCCACGCAAGGCGGCACCAAAAACAAAGTCAGGTTTGCCATCAAAATGTCCGCCAGTTCCCCCACCCAAGACAATTTGACCCAGCCTGCCTGAAGCGCGGCAAACAGCAAAGCCATGCCGACAATACTGCCCGGCAGCTTCAACCCCAAAATCCAAACGGTTGCCTCGCCCAAAGCCAAGCAACCCAATACCACCAATAAGGCACGAATAATATTCATTAAGCCGGTTTCTCCTTATCCTTTTTCAGACGGCCTCAAAAAATTTATTAATCATTGAATCATATCGTGCCACAGGCCGTCTGAAAAGGGAAGAAACGCCTTCCTTCAAGTTTAATGAAAGATAAGCATGATTACTCTAACGGATTGGCTTAGGCAATGTTGAAACCCCTACCCTGCTTTTTGTCTTTAACGGCCACTGCAAACCGGGCATTCGGGATTGTGTCTTACCCCGTATTGCTGCCACTTTCCGCTCAACGCGTTATAGGTAGAAAGTTTGCCGTGCGACGGCGTACCGATACCGGTCAGCACTTTGAGCGCTTCGGCGGCTTGGGTCGTTCCGATAATGCCGACCAATGGCGAAAAAACGCCAAACAATGCACAAGTGCCGTCGCTGGCTTGTTCTCCGTCAAACAGGCAGGCATAGCAGGGCGTATCGGGAAGATCGGGACGGTACACGGCAATTTGTCCATCAAAGCCGACGGCTGCAGCTGAAACCAAAGGCGTGCGCGTGGCAACGGCGGCGCGGTTGACCGCTTGGCGCGTGGGATAATTGTCGGAACAATCGAGGATGATGTCCGCGGCGTTTGCCAATTCGACAAGCCTGGTTTCATCGAGAAATTCGGCAATGGCTGTAATGTGTGTTTGGCTGTTGATCTGTTTCAGACGGCCTTGCATGACCAAAGCCTTGTTTTTGCCGATGTCGGCTTCGGTAAACGTGATTTGGCGTTGAAGGTTGGTCTCGTCGATGGTATCGGCATCGGCAATCGTCAGGCGGCCGATACCGGCGGCGGCAAGATACGGCAAGGCCGCCGCACCCAACCCGCCGCAACCGACAACGAGCACATGGGCGGCTAAAAGTTTTTCTTGGCCTTCGATACCGATTTCGTCAAGCAGGATATGGCGGCTGAACCGCAGGAGTTGTTGATCGTTCATCATAACAATAAGGCCGTCTGAAACCCAACGTTCAGACGGCCTGAGTGGTTTAGAAATTAATATTTTCGTAGGCGTTGTCAAACAGGAAAGGACGGCCTTCGCTGCTGGTTTCGGATTCAAGGCGGATGCCGCTGAGCATCATATTGCGGTCAACGTCTTTCATCATGTCGTAAACGCTCAAGAGCGCCAAATTGAGGCCGGTCAGGGCTTCGGTGGCAATGCTGCCGTTGCTGTGCGCTTGGACGGTCAATGTGGCTTTCAGGCAGGCCAGCTCGACGTTAATATCGAAATCAACCTGCACGCCGATGATGCGGCCGGGCAGGTGCAGCGGAATCAGGTTGCCGCTTTGTTTGATGTTTTGAATGGCGGCAACGCGGGCGATGGTCAGGATACTTGCCTTTTCGGTGGCATTCTCTATCAACACCCGTATCGCCTGCTGGCTCATGTTAACGGTGCCGACGGCGACGGCGGTGTGTTGTTCAGGAAAATCGGGCTGGTTGGGAAATTCAATCATGGTTTTCTCGCCTCTGTTTTGACAGCCAATATTTTACGGCATTTTACAGACACCGGCCACGCGGCGGATACGGACGGCTGTTTTCCGGTTTGAAATGTATCGGACGGCAGCATTGGCAGTTTACAAAAATTTGCTATACAATGGATTCGGGACAAACCCAAATTAACATTTAAATAAGAGAAAAATCATGCAACTGCATATCTTAAACAATCCTAAAGATGCCGCTCTGGCGGCGGATGCGGAATTTTTAAAACAGTCTCTTTTCAATCTGCTGCATGAGGAAGCGTCGCCTTTGGTGGTCGAAACCGTTAAGTTATTATCGACTTCAGACGACAGCGCTGCCTTGATTGAAAAGGTGTTGCCGCAATTAGATGAACAACAAACCCACGATTTAACCCTGGCCTGCGGCCTGTTCGCACAGATTTTGAACATCGCCGAAGACGTGCACCACGAACGCCGCCGCCAAATCCACGAAGAGGCCGGACACAACAGTGCCGAAGGCAGCCTGACGGAAACCGTGCGTAAACTCAAGGCCGGAAAAGTCAACGGCAAAGCGTTGCAACAACAACTGGACAATACAGTCGTTACCGCCGTTTTGACTGCGCACCCGACCGAAGTGCAACGCCAAACCGTCTTGAGCTTCAACCGCCGTATCCGCGCGCTGCTGCCGCAACGCGAACGCTGCACCAATCCTGATGCACTGGCTCAGTTGCGCCGCGAAATCGACACCGTGCTTTTGGGCTTGTGGCAGACCAGCGAAACGCGCCGCCACAAACTCAGCGTCAACGACGAGATCAACAACGGTGTATCCATCTTCCCGATGAGCTTCTTTGAAGCCCTGCCCAAACTCTACCGCACAATGGAACGCGATTTTCAGACGGCCTATCCCGGCGTCCGCGTTCCGAATATCCTTAAAATCGGCGGCTGGATCGGCGGCGACCGCGACGGCAACCCGTTTGTTTCTGCTGAAACCTTGCGTTTTGCGTTCAGACGGCATGCCGATGCAGTGTTCCGCTTCTATCGTGGCGAACTCGACAAACTCTACCGTGAATTGCCGCTCTCCATCCGCCGCGTCAAAGTCAACGACGACGTAATGGCACTGGCCGCCCTCTCGCCTGACGAAGAAATCGCCCGCACCGAAGAACCCTACCGCCGCGCCATCGCCTACATCATGGCACGCGCCATGGGCAAGGCACGCTCACTCGGTTTGGGCATGGGCTGCAAATTCGGCTTCCTCGAGCCTTATGCCACGGTCGAAGAGTTCCTCAACGACCTGAAAAAACTGCAACGCTCGCTCCACGAAAACGGCAGCCAACTGCTGGCAGAAGGCCGTCTGTCCGACATTATCCGCAGCGTGTCCGTGTTCGGCTTCCACATGATGCCGCTCGACCTGCGCCAACACGCAGGCAAACACGCCGATGTGGTTGCCGAGCTTTTCCAACACGCAGGCTTGGAAGACTACAACAGCCTGAACGAAGAGCAAAAACAAGCCGCCCTGTTGCGCGAATTGAGCCATCAACGTCCGCTGTACAGCCCGTTCATCACATACAGCGACCATACCCGCCACGAACTGGCAATTTTCAACGAAGCGCGCAAAATCAAAGACGAATTTGGCGAAGATGCCGTTACACAAAGCATTATTTCCAACTGCGAACAACCCAGCGACCTGCTCGCCTTGGCATTGCTGCTGAAAGAAAGCGGCCTGTTGGTGGTTGAAAACGGCAAACCGCACAGCCGCATCAATATCGTGCCTCTGTTTGAAACCATCGAAGCGCTCGAAAATGCCTGTCCGGTCATGGAAACCATGTTCCGCCTCGACTGGTATGACGCCCTGCTCGAAAGCCGCGGCAATATCCAAGAAATCATGCTGGGCTACTCCGACTCCAACAAAGACGGCGGCTACGTTACCAGCTCATGGTGTCTGTATCAGGCAGAGTTGGGCTTGGTCGAACTCTTCAAAAAATACGATGTCCGCATGCGCCTGTTCCACGGCCGCGGCGGCAGCGTAGGTCGCGGCGGCGGCCCTTCTTACCAAGCTATTTTGGCGCAACCTGCAGGCAGCGTTGCCGGACAAATCCGTATTACCGAGCAAGGCGAAGTCATTACCGCCAAATATGCCGACCCGGGCAATGCCCAACGCAACTTGGAAACCTTGGTTGCCGCGACGTTGGAAGCCAGCATCCTGCCGGATAAAAAAGACCCTGATGCCAAACTGATGCAGGACTTGTCGGACGTATCGTTCAAATACTACCGCGAACTGATTACCCACCCCGACTTCATCGACTACTTCCTGCAAACCAGCCCGATTCAGGAAATTGCCACCCTCAACCTCGGCAGCCGCCCCGCCAGCCGCAAAACCTTGGCGCGGATTCAAGACTTGCGTGCGATTCCGTGGGTATTCTCATGGATGCAAAACCGCCTCATGCTGCCGGCTTGGTACGGTTTCGGCAGCGCAGTGGAAACCTTGTGCGAAGGCAATCCCGACACACTGGCCGCCCTGCGCGAACATGCCCAAAGCAATCCGTTCTTCCAAGCCATGCTCTCCAATATGGAGCAAGTAATGGCAAAAACTGACATCACCTTGGCAGAAAACTATGCCGGCTTGAGCGAATCGCCAGATAAAGCAAAAGTCATCTTCGGCATGATTAAGGAAGAATACCAACGCAGCCGCAAAGCACTGCTCGACCTGTTGCAAACCGAAGAGCTCCTGCGCGACAACCGCAGCCTCGCCCGTTCGCTTGCCTTGAGGATTCCATATTTGAACGCCCTCAACGGCCTGCAAGTCGCCATGCTCAAACGCCTGCGCAAAGAGCCCGACAATCCTCACGCCCTGCTGATGGTTCACCTGACCATCAACGGCGTGGCGCAAGGTTTACGTAATACCGGTTAAGGCAGCACGGAAAAAGGCCGTCTGAAACAATTTTCAGACGGCCTTTTTATGATGAATATACACCAGCATTGCGGCTGTTTTGAGTACCTCTACAATATGCTATAATCCGCCGTTAAACTTTTATCTTTTCAGGAAAAACCATGAGCTTGAAATGCGGTATCGTCGGTTTGCCCAACGTCGGCAAATCCACCCTCTTTAACGCGCTGACCCAATCGGGTATCGAAGCGGCAAACTATCCTTTCTGTACCATCGAACCCAACGTCGGCATCGTTGAAGTCCCTGATCCGCGTATGGCCGAATTGGCAAAAATCGTCAATCCGCAAAAAATGCAGCCCGCCATCGTCGAATTTGTCGACATCGCCGGTTTGGTTGCAGGTGCGAGCAAAGGCGAAGGCTTAGGCAACCAGTTCCTCGCCAACATCCGTGAAACTGACGCGATTGTTAACGTCGTGCGTTGCTTTGACGACGACAACATCGTCCATGTCGCAGGCAAAGTCGATCCGATTGCCGACATCGAAACCATCGGCACCGAGTTGGCACTGGCTGACTTAGCCAGCGTCGAAAAAACCATCGTCCGCGAAGAAAAACGTGCACGCTCAGGCGACAAAGACGCGCAAAAACTGGTCGATCTGTGCAAAAAACTGCTACCTCATCTGGACGAAGGCAAGCCTGTACGCTCCTTCGGCTTAGACGCAGAAGAACTCGCCATGCTCAAACCACTGTTCTTGCTGACTGCCAAACCTGCCATGTATGTCGGCAACGTTTCCGAAGACGGTTTTGAAAACAACCCGCACCTCGACCGCCTGAAAGAATTGGCTGCAAAAGAAAACGCGCCGGTTGTGGCCGTATGTGCCGCGATGGAAAGCGAAATCGCCGAATTGGAAGACGATGAAAAAGCCGAATTCCTCGCCGAAATGGGCTTGGAAGAACCGGGCCTGAACCGTCTGATTCGTGCCGGCTACGACCTCTTAGGCCTGCAAACCTACTTTACCGCCGGCGTAAAAGAAGTCCGCGCTTGGACCATCCACAAAGGCGACACTGCGCCACAAGCCGCCGGCGTAATTCACACCGACTTTGAACGCGGCTTCATCCGTGCCCAAGTTATCTCCTACGAAGACTTCATCGCTTTAGGCGGCGAAGCCAAAGCCAAAGAAGCAGGCAAAATGCGTGTGGAAGGCAAAGAATACGTCGTACAAGACGGCGATGTGATGCACTTCTTGTTTAACGTGTAAGTAAGGTCGTCTGAAAGCATAAAGAATGCAAATCAAATTTGGTAGGCTAAGCTTTTCTTAGCCTACCTTCCTTCAAAGTTTAGGGAAAATGTCTAATATCAATCTTATAGATATTGTAAAAAATATATTTTATTTTATTGGTTCGTCAGCAGGATTATTTGCGGTTCTTCGCCCAGTATTTGAAAGCAAACTTCAACAAGATATTCAAAATGCTAGGAAAATAATTGAACGAATTGGAGAAAATAGGATTTTATACTTAGATTCAAGTATTTATTCCCATCGTTGTGTTTCTAGTGAATTTTTTGTAGATATAGATATTTTAAGTAATGATATTAGCGAGAAAAAACAATGCACACGCTTTTCCAGTCATATTTCATGCTATTTCGATACCGAACTAAAAGAAATTATAAATGAATATATCAACCTAAGAAGCTACATACAAGTTCCGGAATGGGAGCCTAGATACAATGACGATAATGGAAAATCAGCGTGGTATTTCAATAAGAAAGCTGAAAGTTTTTATCCATCAGGAGAGCATTTTCCCGCTAACTATCCGAAACATTTAGAAGAAGCTGCTAAAATAGCTGACAAAATAAAAATAAGATTTTTAAGATTCCAAGCATTAACTGAGCTTCATTACATAGAAACAATTTTTCACAAATGGACCGTAGCTAAATTATATAAAAAACATAACTTGACCGTATAAATAATGTTCAAAAGATCAAAAATTTAGAAATAATTAAATTCATGAAATTGCTAAATCAATATCTAGCCTATTTTAATCAACGGAAGTTTCAATGAAATCAGTTATCCAAGACCTACAATCGCGTGGCTTAATCGCCCAAACTACCGACATCGAAGCCTTAGACGCTTTGTTGAACGAACAAAAAATTTCCCTCTATTGCGGTTTTGACCCGACAGCAGACAGCCTGCACATCGGCCACTTGCTGCCTGTATTGGCATTGCGCCGTTTCCAACAAGCCGGCCATACGCCGATTGCTTTGGTGGGCGGCGCGACCGGCATGATTGGCGACCCAAGCTTTAAAGCCGCCGAACGCAGCTTGAATTCTGCCGAAACCGTTGCCGGTTGGGTTGAAAGCATCCGCAACCAACTGACCCCTTTCTTAAGCTTTGATGGCGACAATGCGGCCATTATGGCCAATAATGCCGACTGGTTCGGCAGCATGAACTGCCTCGACTTCCTGCGCGACATCGGCAAGCATTTCTCCGTCAACGCCATGCTGAACAAGGAATCTGTCAAACAGCGTATCGAGCGCGACGATGTGGGTATTTCCTTCACCGAATTCGCCTATTCCCTGCTGCAAGGCTACGACTTTGCCGAATTGAACAAACGCCACGGCGCGGTTTTGGAAATCGGCGGTTCCGACCAATGGGGCAACATCACTGCCGGTATCGACTTGACCCGCCGTCTGCACCAAAAACAAGTATTCGGCCTGACCCTGCCTTTGGTAACCAAATCAGATGGCACCAAATTCGGCAAAACCGAAGGTGGCGCAGTATGGTTGAACGCGAAGAAAACTTCTCCGTATCAGTTCTACCAATTCTGGCTGAAAGTGGCCGATGCCGATGTGTATAAATTCCTGAAATACTTTACCTTCCTGTCTATCGAAGAAATCGACGCCATCGAAGCCAAAGACAAAGCCAGCGGCACCAAACCTGAAGCGCAACGCATTCTTGCAGAGGAAATGACCCGCTTGATTCACGGCGAAGAAGCCCTTGCCGCCGCCCAACGCATTTCTGAAAGCCTGTTTGCCGAAGACCAAAGCCATCTCACCGAAAGCGACTTCGAGCAGCTGGCACTCGACGGCCTGCCGACTTTTGAAGTTTCCGAGAGCCTCAACGTGGTGGAAACTTTGGTGAAAACCGGTTTGGCGTCTTCCAACAAAGAAGCGCGCGGCTTTGTTAACAGCAAAGCGGTTTTGCTCAACGGCAAACCTGCCGAAGCCAACAATCCGAACCATGCCGCTGAAAAACCTGACGATGCCTACATGCTGACCGACGAACACAAACGTTTCGGCAAATACACCATCGTCCGCCGCGGCAAACGCAACCACGCTTTGTTGGTTTGGAAATAATCTTGAAACATTAAACGCATCGTTTAAAATAATCATGCCGTCTGAAATCAGCCACGCTTTTTTCAGACGGCATTTTCTATTGATGATATTCAGTTCTCCCAAAAAGAAAGGGCAGGTTTTGCACCTGCCCTTCTATTAAGTTATCCAATTTCTTTAAGAAACTTTTATCGCTTGCTTACTGCAAACGCTCATTTTCTTGGCGTACGGCATTCACCACATCCGCGCCAAACAAAGCGTTGACATCGGTTTCATCAAACACATACTTGGTATGGCAGAAATCGCAATCGATTTGAATGCTGCCTTGTTCTGCCACCACGCCGCCTACTTCCTGACCGCCAAGCATCAACAGCATATCGCTGACTTTGCCGCGGGAGCAGGTGCAGGCAAATTCAATGGCTTCCGGTTCAAAAACGCGGGGCGGGGTTTCATGGTAAAGGCGGTAAAGGGCATGATGCGCATCCAAACCAGTCAACTCTTGCGGAGTAAGCGTTTGTGCAAGCGTGGTCACATGTTCCCATGCGGCATCATCCAATTCTTCTTCCGGCAGGCGTTGCAGCAATAATGCACCTGCGGCTTGGTCGTCGGCGGCAAGCGTAATATAGGTATCGAGCTGCTCGGAACGTTTCATATAGTTGACCAGCATTTGCGCAATGCTGTCGCCTTCCAGCGGCACAACACCTTGCCAAGGGTCGGCATCTTTAGGCTGATGGGTCAAAACGAACACGCTGTTTTCGCCTAACAGCGCAGTCAGGCTTTCATCATCACGGATTTCAGCAGTTTCGTCCCAACGCGCGGTAGCACGGACAGTATTTTCAGAAGTCGCTTCCACCACCAACATTTTCAGACGGCCCTGACCTTGAACCTGAACAATCAGCGTACCTTCGTTTTTAAGGTTGGCAGACAATAAAGAACCGGCGGCCAACAATTCGCCCAATGCACGACGGATGGCGATAGGATAATGTTTTTGGTTGACGATGTGGTGCCAAACTTTTTCGAGGCGGATGTGCATACCGCGGATAGGCATATCGTCGAAGATAAAGCGTGTACGGATATCGCTGTGATTTTGTGTCATGTCAGTCTCTGAAAATAAATCAATGAATGCCGCTTATATGGTTGCAGCGGCGGATAAATCAAGCGAAACCGCGTTTGATGTTTTTCTAGTTTGTTTGGAAACAAGGGTTTAACGCAAAATAACAGCAGTTTTTTTGCCAAAAAGACGGTTTTTGAATACAATCAAGCAGATAACAAGAGAATGATACGGGATAACATCTCAGAAACCGGCAATGTGCCTGCAATCGGCAGGGAATGCCTTCTGAAACGGAAGTTTTTATAATGAATTTTTTACTCCGGCTCGCAGCAGTTTGGACTTCGGTCGCCATGCTTGCGAGCGTCAATTTTTCTTACGCCGATGATTTGGAAAACCTGATTACCACCCGTCAGCGTGTTTTAAACCAATTCAACGACAACGCCAACGTTTACGGCAATACGCGTCAGGCAACCCCTGTCCATCCCACCAATACCTATCCTGCCGCAAGCAACAATACGCGCGCACCTTCGGGCAATGCAGATGAGTTAATCGGCAGCGCCATGGGCTTGCTTGGCGTGGCCTACCGCTACGGCGGCACATCAGCCTCTACCGGCTTTGACTGCAGCGGCTTCATGCAACACATCTTTAAACGCGCCATGGGCGTAAACCTGCCGCGCACCTCTGCCGAACAGGCGCAAATGGGCGTTGCCGTGAACCGTTCGGAATTGCAGCCGGGCGACATGGTCTTTTTCCGCACCATGGGTCGCGGCCGTATTTCCCACGTCGGCCTTTACATCGGCAACAACAATTTCATTCACGCGCCGAGAACGGGCAAACGTATCGAAATTACCAGCCTCGGCCACAAATATTGGAACGGAAAATACGCCTTTGCCCGCCGCGTGAAGAAAAACGACCCATCCCGTTTCTTGAATTGAGGTGCACGATGGCGATGCCGCAAATGCCCAAATGGTATGACGACGACGGTCAGATTGTTTCCTGCACCGAAAAAGTCAAAGTCATGACCGAAAACTTAAACGAACTGTACCAAATAGCGCAGGACGCATTTGAAGACGCGCTGCTGATGGGTTGCTCCGAAAAACAGTTGCGCGAATACTTCCGCGACTTAATGGCCGGACTAGAAAACCCTTATCAAAAAAACGGTTAGTTATTCGATCCATACAAAAAAGGCCGTCTGAAAGTTTTTCAGACGGCCTTTTTTTATCGTGCCGATCCCTTACCCTATTGCTAACATTCCACAACGCGCACGGATACCGGTATGGCTTTTTTCTGCAAGGTAATTGCTAGACCGGCGAGTGAGGTTTCTTTGTAAGTTGCCTTCATATCGCGGCCGGTTTGCAGCATGGTTTGAATCACTTCATCAAGTGAGACTTTTTTGTCTGTGCCGTCTTCCAAAAGCGCGAGGGTGGCGAGTTTGAGGGCTTTTTCGGCGGCGATGCCGTTGCGCTCGATACAGGGGATTTGCACCAAGCCGCCGACAGGGTCGCAAGTCAGGCCCAAGTGGTGTTCCATGGCCATTTCGGCGGCGTTTTCCACTTGTTTCGGTGTACCGCCGATAACTTCGGCGTATGCGCCTGCCGCCATGGAACATGCCACGCCAACTTCGCCTTGGCAGCCGACGTCCGCACCGGAAATCGACGCGTTGGTTTTATACAAAATACCGATGGCGCCGGCAGTCAGAAGGAAATCTTCGACACGCGATTGGTTGGCGTGCGGATTAAATTTGCGGAAATAGTGCAAAACGGCAGGAATAATGCCTGCCGCGCCGTTGGTCGGTGCGGTTACGACACGGCCGCCGGCGGCATTTTCTTCATTGACCGCCATGGCGTACACCATCGGCCAAAGTTGGGTATTGACGATTTCGCTCTCGCGCAGGACTTTGAGTTTGGCTGCCAACTGCGGCGCACGGCGGCGAACGTTCAAGCCACCCGGCAACTGCCCTTCCGCACCCAAGCCGCGCTTGATGCAGTTTTCCATCACATCGGCTACGGCAGCCACACGGCGGCGCACTTCCGCCTCATCGCAACCTGCCAACGCCGCTTCATTGGCCAACACAACTTCGGAAATATTCAACTGGTTCAGACGGCATTGTGCCAACAACTCGTCGCAGTTTTTGTATGGATACGGCACATCGGCATTTTCCTGCGCCTCTTGTGCAAACCCTTCGTCTGTAACGACAAAACCGCCGCCGACCGAATAATAGATCTGCTCTTTCAGCTTCTGGCCGTCTGAATGGTAGGCAATAAAGTTCAGGCCGTTCGGATGTTTGGGCAACACTTTGTCGCCGCGGATATCCAAATCTTTTTCAGGATTGAAGGCCATTTCACGGCCGTTGAGTTTTAAAACGTGCTGCGTGCGGATACGTTCCAAGCGTTGAGGGATGTCCGCAAGCGGGATATCGTGCGGCAGGCTGCCTTCCAAACCGAGCAATAATGCGTCGAATGTGCCGTGTCCGATACCGGTCAAAGCAAGTGAACCGTACACTTCAATGACAATGCGCGCCACTTGTGTATCCAAGTTTTCGGCATTCAGCAAATCAGCAAAAGCGGCCGCGGCCTTCATCGGGCCGACGGTGTGCGAGCTGGACGGGCCGATGCCGATTTTGAAAATATCAAAGATGCTGATCATAATTTTCCTATTATTGTGTGTGCGGGCTGTGTTTTTCAGACGGCCTTAAGGCCTAAAGAGGAATCTTGTGCGCCGCTTGCCAATGCAAGTACCAAATGTCCGACAGTCATCAAAGGATCACCTGCTTCCGGCGAGGTGTATTTCAGCATCAGCGGTTTTTTACGCAAGGGTTCGTAATGGCTGACTTTACAATGCGGGTCTTCCAAACTTGTAGAACCGGCGCGGTATCTGTATGCCAACAGCCGTAAATCGTTCAAGTCCATCTTCATGCCGTTGTCCAGCAATTCGCGCAACTGGTTTTCCCAGGCAATATCGTTGCTTCCGTCTTTAATGGCAATCAAGATGGACTTTTCGAGGATTTTTTTGATGTGCTGGTTCAAGGAGCGGATTGGGAAATGCCCCAGCCACAACAAATCGGTCTCCGCAAATTGGGCGGAAAACTGCTCGATAAACCAGGAATGTAAACCTCGATAATCCGGCGAATGAAACAGGGTTGATTTAACCTTGTTGCCATCTTTATCCAACATGTAATGGCAGCCGATAATCACGCTGCAAGATTCGGCAGCCCATCTAGGAATAATGACTTTGGGGGTAAAGAGCGTTTCGAGGCGTTGCTCGGTAAATTGAGTGGTGAAATCGGGATTGTATTGCAACGATGTCGGCAAATAGCCGCGCCAAAGGTACATGCCGATCCTGTTTTCGCCGATGACATCCAAAAGTTGTTCCAGCATGATACGGCTAGGACATGAAATAAATTCGTCCGCATCCAGCGGAAAAACGAAATCTATCGCTTCATCTTTTGCTACAAGCTGCTTCATAAGCAGGTTTACCAATTGCTCTTGATTGTACTTGAGCGCTTGATATTGATAGATAAATATAGGCAAACCTTCTTCTTTCAATTGAATCAGGATTTCCCTTGTTCCATCGCTGCTGCCGTGATCGATGATGTGCATTTCATCCATCAGCTCGAGATTATGACGGACAAACGATTCGATAACGTCGTTTTCGTTGCGCACCATGCTGATGCTGATTAGTTTTTTTCCCATAAATTATGCAATGTATTGATAGGTTTTAATCATTTTTCAGACGGCCTTAATCCAGCCGGCAATGCGTTTTTCAATCGCTTCGGCACTCAAACCCAAGTCGTCCAGCAGTTTTTTCGGGTCGCCGTGTTCGGTAACTTTGTCTTCTACACCCAACAGCAACACCGGTTTGCAGATGCCGTGTTTCGCCAACACTTCCAACACCGCGCTGCCTGCGCCGCCTTGTTCGGCATTCTCTTCAGCGGTAACGATGTAGTCATGGCTTCGGGCAAGACGGACGATCAGTTCTTCATCTATCGGTTTGACAAAGCGCATGTCGGCAACGGTCGCGTTCAGCTTGTCGGCGGCGGTCAATGATGGGGCAACCATGCTGCCAAAGGCGATAATGGCAATTTTCTCGCCTTCGCGACGGATGATGCCTTTACCGATTTCAACGGTTTCCAGGCCGTCTGAAACGGTTGCGCCCGTGCCTGTACCGCGCGGATAACGGACGGCAGACGGCGAATTTGCCTGATAGCAGGTTGAGAGCAGCAGGCGGCATTCGTTTTCGTCGCTTGGTGCGGCAATAATCATATTCGGCACGCAACGCAAAAAGCTCAAGTCGTACAAACCGGCATGGGTCGGGCCGTCTGCACCGACAATACCTGCACGGTCGATGGCGAACAAAACAGGTAGGTTTTGCAAAGCAACGTCATGTACCAACTGGTCGTAAGCGCGTTGCAGGAAAGTGGAGTAAATCGCCACGACGGGCTTGATGCCTTCACATGCCAAACCGCCGGCAAAGGTAACGGCGTGTTGCTCGGCGATGCCGACGTCGAAATAGCGGTCGGGGAATCGCTGTTCAAACTCAACCAAGCCGCTGCCCTCGCGCATGGCAGGCGTGATGGCAACCAAACGCTCGTCAGCCGCCGCTTGGTCGCACAGCCATTGGCCGAAAACTTGCGTATAAGTCGGTTTAGCCGCGGCAGGTTTGACTTCCGGCGCAGGCACTTCGCTCGGCAGCTTGGAGACAGCATGGTATTTGACAGGGTCGTTTTCGGCGAATTTGTAGCCGTTGCCTTTTTTGGTGATGACGTGCAGCAACTGAGGGCCTTTGCGGCCGCGCAAGTCTTTTAATACGTCCACCAGATTTTCAACGTTGTGGCCGTCCACCGGGCCGGTGTAACGGAAACCGAAGTTTTCAAACAAAGACAGCGACTGTTTGGCATGTTCCGCTTCGCCTGCCAAGGTTTTGATTTTGTTTTCGACTTTTTGGGCAAGCTCCATCGCTCCGGGCAATTTATCTAATACTTTGCTCGATTGGGCTTTGATGGTGCTCAATAGGCCGTGCATATCGCGCACGACGTTGCTGGCAAGATATTTCGGCAGCGCGCCGACATTGGGGGAAATCGACATTTCGTTGTCGTTGAGGATAACCAGCAAATCGACATCCATATCGCCTGCGCAGTTCAGGGCTTCAAACGCCTGACCCGCCGTCATGGCGCCGTCGCCGATGATAGCGACGCTGCGGCGGTTATTGCCCAACTGTTTGTCCGCAACGGCCATGCCCAAAGCCGCGCCTATGGATGTGGAAGAATGCCCCACGCCGAACGCGTCGTATTCCGACTCGCTGCGTTTTGGGAAACCCGCCAAACCGCCGTATTGGCGCATGGTGTGCATTTGATTTTTGCGGCCGGTGAGGATTTTGTGCGGATAGCTTTGATGGCCGACATCCCAGACCAAATGGTCTTCTGGCGTGTCGTACACATAATGCAGCGCCACCGTCAGCTCGACCGCGCCCAAGTTACTGGCGAAATGGCCGCCCGTCTTACCGACGGAATCCAACAGAAATTCGCGCAATTCGGCGGCGACTTGCGGCAGCTGTTTTTTCTCCAGACAGCGCAAATCCTGAGGCGTATCGATAATATCGAGCAAAGGGCTTGGGTTCATGATTTTTGGCGGTGATTTTTTGTGTAACGGACGATTATATCAAGAGATTGCACAACTTGTTACAAATGCTTTCAGACGGCCCGAACCTTTATCCTTTATAATACTGCCAACTGAAAACACAAGGCCGTCTGAAATGACCCAAAACGCAAACAACCTCTGCTGGCTCGATATGGAAATGACCGGCCTCAACCCGGAACACGACCGCATTATCGAAGTCGCCATGATCATTACCGATTCCGATTTGAACGTACTGGCACAATCGGACGTTTACGTCATCCATCAAAGCGACGAGTTGCTCGACGGCATGGACGAGTGGAACACCGCCACCCACGGCCGCACCGGTCTGACCCAACGCGTGCGCGAATCCAAACTGACCGAAGCTGAAGTCGAGCAAAACCTGTTGGACTTCATGTCCGCATGGATACCCGAGAAATCCACGCCCATGTGCGGCAACTCCATCCATCAAGACCGCCGCTTCATGGTCAAATACATGCCGCGTTTGGAAGCCTATTTCCACTACCGCAACTTAGACGTGTCCACGCTGAAAGAGTTGGCCAAACGCTGGAATCCGGCCGTCGCCAAAAGCGTGGTCAAACGCGGTTCGCACAAGGCATTGGACGACATCCTCGAAAGCATCGAAGAAATGCGCCATTATCGCGAGCATTTCCTCAAACTCCCTTCCGAACAATAATCCCAAGGTCGTCTGAAACAGGTTTTACACCGTTCAGACGGCCTCATCAGCTTCCCTCATCTCATGAAAATCACCAAAATTTTTACCTTCGATTCCTCGCACATGCTCGACGGGCATGACGGCAAATGCCAAAACCTGCACGGCCACACCTACAAACTCGAAATCACTGTCTCCGCGCCCGTTATCCAAGGCGGCGCAAAAGACGGCATGGTGATGGACTTTACCGACCTGAAATCCATCGTCAAACAACACATCAACGACCCGTTCGACCATGCCTTCATCTATCACGGCAACAACGAACGCGAAAGCCAAATCGCCGCGCTTTTGGAAGGCTGGAACATGAAAACCCTGCGCCTGCCCTGCCGCACCACCGCCGAAAACATGAGCGTAGAAATGTATGGCCGTCTGAAAAACGCCGGTGTCAAAGTGTGCAGCGTGAAACTATGGGAAACGCCGACCTCGTATGCGGAATATGAAGGGGAATAAACCGGCATTTTGTATTTTTTCAGACGGCCTGTTCCCCCAACATATCCATACGCTAAACATCAAAAGGAATCTTCATGAAAATCATCTCCACCCTCCTCGTCCTTTTCGTCGCTGTCGAACACTTCTACATCGCCTGGCTCGAAATGACGCAAATCCCAAGCGAAAAAGCGTCAGAGCTGTTCAACATGCCTTACGAATTTATGGAACAAAAACGCGTACAAACCCTGTTTTCCAACCAAGGCCTGTACAACGGCTTCCTCGCCATCGGCTTGGTATGGGCGCGCTTTGCCGCACCCGACAACGCGGTTTACGGCGCGACCATCCTGTTCCTCGGCTTCGTCCTCATCGCCGCCGCATGGGGCGCGTTTTCATCCGGCAACAAAAGCATTTTGCTCAAACAAGGCTTGCCGGCATTTTTGGCCGCAGCAGCCGTCATTGCCGCTTAAGCACACCCAGCCATTCTTTCCTATTGAACTGACAGAAAGAATGGCTGCCTCAACCGATTTCTCAAAACGCTTCACCACAACGATTCAATCCCACACACCCGACATTCATGACCATTCACATCACGCCGAACAATCCCCAATACCGCATTGTCGAAATCTTTGAAAGCCTGCAAGGCGAAGGCTGGAATACAGGCATGCCCGCCGTTTTCATCCGTTTGGGCAAATGCAATCTCGCGTGCAGCTGGTGCGATACCGACTACCTTAAATTCGGCATGATGAGCCTGTCCGATATTTTAGGCCGTCTGAAAACCTACACGGCGCGCAACATCATCATTACCGGCGGCGAACCTACCATCCAACCGCATTTGGATACCCTGCTCAATGCACTCAAAGCCGAAGGCTATTTTCTGTGTATCGAAACCAACGGCCTCAACCCCGCGCCGCCGCAAATCGACTACGTTGCCACCAGTCCCAAAGCCTGTTACGCCGCTAAATACGAAAAAAGTTGCATCGAGAAAGCAGACGAAGTGCGCATTGTCGCCGACGGTGATGTCATTTCGTTTTGCCAAGAGATGGAACGCAAAATCCGCGCCCGACATTACTATCTTTCCCCCTGCGAACAAGACGGCGCAATGAATATCTACGACACCATCCGCCAAATCGGCGTGTTAAACAGCCGAGCCGACGCCCCCGTCCATTGGCAACTGAGCGTACAAACGCATAAATGGGCAGGAATAGAATAATTCGTTTGAAATCAATTAAAAACAAAACCTTTACAAAATATTTAATGTAAATACCATTCCATATTCGACCAAATGCACTACTGGCAATGCTCTCAGGCTGTCTGAAAACCCTATTTCAGACGGCCTTTTTTATTACAAACCCCTTGACCGATTACATAAGATTACGTAAAGTGTGCAACAGTTTTCATAAATTGGTAAAACCAATTTACCTGATAACTGATTGCATCTAAAAAGGTGGCAATCCTTATTCGAAAAACATCTATTACTCAACACATCGCATCAAACCGCCATTGATTGACGGTTATGATGCCCGTTGCCCCGAGGATAATCCCATGGCTCTCTTTCTCAGTATTTTTCCCATCGTGCTGCTGATCTGGCTGATGGTTAAGAAAAACAGTATGCCGTCCTACGTCGCGCTGCCGATTACCGCCGCGCTGATTTATGCCATCAAACTGTTTTATTTCGGCGACAACGCCATGTTGCTCAACGCAACAGCCGCGTCCGGCCTCGTCTCTACCCTGACCCCGATTACCGTGATTTTCGGTGCCATTATGTTCAACCGCATGATGGAAACCACCGGCTGTATCGACGTCATCCGCAAATGGCTGGCCACCATCAGCCCGAACCCGATTGCCCAATTGATGATCATCGGCTGGTCTTTCGCCTTTATGATTGAAGGCGCGTCCGGTTTCGGTACGCCTGCCGCCATTGCCGCGCCAATCCTGATGAGCTTGGGCTTCAACCCGTTAAAAGTAGCCATCTTCGCTTTGGTGATGAACTCCGTACCTGTTTCCTTCGGTGCAGTAGGTACTCCGACTTGGTTCGGCTTTGCGCCTTTGGGCTTGGATCAAAAGAGCATTATGGAAATCGGTATGCAAACCGGCGTCATGCACTTCTTTGCTGGTTTCATCATCCCCGTCATCGGCTTGAGCTTCATCGTACCTTGGGCTGAAATCCGTAAAAACCTGGGCTTTATCGGTATCGCCGTATTCTCCTGTACCCTTCCTTACGTTGCATTGGCGATGGTCAATGAAGAATTCCCATCTCTGGTTGCCGGCGCAATCGGCCTGATGGTGTCCGTATTCGCAGCAAACCGCGGCTGGGGCTTGAGCAAAGATTACGCCAAAGACCCGAATGCAGAAAAAGTACCTTTCGCACAAGTTGCCAAAGCACTGGCTCCTTTGGGTATGCTGATCGGCATGCTGGTGGTAACCCGTATCAAACAGTTGGGCATCAAAGGCCTGCTGACCAGTAAAGAAGAATGGTTCAGCTTCCAACTGCCGTTTAACTTATCCAAAATTACCGTCAGCGACTCCCTGACCATTACCTTCGGCAACATCTTCGGCCAAGGCGTGAACGCTTCCTACCAAACCCTCTACGTTCCGGCTTGGATTCCGTTTGTCTTCACCGTTTGGATCTGCATCCTGCTGTACCAAACCAAATTCAAAGATGCATGGTCTTTCTACGCGGCAACCTTCAACCAAACCAAAAAACCTCTGCTTGCCCTGATGGGTGCGCTGATTATGGTTCAGCTGATGATGGTTGGCGGCGATGACTCCATGGTGAAAATCATCGGTAAAGAGTTTGCCGCGATGGCAGGCGAACACTGGGTGTACTTCTCCCCTTACCTTGGCGCAATCGGTGCATTCTTCTCCGGTTCCAACACTGTATCCAACCTGACTTTTGGTCCGATTCAACAACAAATCGCGCTTGATACCGGCCTGTCCGTTACCCTCATCCTCGCCCTGCAATCCGTCGGCGGCGCAATGGGTAACATGGTCTGCATCAACAACATCATCGCCGTATGCAGCGTGTTGAACGTGAACAACGCCGAAGGTGCCATCATCAAGAAAACTGTCATCCCAATGACCATCTACGGCATCATCGCCGTGACTGTGGCTGCAATTTTCTTTTTGTAAACCGCTTCATATCAAAGGCCGTCTGAATATTCAGACGGCCTTTTTTGTATTCTTTCGCTATATTTCTTAAAGAATCATTAATGTATATATTCCGCAACAACCCACATAACTACTTTGCAACACCAAATTACAAACAACTTTCTATTAATAAACAATCGGGTAATCATAAGTAAACACTGTTTTGCAATTTACCTAATTGCCACTACCGACAAAACGCCTAAAATACGCTTCATCTGCAAACGGAAACCCTTTCTCACTTTGCAAGATAACACACAACCCTCATATGGAGCTTAGATCATGAAATTACTTTCTGTTATCACTGCAGCCGCATTGGCTACTGTTTCCTTCTCTGCTGCCGCTGCACCTGCCGGCTTCGTTTCTTACCGTTGTGACGGTGGCAAATCACTAAACGTGATGTACGGCTTTGACCGTAGCGGCCGTGCAGTTACTGCTGACGTAAACGCCGGTGGCAAAAAAGCCTCTTTGGTTGTCGACAAAAAACGTTCTGACAGCACTGGCACTACTTTCACCAACCGTCGCGGCTATGTAATGTCTGCCGGTTTCATCGACAAAAACACCCACACTACTTCTGAAGTAGTTGGCGTGAACGCCCCTAACGGCTCATTCCTGGTGAAAAACTGCGAACCACGTCCACGTTAATCCCAGTCTTCCTATTTAGCCGAATCATCCCGGTTTGATAGAAAGGCCGTCTGAAAAACAATTTTCAGACGGCCTTTTGATTCAAGCCTATAAAAAAGAGCGTGTACCCTACACGCTCTTTTTGTTTGTTTTCCGAATCAAATACGCATCGGCATTACGATGTATTTGAAGTTCGGATTGTTTGGCACGGTAAACAGCGTTGAACGGTTAGCATCGCCGAAAGCAAGCTGCATATCGTCGGAGTGGATGTTACGCAACACGTCCATCAAGTAGCCGATGTTGAAACCGACTTCCAGTTCTCCGCCTTGGTAAGCGATTTCCAGCTCTTCGCGCGCTTCTTCCTGCTCGTTGTTGCTACATACGACACTCAGCAAACCAGGCTGCAGAAACAGTCGTGCGCCGCGGAATTTTTCATTGGCAAGAATGGCGGCACGTTCAAGCGCACCCAAAAGCTGGGTACGGGACACGAGGAAAATCTTGTCGTTATCCAAAGGAATCACGCGGTTAAAGTCAGGGAACTTGCCGTCGATGACTTTGCTGACAATAGTCGTGCCATTGCATTGGAAGCGTACTTGATTGTCCAAAAGCTCAACGGTGATGGACTCGGACGGATTGTTCAACAGCTTGAAGAGCTCCAATACCGTTTTGCGCGGCAGGATCACTTCCGTTTTCGGCAGTTCTGCCTCAATTTGGCTGGCCGCATAAGCAAGGCGGTGGCCGTCGGTTGCAACAAGGCGCAATTGGTTTCCTTCAACCTGCATCAGCAAGCCGTTGAGGTAATAGCGGATATCTTGAACCGCCATGCTGTATTGCACTTGCGAAAGCATGGTTTTGAAGGTTTCTTGAGTCAGCGAGAAAGTCGCGCTGACGTCGCTGCCGACGTTCATCAACGGAAAGTCTTCAGCAGGCAGGGTTTGCAGGGCAAAACGGGATTTGCCCGCGCGCAAAGTCAAACGGTTGTCCGCCCAATCCAGTGACACCAACGCACTGTCAGGCAGGGCGCGCAAAATGTCTTGGAATTTTTTAGCGTTGGTCGTAATGCGGAAATCGCCTGCCTGACTTTCAGGGCCGGCGGTATTGATTTGGATTTCCAAGTCGGTTGCCAAAAGTTTGGTTTGTCCGTCTTTGCTTTCCAGCAACACATTGGACAAAATCGGCAGAGTATGGCGACGTTCGACAATACCGGTAACGGCTTGCAACGGCTTGAGCAGACTGTCGCGATCGGCTTGTAAAATCAGCATGTTCCATTCCTTTGAATTTGAAATCGGTTGATTTGGGTATTTTAAAATATTTTTTGTATTCAGACGGCCTCACATTGACATCAGGCCGTCTGAATATTGCATTGGGTCAGTTCTGAATCAAAATCAGCAGTTTTTCGTAGTCTTGTGCCAATTCGGGATCTTCTTCACGCAGTTTCGCCACCGCTTTGACACCGTGCATCACGGTCGTGTGGTCGCGGCCGCCAAAGGCATCGCCGATAGAAGGCAGGCTGAGCGTGGTCAGCTCTTTGGTCAGGCTCATGGCAACTTGGCGCGGACGGGCAATGTTGCGCGTACGTTTTTTGCCTAATATATCGCTGATTTTAATACGGTAGTATTTGGCTGTCGCATCGATGATGATGTCTGCGGTAATGACTTTGTGTTTTTCGGCAATAATATCCTGTAAAGCCGTACGCGCCAAATCCATGTCGATGACAGGACGATTCATAAAACGGCTGCTGGCGCTGACACGGTTGAACGCACCTTCCAGCTCACGCACATTGGAGCGGATCAGATTGGCGATAAACAGAGCGGCTTCGTCTTCGATACTGATACCGGCTGCTTCTGCCTTTTTCTGCAAAATCGCCACGCGCATTTCCAATTCGGGCGGTTCAAGTTCCAACGTCAAACCCCATGAGAAACGGGATTTGAGACGGTCGTCCATGCCCTCGATTTTGGCAGGCAATACGTCGCACGTCAGAATCAGCTGTTTTTTCTCGTTGTGGAAATGGTTGTACAGATAGAAGAATTCTTCCATCGTGCGGTCTTTGCCTTTGATGAACTGAATATCGTCGATAATCAGCAGGTCATATTGTTTGTATTGTTGCTTGAATACATCGTAAGTATTGTTGCGCACAGCCTTCATAAAGCTGCGGATATAGTCGTCCGAGTGCATATAGCGCACTTTGGCATCAGGACGGTTTTTCAACAATTCGTTGCCGATGGCCTGCACCAAGTGGGTTTTACCCAAACCAGTACTGCCGTATAAGAAAAACGGGTTGTAGCCCTGCCCCGGATTTTCAGCAATCGCTTGGGCGGCTGCGGCGGCAAGGCGGTTGCCCTTACCTTCCACCAAAGTTTCAAATGTATAGTCGCGCGACAGATTGGTCTGTTCGTAGCGCGCTTCTTCCGCATCGTGTTGTGCGTCGGTTTTGGCTTTGGCAACTGCTTTAGACTCAGCCGGAGCGGCAGTTTGCACTTGAGGCTCATGCGGCAGGTTTTTCATGCGTTGTGCCAAAATCTCGGCAGCCGTCATGGCAGTGGCAGGCTTGGAAACCGTTTCAGACGGCCTATCTTCTTCCATTGGCGCAGCAGTTTGCAAAGGCATTTGAACAGGCTCTACAAATTCTTCAACTTCAATGACTTCTTGCACTTGCACCGGCGCAACAGTCTGAGCCGCCATTTCATAATGCGTACCTACGCCCGGCTTAAACGCGAAAGCAGCCTGCTGAGGCACCAATTCGGCACGCACGGCGTCAATTTTGGCGGCAAACTGGCTTTTGAGCATATTGCAGGCAAATTGGTTTTTACCATACACCACCCATACGCCGTTTTCTTCGCTCACGGTCAAAGGCGCAATCCATTGCGCAAACTGCCCGGCAGGCAACATTTCGTGAAGGCGGCAAAGGCACAGCGGCCAAAATTCAGCTAACGTCATGAGATTAAGCTCGGAAAATGGAAGATTTGGGAAATACAAGAAGGCAGAGCAGACAGGCAATCCGATAAAAATCAAATTCTTACGATACTCCCGCTGCTTTCAGACGGCCTTGCGCACAGAGAAAAGCAAGGTTGGGCGATTATACCCATTCTGCTCTTTTTTATCCACAACCGCCGCAAAATTTTATCCACAAATTCTATCAATGCATAAAACCCGTTGTCACACTTTGGCCAACGAAAAGTTTTTATATTGATTGACAAAAGCGGCAAATTGGAGTGTAATTCACGGTTTAATTATCTACCAATTTTTAGGAAACATCATGAAACGCACTTATCAACCTTCCGTTACCAAACGCAAACGCACCCACGGCTTCTTGGTTCGCTCCAAAACTCGTGGTGGTCGCGCAGTATTGGCTGCCCGTCGCGCCAAAGGCCGCAAACGCTTGGCTGTATAATTTTGAATTACGGCTTCTCAAAGCAGTATCGCTTATTAAAAACGGATGATTTTTCATCCGTTTTTGCGTTGAAAAACCGACGCAGCCGCGATTTGCTGCAAGTCTCCCAGTCCGCAGACAACGCGCTCGGCCATCCGCGCCTTGGTTTGGTCGTCAGCAAAAAGACCGCCAAACGCGCCCATGACCGCAATTATATGAAGCGCGTCATCCGCGACTGGTTCAGGCTGAATCAACACCAGCTGCCGCCGCATGATTTTGTTGTGCGCGTGCGTCAGGCGTTTAATCGGGAAACTGCCCCGGAAGCTCGAAACCAACTTGCCCAGCTGATGAAAAAACGCTGATGAATACCCTGCTTTCCAAGCTCCTCCTTGCACTCATCCGCTTTTACCAATACTGCATCAGCCCCCTCATTCCGCCGCGCTGCCGCTATACCCCGACCTGTTCACAATACGCAGTCGAAGCCGTCAAAAAATACGGCGCATTCAAAGGCGGATGGCTGGCAATCAAACGCATCGCACGATGCCATCCTTTCGGCGGACACGGACATGACCCTGTTCCATAATGCTGCTGTCAACCATTTAAAGAACACGATTTCCTTTAATTTCCCGTCGGTTTCTATATAATGCCGTCTGAAGCAGTTTTCATCTCGATTACCTATCCGTCAATTCCAGGAATCTCTTATGGATTTTAAAAGACTAATGGCGTTTTTTGCCATTTCAGTGGCAATTTTTGCCGGCTGGGAACATTTTTTCCCCAGCCCCAAACCTAATCCGGCGCAACAAGCCGCGCAACAGCAAACGGCCGCTGCTCCGGCAAAAGCCGCTGCCGAAGCCGCGCTTGCTCCAGCCACCCCCATTACCGTTACCACAGACACGGTCAAAGCCGTCATCGATGAAAAAAGCGGCGATCTGCGCCAGCTGACCCTCTTGCAATACAAAGCAACCGGTGACGAACACAAACCTTTCGTCCTGTTTAACGACGGCAAGGAATACACCTACGTTGCCCAATCCGAGCTTTTGGACGCACAAGGTAACAACGTACTAAAAGGCATCAGCTTTACCGCTCCGCAAAAACAATACAGTTTGGAAGGCGACAAAGTTGAAGTCCGCCTGAGCGCACCTGAAACCAACGGCCTGAAAATCGACAAAGTTTATACTTTTACCAAAGGCAGCTACTTGGTTAACGTCCGTTTCGACATTACCAACAGCAAAGGCCAACCCGTCAACCTGAGCGCAGACTACCGCATCGTCCGCGACCACAGCGAACCTGAAGGCCAAGGCTACTTTACCCGCTCTTACGTCGGCCCGGTGGTTTACACCCCTGAAGGCGGCTTCCAAAAAGTCAGCTTCTCTGATTTGGACGACGATGCCAAATCCGGCAAATCCGAAGCCGAATACATCCGCAAAATGCCGACCGGCTGGCTCGGCATGATTGAACACCATTTCATGTCCACTTGGATTTTGCAGCCTAAAGACGGCCAAAGCGTTTGCGCCGCAGGCGACTGCCGTATCGACATCAAACGTCGCAACGACAACCTGTACAGCGCAAGCGTCAGCGTGCCTTTAGCCGCCATTCAAGCCGGCGCGAAAGCCGAAACCGCCATCAACCTGTATGCCGGTCCGCAAACCACTTCCGTTATCGCCAACATCGCCGACAAACTGCAACTGGCCAAAGACTACGGCAAAGTACACTGGTTCGCCTCCCCGCTCTTCTGGCTCTTGAACCAACTGCACAACATCATCGGCAACTGGGGCTGGGCAATCATCGTTTTGACCATCATCGTCAAAGCCGTGCTGTACCCGTTGACCAACGCCTCTTACCGCTCTATGGCAAAAATGCGTGCCGCTGCACCTAAATTGCAAGCTATCAAAGAGAAATACGGCGATGACCGCATGGCGCAACAACAAGCCATGATGCAGCTTTACAAAGACGAGAAAATCAATCCGCTGGGCGGCTGTCTGCCTATGCTGTTGCAAATCCCCGTCTTCATCGGTCTGTACTGGGCATTGTTCGCCTCCGTAGAATTGCGTCAAGCGCCTTGGTTGGGTTGGATTACCGACTTGAGCCGTCCGGATCCTTTCTACATCCTGCCTTTGATTATGGCGGCGACCATGTTTGCACAAACTTATCTGAATCCGCCGTCAACCGACCCTATGCAGGCGAAAATGATGAAAGTCATGCCTTTGATTTTCTCCATCATGTTCTTCTTCTTCCCTGCCGGTTTGGTTCTGTACTGGGTAGTCAACAACCTCTTGACCATCGCCCAACAATGGCACATCAACCGCAGCATCGAAAAACAACGCGCCCAAGGCGAAGTCGTTTCTTGATAAAAGCTTAGGCAACATAAAGGCCGTCTGTTGTTCAGACGGCCTTTTTTATTTCCTCAAACAAATACAGTTTGAGATTGAACCCAATCCAGTTTTAAGCGGCATGAAGCACAAAAATCGTCGGGCGTTTTTTCAAATTCGGCATTTCTTTTCTTTTCCGCCACTGCGCAATCGTTTGGCTGATGATTTCCTGTGTCGGTAAGGTTAAGTCCGTGGCCACGCATAATCGCGTTTCAGGATGCAGGTTTTCCACCGCATCAGCCAACAACGCATCGTTGCGATACGGCGTTTCGATAAACAGCTGCGTTTCATTCTGCTGGCGCGAACGTTGTTCCAAAGCCTTCAAACACTGAATCCGCTCATTTTTTTCAGACGGCAAATAACCCTTAAACGCAAAGTTCTGACCATTCGCACCCGAAGCCATCAGCGCCAGCAACAAACTGGACGGCCCGACCAAAGGTCGTACTTCAAAACCGTGTTTATGCGCCAACGCCACCAAATTCGCGCCCGGGTCGGCAACAGCCGGGCAACCTGCCTCACTGACAATACCCATACTGCGCCCTTCTTGCAAAGGTTTCAGCAATTCCGGCAAAGTCTTCAAATCCGTGTGTTCATTCAGCGTTTGCAGATTCAGCTCGCGGATAGGCGTAGTTACGCCCAAATGTTTCAAATGCGCGCGCGCTGTTTTTTCCGCTTCTACGACAAAATCCGTCAGCCCGACAATCGCCTGTTGTTCATGCGGCAACAGGCATGGCGTATCAGGCGCACCCAAAGGGGTAGGAATCAAATACAAAATCGGTTTCATTCTTGCAACTCCAAAAAATCTCAGGCCGTCTGAACACATTCAGACGGCCTCAAACTATAAAACTTCCACACCTTCGTTTTTCAAAAAATCAATCAGACGGAAAATCGGAAGGCCGATCAAAGCATTCGGGTCCGTACTTTCAATCCGCTCCAACAAAGCGGCGCCCAAACCCTCGCTTTTCGCCGCACCGGCGCAATAAACTGCATCCGGCTCGCGTTCCAAATATCGGCTGATTTGTTCCTGCGACAACTGGCGCATGGCAACCACCGTATGATCGACATGATGCTGAACCTTGCCCGTAGCAGTATTCAAAAGCACGATTGCGCTGTAAAATTCAATCCGTTTTCCGCTTAAGTTTTCCAGCATCTGTTGTGCATTTGCGACGTTCATCGGCTTACCCAATTGACGTCCTTCGCACCATGCCACTTGGTCTGCACCGATAATCAGCGCGGCAGGAAAAGCTGCCGCCAATGAACGGGCTTTGCCTTCCGCCAAACGCAGCGCCGTTTCGCCTGCATGTTCGCCCGCAATAGGCGTTTCGTCAAAATCAGGCGATGCCGTCTGAAAATCGATACCCAAACGGCGAAGCTGTCCGCAGCGGAAAACCGAACTCGACCCTAAAACCAAAGGCAGTTTTACTTCCATATTTTTACTTAAAAACATTGACGTTAGACTGCCAAAATTATATCATACTCCGTTTATGTCATACCCTAATTTGATTGACCCAGAAGTTTTCGCCGCCGAAGGGCAGAATCTGCAAGGCAGCTTCCTGCTCGAAGAATTGGATGAACGAGTCAGTTCGCACGATTATCCGGCCGACAAACAGACACGCGTGTCGTTTACGCTGCAAGGCGGTCGCGACCGGCTGCAACGTCTGTTTCTCGATTTAAACGTCAAAGCCGACATGCCCCTGATTTGCCAGCGTTGCATTACGCCCATGCCGTTTCTACTCGATGAAACCAGCCGTATCGTCCTGTTTGCCGATGAAGAGAGTTTGGACGAAGCCATGCTTACCGATGAAGAATTGGAAGGCATGCTGCTCGAAAAAGAGCTTGACGTGCGGACTCTGGTTGAAGACCAAATCCTGATGTCGCTCCCTTTCTCCCCTCGACACGAAGACTGCGGCAACAATGGAACACTGGACGAAGTCAATCGGGACAAACCAAACCCCTTCGCTGTTTTAGCAGGTTTGAAAAGCAGTTAATTAGGACACAGTTTATTTATCTAGGAGCTTGAAATGGCCGTTCAACAAAACAAAAAATCCCCTTCTAAACGCGGTATGCACCGTTCACACGACGCTCTGACTGCGCCTTCTCTGTCTGTTGACAGCGCAACCGGCGAAGTGCATCGTCCACACCACATTTCTCCAAACGGTATGTACCGTGGCCGTAAAGTGGTAAAAGCTAAAGGCGAATAATCCGTTCGTCTGACTGAAAAAGCCAGAATATTGCCATGCAATGACTGGCTTTTTTGCATTGCACCCTGTATTTTCCTCTTCGGAAGCACACCATGAAACGTAAAATCTGGTACACCTACGACGACATCCACCGCGTAATCAAAGGATTGGCGGAAAAAATCCAAAACTCCGGCACCAAATACGATGCCATGATTGCCATTGGCGGCGGCGGTTTTATCCCTGCCCGCATGTTGCGCTGCTTCTTGGAAATTCCGATTTACGCCGTCACCACAGCCTACTACGACAACGATCACGAAGGTCAAGTGACCGAGGAAGTGAAAAAAGTCCAATGGCTCGATCCCGTTCCCGATGTACTGAAAGGCAAAAACGTACTGGTTGTTGACGAAGTGGACGACAGCCGCGTTACCATGGAATTCTGCCTGAACGAATTGTTGAAAGAAGATTTCGGCACTATCGGCGTGGCAGTATTGCATGAAAAAATCAAAGCCAAAGTTGGCAAGATTCCCGAAGGCATCCCTTATTTCAGCGGCATCACCGTTGAAGACTGGTGGATCAACTATCCTTGGGACGCGCTGGACATCGACGAACACAACAAATTGGCCGCGCAAAACCAATAAATCTGGTACGACCATCGCAACAAGCCTTTTCATCTGATTTTCCATTCAATCTCCTGAAAATCGGATGAGTGTGCTTTTCCGATTGTTTGATGCCGTCTGAAACACACAAACCGGAGAACAACATGATTACACTGGCCGTAGATGCCATGGGCGGAGATGCAGGCCTTGCGATTACCGTCCCCGGTGCAGTGGATTTCCTGAAACAGCAATCCGACGTACATCTGATTATGGTCGGAGATGAAGCAGCAGTCCGCCAAGCATTAAGCTCGGCAGGCGCACCTATGGACCGCATTACTGTCTGCCATGCAGCGCAAGTCGTCGAAATGGATGAAGCACCGCAATCTGCGCTGAAAAATAAAAAAGAATCATCCATGCGCATCGCCATCAACCAAGTTAAAGAAGGCAACGCGCAAGCTGCCGTATCGGCAGGCAATACCGGCGCACTGATGGCGACCGCCCGATTCGTCCTCAAAACCATTCCCGGCATTGAGCGCCCTGCTATCGCCAAATTCCTGCCTTCCGACAGCGAACACGTTACTCTGGCTTTGGATTTGGGAGCTAACGTCGACTGTACGCCCGAACAACTGGTTCAATTTGCCATCATCGGCAGCGAGCTGGTACACGCGCTACACCCCGAAAAAGGTAGCCCGCGCGTCGCCCTCTTGAACGTCGGTACAGAAGACATCAAAGGTACGGATGCCGTCAAACAAACCTTTAAACTGTTGAGCAGCAGCAAACTCAACTTTATCGGCAATATCGAAAGCAACAGCGTTTTGTATGGCGAAGCCGATGTCGTTGTCGCAGACGGGTTTGTCGGCAACGTTATGCTCAAAACCATCGAAGGCGCGGTTAAATTCATGAGCGGCGCCATCCGTCGTGAATTCAAAAGCACCCTGTTCAACAAACTTGCCGCCATTGCCGCCCTGCCCGCACTCAAAGGTTTGAAAGGCAAACTGGATCCGCGCAAATTTAACGGCGCCATCCTGCTTGGTTTACGCGGTATTGTGATTAAGAGCCACGGTGGAACCGACGAAGTCGGCTTCCGTTATGCTTTGGAAGAAGCCTACCACGAAGCCAAATCCGCCGGCCTCGCTAAAATCGAACAAGGCGTAGCCACCCAGTTGGCTGCTTTGGAAGCCGCCAAAGCAGCAGCCGAACTGGAAGAAACCGCTACTCCAGCAACGGAAGCTTAAGGCTGATATACACAGGCCGTCTGAAACTCCAAAAAGTTCAGACGGCCTGTTTTTATCTTTAATCACCGACTTCATTCTTAATATTGGGAATTTTCCCATTTTCGCTTACAATACCCGACTATCTGAATCAACTCTCTAAAAAGGCCGTTCTCATGCAATATGCCAAAATTTCCGGTACAGGCAGCTACCTTCCTGCCAACCGCGTCAGCAATGACGACCTTGCCAAAAAAGTGGACACTTCCGACGAGTGGATTACCACGCGTACAGGTATCAAATTTCGCCATATTGCAGACGACAGCGAAAAAACCAGCGATTTGGCCGCCGAGTCAGCGCGCCGCGCCTTGGCAGATGCCGGTTTGCAGGCTGACGATATCGACCTGATTATCGTCGCCACAGCTACCCCCGATATGCAGTTCCCTTCTACGGCAACCATCGTGCAGCAAAAATTGGGCATTGCCAACGGCTGCCCTGCCTTTGACGTACAAGCCGTGTGCGCCGGTTTTATGTATGCCCTGACCACTGCCAATGCCTACATCAAAAGTGGCATGGCGAAAAACGCTTTGGTTATCGGCGCTGAAACCTTCAGCCGCATCGTCGATTGGAACGACCGCACCACCTGCGTCCTCTTTGGTGACGGTGCGGGCGCGGTTGTCTTAAGTGCATCTGACGAACCGGGCATTATCCATAGCAAACTCAAAGCCGACGGCAACTACCTCAACCTTTTGAACGTCCCGGGACAAATTGCCAACGGCCAGATTTGCGGTTCGCCCTACATCAGCATGGACGGCCCCGGCGTATTCAAGTTTGCCGTCAAAATGCTGTCCAAAATCGCAGATGACGTTATCGAAGAAGCCGGTTATACCACCAATCAAATCGATTGGCTTGTGCCGCACCAAGCCAATAAGCGCATTATCGACTCTACCGCCAAACACTTGGGCTTGAGCATGGACAAAGTGATCCTGACCGTCCAAGACCACGGCAACACGTCCGCTGCCTCTATTCCGCTGGCACTGGATGTCGGTATTAAAAACGGCCAAATCAAACGCGGACAAAACCTCTTGCTCGAAGGCATCGGCGGCGGTTTTGCCTGGGGTGCGGTCTTAGTAAAATACTAACGGTTGGGCCGTCTGAACATCCCTTTCAGACAGCCTATTCTGCTAAAACCCATGAAATCCCTAACGTTTGCACTCTGCATCAGCAGCCTGTTTTTAAGCATAACGGCTATAATATTGCCCAAACTGGCAATCGCCTATCTCGCACTGAGTGCATACGTTTTCCTGCTTTACTACCTAGACAAACAGCGCGCACGCAACCACGGCAGACGCATACCCGAAGCAAAATTGCACCTGCTCAATCTGCTTGGCGGCTGACCGGGCGGTTATTGCAGCAGCCTCGCATTCCGGCATAAAACCAGCAAACTCAGTTTTGTCCGCACCTTCCGACTGACCGCCGCAACCAATACTGTCGCCACCCTCCTTCTGCTGGCGGACACCCTCAAACATTCAAACCAATAAGGAATTACCATGTCTTTCGCATTCTTCTTTCCCGGACAAGGCTCACAAAGCCTAGGCATGATGAACGGCTTTGCCGAGCAAGCCATCGTTAAAGCCACATTTGACGAAGCTTCCGCCGTATTGGGTCAAGACCTGTGGGCAATGATTAACGGCGAAGATGCCGAATTAATCGGACAAACCGTCAACACCCAGCCCATCATGCTGGCTGCCGGCGTTGCCACCTACCGCGCCTACTTGGAAGCCGGCGGTAAAATCCCTTCCGTCGTTGCAGGCCACAGTCTCGGCGAATACACCGCCCTCGTCGCTGCCGGCGCATTGGATTTCGCAGACGCGGTCAAACTGGTTCGTCTGCGCGCCGAACTTATGCAATCTGCCGTACCGCAAGGCGTAGGCGCAATGGCCGCTATTTTGGGTTTGGAAGACGATCAAGTAAAAGCCATTTGTGCCGAAGCTGCACAAGGCAAAGTCGTTGAAGCCGTCAACTTCAACTCCCCAGGCCAAGTCGTGATTGCCGGCAATACAGCCGCAGTCGAACGCGCCATGGCTGCCGCCAAAGAAGCCGGAGCCAAACGCGCCCTGCCGCTGCCTGTTTCCGTTCCCTCACATTGCAGCCTCATGAAGCCTGCAGCGGAAAAACTTGCCGAAGCACTGAAAGACATCACCATCAAACAACCGCAAATCCGCGTCATTCATAACGCCGATGTTGCCTCTTATGATGATGCTGACAAAATCAAAGATGCCTTGGTACGCCAACTGTACAGCCCGGTACGCTGGACAGAAACCGTCAACGCACTTGTCTCCGAAGGCATCACTGAATCCGCCGAATGCGGCCCCGGCAAAGTCCTCGCAGGCCTCGCCAAACGCATCAATAAAGAAGCCGCGTGCAGCGCATTGACCAATGCCGATCAAGTGACTGCATTTATCGAAGCCCACTAAAACGTTTTCAGACGGCCTTATCCTGTCAGGCAAGGCCGTCTGAAAAATCAGCTCACTCCAATCCGAATACATTATGAAAAAAAACATTATTCTTGCCGTTCCCTACATGTACGGACTGGATCAATGTATCGAAAAAAATCTGCGTTTTCTTGGTTTTGATGTCATTAACCTGTGCTATGACGACCGAGATTCCTATTATCCGAACTTGGGCAGCAGACTCAAAAATCTCTACCACAAACACATCACCAAAGACGGCAACTATAAAAAATACCTCAAATACAGCCGCCACCTCGACGACATTCAACAAAAACTGGCCTTGTTAAATGGTAAAAAAGCCGATTATGCGCTCTGTATCCGTGCCAATATTTACCCCAAAGAAATCATCGCCACCATCCGCGAACACAGCAATGTTTGTGTGAATTATCAATGGGATGGCGTAGGTCGTTTTCCAGATATTATTGAATATTTGGATTATTTTGACCAATGCTGGGTTTTCGATCCCGACGATATTCAAAAATATCCACAATGCCGTTTCAAAGCCACCACCAATTTTTACTTTGACTTTCCCGTGGCAGAATATGCACCTACCAACAAACTCTACTTTTTAGGCGGCTACGAACTTAGACGCGAAGAACAAACCAAACGCTTTATCCAAGAAACCGAACGCCTCAACCTACCCTTGGATTTTCATATCTACTGTAAAGACGATAGGGCTGAAAAAGCCTTCGGACACAACGGCATCCGCTATCTTGACCGCAGCAGCATCCTCAGCTTTGAAGAAAACCTCAGCCAAGTACAAAGTTGCGGTGCGGTTGTCGATTTTGCACAATTCGAACATTACGGCTTATCATTCCGTATCTTCGATGCGTTGCGTTTCGATAAAAAACTGATCACCACCAACAAACATATCTTGGAGACCGACCTATACCACCCGGACCGTGTGTTCGTATGGGACGGCGGTAATTTAGACGCATTGCCTGAATTCTTGGCGCGCCCGTATCAGCAACCTGACCCTGAAATCAAAGCCTATTATTCGTTTACACAATGGCTAAACCGCCTGCTCGGCATTGATTAACCCTATTGCCTACGGCAGATACTTCTGCCTGACAAAATATTACATCGAATACATTATGAGTAAGAAAAAAGTCATTCTCGCCATGCCGGAACTCTTCAAAATCCACGAACTCATTATTGAGAACTTGGAGAAATGCGGATTTGAAGTGCTGTCCCTGACCTATGAAGAAAAAGAGTTCAAATACAAAAATGTATTTCAACGGCTGAAAAAAATCTGGTATCGAAATATTCTTGGACAAAAAGACTTCAAAAAACGGACCATGTTCCGCGCCGTAGAAGAACGCCTCAATACCCTGTTAAGCGAACATCCCGAACAAGCGGATTATTGCTTCATGATTTGGCTAGGCGCCTACCCGAAAGACTTCATCGCCAAGCTCAGAGCGCATTCAAAATTGATGGTGTACTACAACTGGGAAGCCCTGACCTTCTTAAAAGAAGACTTCGACAACATCGAATTTTTCGACAAATTTTACTTTTTCGATCCGTTTGACCAAGGCAAACACCCCGAATACGCCGAAAAACTCTTTCCAACCACCAGCTTCTACTTTGACAGCTTCAGGCCGTCTGAAAACCCGCAAAACAAAATCTTGTTTATCGGCTCGTACGCTGCCGACCGCAACAATGACATCCGTGCATTTTGCGAAGCTGCACGTTCAATCGGTTTAGAAATAGATTTCCGCTTGGCCAGTAAGAAAATTGAAGAAGAAAAAGCGGCTTTGGGCATTCCCGAGGTCGAGTTCTTCTCATTTGAAAACGCCCTCTCCTATCGTCAAAACTTAGAAGAAGCGGCCAAATCCTCCGTATTGGTAGATTTCCTCAACCGCAAGCACTACGGCCTCTCTTTGCGGATTTTCGAAGCGATTGGTTTGGACAAAAAACTGATTACGACCAATCCGACCATCGTACATTACGATTTTTATCACCCGAACAATATGTTCTACTGGAATGGAAGCAACCTTGACGAACTCAAAGCCTTCCTGACCTTGCCGTATGTACCGCTTGCCCCCGGCCTGAAGCACAAATACAGCTTCAGCAACTGGATCAGCTGCGCATTTGATATTGAACCGAATATCCCTATCGGATTGCCTGAAATCGATAGAGACGTTGTGGAGAATTTAAATGTTTGATAGAGAAAAATTAGTATTAGAAACTGCTCATATCCGCAAACGAGAATTCATTGAACAGCCGAGACATATTGTTTATGCAGCCGATCAAAACTATATCAAACACATCGGCACTGCGTTACTTTCTGTGCTGCAAAACAATACCAATCCAATACATTTTCATTTGTTAGTTAGTGGTTCAGAAGGTTATGATTTTAATATTTTCGATCAAATTGAAACATCAAATCAAAACTACGCAATAAGCGTTTACCATTTAAATACAGAATACTTTTCTACCCTGCAGACTACCCATTATTTTACTATCGCTATGTATTACCGTATGAGTATCCCTTGCTTATTAAAAGGTATTGCTCATACTGCGCTTTATTTAGATACTGATGTACTGTGCTTGGGCAACATTGATGATTTATTTGAAATCGACATTTCAAATTCTTTGATTGCTGCCGTACCTGATGCAATCTTATACAGAGCATATATAAAACAACTCAATCAATTTGGTTTTACAGATACTGAGCCTTATTTCAACTCTGGGGTCATTCTATTCAATATTGACAAATGGAATGATATGGCAATAGATAAAATTTTGTCTGAAAAAATGCAAGCCGTAGAAAAACAGAATTTTAAACTCTCCTGTCCAGACCAAGATATTTTGAATTTAGCCTGTATAGGTCATGTACACTGGCTTTCAGAAAACTTTAACTGGATACATTGGCATCAAAAATACAGTGAATTAATCGACAATCCCAACAATATCCGCTTAGTCCATTTTGTTGGTCATATCAAACCGTGGCATCAATTAGGCTTCCACCCTGCATATGATCAATATTTTAAGAATTCCCCATGGAATAACGGATATCTAGAACAACCTCTATCAACTTGGTTGCCCTTTCCAAATCCTAAAAGGAAATTTAGACAAGCAGCCAAACGGCTTTGGAAACAAGGACAAAAAAAGCAAGCATGGGCATACTACAGAGAATATTTATTACGAAGAATCAACAAACGACGGTATCAAGCACCCTCCCCAGGTAAATAAGGCCGTCTGAAACCATTTTTCCAATCACAATTAAGGAATAAAACATGAGTACACAAGATTTAAGCGGCAAAATCGCTTTGGTAACCGGCGCATCGCGCGGTATTGGTGCGGCAATTGCCGATACTTTGGCTGCGGCCGGTGCAAAAGTTATCGGCACTGCCACTAGTGAGAGTGGCGCGGTTGCAATCGGCGAACGCTTGGCACAATGGGGTGGCGAAGGCCGTGCATTAAATTCTGCCGAACCTGAAACCATCGAAAATCTAATTGCCGACATCGAAAAAGAATTCGGCAAACTGGATATTCTGGTCAACAACGCCGGCATTACCCGCGACAACCTCCTAATGCGCATGAAAGAGGAAGAGTGGGACGACATCATGCAGGTCAACCTCAAATCTGTCTTCCGCGCCTCTAAAGCCGTATTGCGCGGCATGATGAAACAGCGTGCCGGCCACATCATCAACATCACATCCGTTGTCGGCGTGATGGGCAATGCCGGCCAAACCAACTATGCAGCCGCAAAAGCAGGCTTAATCGGCTTCTCCAAATCTATGGCGCGTGAAGTCGGCAGCCGTGGCATTACCGTCAACTGCGTTGCCCCCGGCTTTATCGACACCGATATGACCCGCGCCCTACCGGAAGAAACCCGCAAAACCTTTGAAGCGCAAACTTCTTTGGGCAAATTCGGTGAAGCACAAGATATTGCCGATGCAGTCTTGTTCTTGGCTTCTGATCAGGCAAAATACATTACCGGTCAGACACTTCATGTCAACGGCGGCATGTTGATGCCTTAAACCATTTATTTAAAGGCCGTCTGAATATTTCAGACGGCCTTTTTTGTCAATCAAAACACTACTTTACATTCTATCTTGATATAATCTTAATAATCCGTTAGATAACGCTCGAAACAGTAAGTCCAAATAAGCATGATACGGGAAATCAAATCGCAGAAATGAAGTTCATTCTGTGCGTTTTTATTTGGGTTTGCTGTCGGTTTTCGACGTGTTTCAGACGGCCTATATAACAATAGCTACTCTTAACGAAAGGCCGCCCACTCTATGCACGAATTCTCCCTCGGACCCATTGTCATTGTCTTGTTGGTTTCCGTCATTACAGTTATCTGCTGTCGCAAGTTCAACATTCCTTCCATGCTCGGTTATCTTTTGGTCGGTTTTATTGCCGGTCCGGGTATGTTCAAACTGATTCCGCAAAGCCATGCCACCGACTATTTGGGCGAAATAGGCATTGTATTCTTGATGTTCAGCATCGGTCTCGAATTCTCCCTGCCCAAACTCAAAGCCATGCGCCGTCTCGTATTCGGCTTGGGCGGTTTGCAAGTCATCATTACCATGCTCTCGATTATGGGCATTTTGATGGCAATGGGCACGCCGTTTAACTGGGCGTTTGCCACTGCGGGCGCACTGACCATGTCGTCCACCGCCATCGTCAGCCGCATTCTGTCGGAGAAAACCGAGCTGGGTCAGCCACATGGACAAATGGCCATGGGTGTTTTGCTGATGCAAGATATTGCCGTGGTACCGCTGATGATTCTGATTCCGGCACTTGCTGGCGGCAGCGAAGGCAACTTGTGGGTAGAACTGGGCTTGGCCGGTTTGAAAATGTTGCTGACCTTGGGCATTTTGTTTGTTGTCGGCAGCCGTGTGATGTCGCGCTGGTTCAGACTGGTTGCCAAACGCAAATCGTCCGAACTCTTTATGATCAACGTTTTGCTGGTTACTTTGGGCGTGGCCTATCTGACGGAGCTTGAAGGCCTGTCTATGGCATTGGGCGCATTCGTTGCCGGTATGCTGCTTTCCGAAACCGAATACCGTATTCAGGTGGAAGACGACATCCGTCCATTCCGCGATATCCTGCTGGGCTTCTTCTTCATTACCGTCGGTATGAAGCTGGATATTCAGGCGCTGATCGGCAACTGGCAGCAAATCCTGATTTTGTTGGCAATCCTGTTGGTCTTGAAAGCACTGGTCGTCTTCATCATCGCTTTGCGCATGAAAAACCCTACGAGCGACAGCCTCAAGAGTGCGCTTTATTTGGCACAAGGCGGCGAGTTCGGTTTCGTGATGCTGGCTATTTCCAGCAAAATCAATATGGTTTCGCCCGAATTGGAACAAGCAGCCACTGCAGCCGTCTTGCTCTCCATGATTGCCGCACCATTCATTTTGGGCAGCAGCGATGCCATCGTCAGCCGCTTTGTTAAATCCGACTGGGACATGAAAGCCTTGGACTTGCACTCCATGCTGGTGGAAACCATGAGCAAATCCGAACACGTCCTAATTATCGGTTTCGGACGCGGCGGTCAATCGGTTGCCCGTGTATTGGCGCAAGAAGGCATCCCCTACTTTGCCCTTGACTTGGATATTGCCCGCGTACAAGTGGCACGCAACGCAGGCGAACCGGTTTCCTTTGGCGATGCCAAACGCCGTGAAGTCTTGGAAGCCGCCGGCTTGGGACGTGCCAAAATAGTGGTCATCACGCTGAACAATATGCATGAAACCCAACATGTTCTCGGCAACATCATGTCCATGCATCCGAGCATGCCGGTTTATGTTCGCGCCACCAATGACGATTACGTTAAAACCTTTACCGAAATGGGTGCTGAAGAAACCGTCTCCGATACCAAAGAAACCAGCCTGGTGCTGGCAAGCTATGCCATGTTGGGCCACGGCCTTTCCTACAACCATGTTTATCAAACCATAACCCACATCCGTCACAGCCGCTATGCATCTTTGCAAGACTTGTTTGTCGGCAGTGATGATGACAGCTTCTCCGACGAAGACAGCAAGGCCGTCTGCCGCCATGCCTTCCCATTGCAAGGCGAGGCACATGCCATCGGTAAAACCATCCGTGAATTGCCCTTGACCGCCCATCATCTGAAACTATTGTTTATCCGCCGCAATACCGGAAAAATCCAAGACCTTGACCCTGATTTCGTTCTGGAAACCGGCGACATTTTGGTTGTCGCAGGCAAACAGGAAGAAATTATTTCCTTTGAAAACTGGTGCTTGCAGGGAGACATCTAATTATCGGCAAATAAATCTTGCGCGCATCAGGATTTTTTGGTTTAATAACGTCTTCGCAATTTTGCGCATGGGTGATTAGCTCAGTTGGTAGAGCGTCTGCCTTACAAGCAGAATGTCGGCGGTTCGACTCCGTCATCACCCACCAAGTTTCTTTTTCATTGTCTTTGACAGTGGATGCGCGGTGGTAGCTCAGTTGGTTAGAGTACCGGCCTGTCACGCCGGGGGTCGCGGGTTCGAGCCCCGTCCGCCGCGCCATTATTTAAAAATACTGATTCTTCAGTATCTCCCTTTTTTGGGTGATTAGCTCAGTTGGTAGAGCGTCTGCCTTACAAGCAGAATGTCGGCGGTTCGACTCCGTCATCACCCACCACTTTACTTTTCATTGTCCCTGACAATGGATGCGCGGTGGTAGCTCAGTTGGTTAGAGTACCGGCCTGTCACGCCGGGGGTCGCGGGTTCGAGCCCCGTCCGCCGCGCCATCAAGTTAAAAATAAAAAATACCGGTTTTTACCGGTATTTTTTTCGTCTGTACCTTATGCCTTTTCGTAAAAAGTCCGATTATTTAGACAAGAGAAGGTGGGAATAAAACTTAAAACATACGTCTTAAATACCGAAGATAAAACCATCTATCTCAAGCGGATTTACACCAAACGCTTATCCATTAAATCCCTAAATTATCCTTCAAAATAGACATAAATACTTGTCCTTCTTACACAAAGGCCGTCTGAAAACGTCAATACATTTTCAGACGGCCTTTTTTAGCTTATCAAGCCTGATACCTAATCATGCAGGAAGCCTTAGCATCAATCCAATGTTCGCCACCGGGCTGAACAATTTTAGACACCAGCTTATCCAAGTCGCGTAAATAATCGGTTGACTTTTGGCTGTTGATAATGACGACAACCAACAACGGCTTTTCGCCCAACCAATACCCAGCCAGTGCGCGGACATCTTTGAGTGTACCGGTTTTGAGGCGCAGGTTTTCACCGGGCTGTTTCAAGCGTGTTTTAAGCGTGCCGTCTTTACCGGCAATCGGCAGCGTACTGATAAACTCGTTTTTAAACGGGCTGAAGTAGGCTTTTTCCAACATTTGCGCCATCATTCGCGCATTGAGCCGTTCTACGCGGGACAGGCCTGAGCCGTTTTCCAACACCAGCCCTTCCGTATTGATACCGGCAACCGCCAGCTCACTTTTTACGATAGACGCGGCCTTGGCCTGCGCCTGCTTGTAATCAGATATATGTCCGGCAAATTTAAGGAAAACCGAACGGGCAATCAGATTATTGGAATGCTTGTTCATATCGGTGAGGATATCGGCAAGCGGTTTGGATTGATGACTCGCCAACACATGCGCGTCATGAGGCGCAGCACCTGTCGTCAGGCCGTCTGAAATCGTGCCGTCTTGTTGGCGCCATTGGTTGACAAAACTTTTGCCGACAAATTCTTTCATGCTATACATATTCAGATACAGCTCTTTGCCCAAGCAGCTTTCCGGCAGCTTGCCCGATACGGTCAGCGTATTGTTTTTATAGGAAGTCTTCATGTGGTTTTTTAAAACACTGCACTTCCCTTCTTTATTCTCAAGTGTCAATTTGTTTTGAATGTTCAGATTCGGAAGCGGCGGATTGGTACGGATGACCAAGCTTCCGTCTTCTTCTTTTTCAGCACGCAGTTCAACGGTTTTATACCCCAACATATTAGGATCGGGCGGCGTCATAAAGCTTTCGGCAGAATCGGAAGCAAAATCATCCGGATTCTTCACATCGCCCCACAGGCTGCGGTCGAGTATCAGATGTCCGTCAATATGGCGTATGCCCTTATCGCGCATCTGTTGCTGCATTTGCACCAGATCATGCTGGTCAAACACAGGATCGCCGCTCCCCACCCAATACACATTGCCTTTCAACGTATCGCCTTTGATTGGGCCGTTGGTTTTAAACTCAGTTTTCCAACGATAATCACCGCCCAACATACGAAACGCGGTAAACGCCGTTACCAGCTTCATGGTCGAAGCAGGATTGCGCAATTCATTGGCACGGTGTTCGGCAATCACGTTGCCGCTGTCCAATTCCTGCACATAAACAGAAATCTCATTTTCAGGAATACGCCCGAAATCCAAAGCCCATGACGGACAAACCGCCATCATCAGGCCGATTGATAAAATACATTTTAACTTCATTGTGTTACAAAATCTTATAAATTCTTACGAGGTGCTTAGGCCGTCTGAACGTTTCAGACGGCCTTTTTCTTTATTTCTGATGCGCTTTCAAACGTAAAGCAAACATGACGACCACAACACCGACAACCAAAGCGCAACCCATCGCCAAATGGATACCGTCCAGCATTGCCTGTTGCGGCATATCTGCGCTGGAAAGTTTCTCGCCGATATTGGTCGCACCAACAAAAAACGCCGCGCCGATGGCACCGGCAATCGGGTTGATGGTGGTCAGAATCGCCGCACCGTGCGGATTGAGCATTTTCGGCAACGCGTTCAGACCATGGGTTTCGCCGGTTACACAAGCAGACACGGAAAGCGCCAACAGCGTAAACATCGCCGTCAACATCACCACTTGCGTATCAATCCGCAAAAACAGCCACAATACCGCCAACGACACCACCAGCATCACTGTTGCCGGCAAAACGACAAAGCGTCCGCCCTTTTTGTCCAACAATTTGCCGAACAAAGGCGCGGCAACCGCTTGGGCAATACTGGCAGGCATCAGGATCAGGCCAGTTGCCGTACCGGTCAGCATCAACACTTGCTGCGTGTACATCGGCACCATCAGTTCCAAGCCCAAAAACAGGAATATCGCACCGGCCAAAATCACAACGCAATATCTGAACTGTTTGTATTCAAACGCACGAAGGTTCAACAACGGCGTAGCCAAACGGAACTGCCGGCGCGCAAACCACCCCACCAGTACAACGGAAGCAGCAAAGAGCAGGATAAATTCCAGCAGCGGCATATGGGCAAAATTACTGCTCGCATAAACCAACCCGCCGAAGCCCACAATCGACAGCACAGCCGACAACATATCAATTTTCGGACGGCTGATGTTGCTCAAATTGACCGTTAAATATTTGCCCGCCAGCACCATCGCCGCCAACATAAACGGCGCGGTAAAACCGAACAGCACGCGCCAATGCGTATGGTCGATGATGATGCCCGACAGCGTCGGCCCCATTGCAGGCGCGGCGGTAAACATCATGGTAATCACACCCATCGCCGTTCCGCGCCTGTTGGGAGGGAAAATCGACAACACACCGTTAAACAGAAGCGGGACAAAAAACGCGGCAGACACTGCCTGCACCATCCGACCGACCACCAATACGCCAAACGTCGGTGCAAACACGCAAATCAGCGATCCTGCTAAAAACGTTGCCTGCGTAAACAGCACCATTTTGCGCGTTTCAAACCATTGAATCACGCCTGCCGTAATCGGCGTAAATGCCCCCATGACCAGCAAAAAGCCCGTTGTCAGCCATTGAACCGTGGTCTTATCGACACCAAAATCCTTCATAATCGGCGTAAGCGCGACATTCAACAGCGTGTCGTTGAGATAGCCGAAAAATGCGCCGATGAATAAGGTGGCGACAATGGTTTTAGCAGGAAAGTCGGTATCGTCGGCGTAGTATTCGTGTGCCGTTTCACCCTCTTGCGAATCAGAAGCGTGCATAATAATTTGAAATATCAGCGAAACCGTTATTTTAGCATAAACCATTTTGACAGGCCGTCTGAAACCTTGACCGCTTCCCCAGATAACACTAAAATTTAGAATTGTTTTCATTTTTATTATTAAACAGGAGAAAAACATGTCAAAGAAAGTCAGCATCTTGGTCGGCAGCCTGCGTAAAGGCTCGTTCGCACGAAAAGTCGCACAAAACGTCATTCCCATGTTCCCCGAAGGCTACGAAGCGCAAATCGTCGAAATCGGCCATTTGCCTTTATACAACTTCGACTACGACGATCCTGCCGTTACCGACTTCCCCACTCCATCCAGCTATACCGAGTTCCGTGAAACCATCAAAGCCTCTGCCGGCGTATTGTTCGTGACTTCCGAAAACAACCGTACCGTCCCCGCCTGCCTGAAAAACGCCATCGACATCGGCTCCAAACCCAATGCCGATGTTGCCTGGAAAAAAACACCGGCCGGCATCATCAGCCATTCTGTCGGTAAAATGGGCGGTTATAGCGCGCAAAAAAATCTGCGCCTTGCCCTTTCGTATTTCGATATGCCATTGACCGGCCAACCGGAAGTGTTTCTCGGCAACTCGCCTACCCTGTTTGACGACAACGGCCAGCTCATCGAATCCGCGCGCGGATTTGTTCAAGGCTATATCGACCAATTGGTTGCCTTGATTGAGAAAAACCCTAAATAATCGGGATTGAAGCATACAGGCCGTCTGAAAAACGAAATTTCAGACGGCCTCATCTTTTGCAAAAAATCAGTTTTTAGACAGCTCCTAAATTTTTACTAATTGAGTGCGGTTATAATCACTGTCCACCCATCCTCACGGAGAACTTCCATGCGCGTATTATTGGTTGAAGACGATGCCATGATTGCCCAAGCCGTCAGTGCCAACCTGAAAGACACCGGCTACGCTGTCGATTGGGTCAGCCGCGGTTCGGAAGTTGCCGCAGCAGTGGCGGCGCAGGCATACGATTTGCTGCTTTTGGATTTGGGTTTGCCCGGCAAAGACGGTTTGGACGTATTGGCGCAAATCCGCAACGGCGGCTGTACCGTTCCCGTCTTAATCGTGACCGCGCGCGATGATTTGCACAGCCGCCTCAACGGCCTAGACGGCGGCGCAGACGACTACATCGTCAAACCCTTCGACATGGCGGAGCTGCAAGCCCGTATGCGCGCCGTATTGCGCCGACACGGCGGACAGGCGCAAACGCTACTAACCAACGGCATCATCATGCTCAACCCTTCCACCCATCAGGCAGAAGTGGTCGGGCAGGAACAGGCCATCATGCTCAGCAACAAAGAATTTGCCGTCCTCCAAGCCCTGCTGCTGCGTCCGGGCATGATTCTGTCGCGCAGCGATTTGGAAGACAAAATCTACGGCTGGGGCGAAGAAGTCGAAAGCAACGCCGTTGACTTCCTGATTCACGCCTTACGCAAAAAACTCGGCAAAGAAGCGATTCAAAACGTCCGCGGGGTCGGCTGGCTGGTTGCACAAAACAACCAGGCCGTCTGAAAAACCAAAACAATATCAACACACAAACCATGCAACGCCTTATCCACACTATCAAACAATCCCTGCAAGTCCGGATCAGCCTCGCCCTGATCTGTATGCTCCTGCCCCTCTCCATTCTTGCAGGCATATTTTCATATTACGATACTTATCACGAGACCCAAGAGGTTCAAGACGATCTGTTGCGCCAAGTCGCGAACTATCTCGACCCGAGCGATGCCGATGACGAGAATCACTCACTCGACAACGACAACAAGATTTCCGTTCAATTTCCCAATACGCCCAACCCCATTGTCAGCCTGCCTGAGAAGATTTCAGACGGCCTGCACACCATTCAGTCTGATGACGACGACGATTACTACCGCGTTTATACCCGCACCACCAAACAAGGCCGCATTGCCGTCATGCAGGAAAGCGACTACCGCGAAGAGCTGGCCGAAATGGCTGCCGTGCAGAGCATCCTCCCCATGCTCCTCGCCCTGCCCCTGATTATCCTGCTCACCGTCTGGATTACCCACCGCACCATGCGTTCCGTCAAAACCCTGTCCAACGATTTGGAGCTGCGCCAAATCAACGACCTCTCGCCTATGGACACGCAAGACATTCCCAGCGAAATCCAAGGCTTTGTCGTCGCCATCAACAACCTGTTGCAACGTACCGATGAAAACGTCCGCCAACAGCAACGCTTTATCGCCGATGCCGCACACGAATTGCGCAGCCCCATGACCGCCCTTTCCCTTCAGGCAGAGAGGCTCAACAATATGCAGCTGTCCGCCGAAGCGCGCGAGCAGTCCGCCCTGTTGCAACAAAGCATACAGCGCAACCGCCACCTGCTCGAGCAACTCCTCTCCCTCGCACGCGCCCAAGCGCCCGAAACCCAACGCCCCAAAACCCTGATCAGCCTGCAAAACCAGTTCCGCCGCGTCTTGCAGGAACTCATGCCGCTGGCGCTGGCCAAAGGTCAAGACATCGGCGTCGCCGTCGAAAACGACTGCCAAATCCACGCCGATGACACCGAAATCTACACCCTCATCAAAACCTTTACCGACAACGCCATCCGCTATACTCCCAAAGGCGGCCGCATCGATTTGGGCTTTGACGAAACCGCCGAATACCTCAACATCTGGGTGGAAGACAACGGCCCCGGCATTCCCCCAAGCGAACGCCAACGCGTTATCGACCCTTTCTACCGTATTCTCGGCACCGAACAACAAGGCACCGGACTTGGCCTGTCCATCGCAGACACCATTGTCAAACGCCATCAAGGCCGTCTGAAACTGGCCGACAGCCGACGCTTTGACAGCGGCTTGTTGATTATTGCCGAGTTGGATAAAAAGATGCTTTAAATAATTGACCCGCCCAAATTGGTTTATCTAGCTTTAATCCGATAAATGAAAACGTTTTAAAACCAAAGGCCGTCTGAAAATGACTTTCAGACGGCCTTTTTATATTTTGAAGCAAACCTACTTCATTCCTCACAAATACGGTTGCAAGGTTTGGCGGAGGATTTCCATATCGGTAATTTCGGTAATATTGGCTTTGCCCAAGTATTCCAAACCGACAAAACGCATGATGCCGCTGCTGACTTTTTTGTCGTGGCTCATGTGTTCAATCCATTTTTCAAAGGAGAAAACGGGCGGCGCAGACGGGAGGGAAGCGGCTTCCATTAAAGCGGCAATGCGGTCGGTGTCGGCCTGTCGGGTTTTGCCCAAGATTTGCGACAAACGGGAAGCGAGGACGCAACCGGCGGCAACGGCTTCTCCGTGCAGCCATACGCCGTAGCCCATTTCGGCTTCGATGGCATGGCCGAAAGTGTGGCCGAGATTAAGCCATGCGCGGATGCCCTGCTCGGTTTCGTCTTGGGCAACAATATCGGCCTTCATTTTGCAGCAATGGTAAACGGCTTCCGCCATTTTTTCTTGATGTTGCGCCATCAGGTCGGCCATATTTTCTTCCAACCAGGCAAAAAATTCGGCATCGCCCAATGCGCCGTATTTGATGACTTCGGCCATGCCTGCGGAAAGTTCGCGTTGCGGCAGCGTTTGCAAGGCGGTCAAATCGGCCAAAACGGCTTGCGGCTGGTAAAACGCGCCAATCATGTTTTTACCGAGCGGATGGTTGATGGCGGTTTTACCGCCGACCGAGGAATCGACCTGGCTGAGCAATGTGGTCGGTACTTGGATAAAAGGTGCGCCACGCTGATAAGTCGCCGCGGCAAAACCGACCATATCGCCTATCACGCCGCCGCCCAAAGCGATTAAAGTGGTTTTGCGTTCGGCACGGTTTTGCATCAGGCCATCGTAAATCAGGTTGAGCGTCTGCCAGTTTTTATATTCTTCGCCGTCGGGAAGGATAATGCTGAAATGCGGCACGCCCAGTCTGTCTAAGGCCGTCTGAAGCTGTTTGAGATAAAGCGGCGCAACGGTTTCGTTGGTAATAATGGCTGCTTTTTTACCTAGATAGGGCTGAAGCAGCATATCGGCCTGCTCAATCAGCTTATGCCCGATAAAGATGGGGTATTGATGGGACGGGGTTTGGACAGTCAGTGTGCGCATAGTATTCCTTTGCAAAGCGTATTTATTCGCCTAAAGCCTGTATCAGGCGTTTGAGCGTTTTGTGACAGCTGTCGGATTCGATGACGAGATGGGCGGTTTGACGGTACAGCATATCGCGTTGGTCATACAGCTCTTGCAGTTTGCCCAAAGGATTGGCAACTTGCAACAGCGGCCGGTTGCTGTCGTAACGGGTACGCTCCAGCAAGGTTTCGGGGCTGGCATGCAAATAAACAACCGTGCCGTTTTGGCACAAAATCTGTCTGTTTTCACTACGCAACACGGAGCCGCCACCGGTCGATAAAACGATGTTGCGCCGGGAAGCGAGCTTCTTCAGCATATTGGTTTCGCGGTTGCGGAAGCCTTCTTCCCCTTCCATCTCAAAAATGGTCGGAATGGATACGCCCGATGAAGTGCAGATTTCGTAGTCGCTGTCGTAAAACGGGCATTCAAACATTTGGGCAAGCTGCTTGCCCAAAGTGGTTTTGCCCGCGCCCATCAGCCCGATTAAAATTAAATTGCCGTTGATTTTTTCCATGAGGGTCATTTTATACGATATGGCGGTTTCTTGGAAAAGTTCGTGGTTTTTCAGACGGTCTGAAACGAAAGGCCGTCTGAAAACGAAAACAGGCATACCTTTGCAGATATGCCTGTTTGTCATTCTAAAATCAATAACGCAGATTGTTACCCACATTATCCATAATGCGCGGCGTGATAAAAATCAACAGCTCACGGCGGTTTTCACGCTTGCCGCGTGATTTGAACAAATTGCCGACAACAGGAATATCGCCCAAAACGGGGACTTTGTTCACTGCGTTGGTGCTTTCTTCTTCGTAAATACCGCCGACAATCAGCGTACCGCCATCTTCAACCATGGCTTGGGTATTCAAGTGTTTGGTGTTGATACACTTGGTTGTCAGAGAATCTACGGTACAGTCGATCGGGGTATCGCGATTAATCTTCACAGTCATGATGATTTGACCGTCAGGCGTAATGTTCGGCGTTACGGTCAAGCCCAAAACGGCTTTCTTGAAGGTAATCGAAGTCGCACCGCTGGAAGATGCCTCTTGGTAAGGGATTTCCGTACCAGATTCAATTTTGGCTTCTTTACGGTCTTGTGTCAGCACGCGCGGATTGGAAATGGTTTTGCTCTTACCTTGTTCTTCAGACGCGCTGATTTCCAAACCCAATGCGCCGGACGAGAACGCACGCACCAGAGCAATGCTGTTGACTGCGGCTGCGGTCGGCAGGCTGACGTTCGGATCCAAAGACCAAGTAGGATAGCCGACATCACCACGGTTAAACGAAGCATTGGTGTTATGGTTGGCTTGCGCATTGCTCCAGTTGCTGCCCCATGCCGTACGGCCGCTCGCACCACCGGAACCGAATTTAACGCCCAAATTGCGGAAGAAGGTATCTTCTGCTTCGACAATGCGCGCTTCAACCATCACTTGACGGGTCGGAACGTCCAATTCATCAATCAGTTTGCGGAATTTCTCAATCACGCCGCGGTTGTCGGTTACGATCAGCGTATTGGTGGCCGGATCGATTAAGGCGCTACCTCGGTTGCTCAACAGAGTATTGCGGGTATTGGAATTATTGCTGTCGTATTCTTCCAAACGCAAAATTTTGCGGAATTCTTCCACGTTTTTGTATTTCAACTGGAAGGTTTGAGAATACAGCGGACCCAATTCGGCAATCTCTTTTTCAGCCTGCAAGAAGGCTTTGTCTTTTGCCAACAATTCATCGCGGGGGGCGATATTGATGATATTGCCTTGACGGCGCATATCCAAATTACGCGCCTGCATGACCAAGTCCAAAGCCTGATCCCAAGGTACATCTTTCAGGGACAAAGTCATGGTGCCTTTGACGGTATCGCTGGCAACAATATTCACGCCGGACTCTTTCGCCAAAATCTGCAAAATGGTACGGACTTCTACATCTTGGAAGTCCAAAGAAATTTTACGGCCTTTAAACGATTTGTTTGCATTTTGGTTCAAGCCGCCGGATTCGGTATTGGCGACTTTAGGCGATACTTCAAATACAAAACGGCCGGAAGAGGCTTTGGTATTGATGTCCCAATTCGCATTATTGTTGCGGATAATGAGCTGGGTAGAATTGCCGATACGTTTGAGCGTAACGTTTTGTACAGGCGTATTGAAGTCAGCTACATCCAAACTGCGTTGCGCTTGTGTCGGCAGTGTATGGTTTTTCAAGGTAACAACGACGCGGTCACGTTGCTGTTTGATGTCCGGCTGTCCGCTGAAACCCGGGGCAGACAATTCAATAATGCCGGAATTGCGTGCGCCTTTGCGGAAATCGATATTGGCAGCAGAAACGGCTTGATAAGCCTGAGTAGCGCGCGCGGTAGACGGTGTAGCCGCACGTTCATTTACAACGGCCGCATTGGTTTGGTCAGTAGATTCGTTTACGAATACCCAAACTTCGTTGCCGCGAATTTCAGTATTGTATTGGCTGATTTTGTTCAAACCCAAAACCACGCGTGCGCGGTCGTTGTTTTGTGCCGCAGTAATTTGATTCAGCAAGGGGTCGGCATATTCCAAAACAGGCTGGGGCAAACGGATATTGGTGTTGGCAAAATCCAATGCAATACGCGCCGGAGTAGATGTTACAAAACCATGAGGTGTGGTGACGTCTTTGTCGAAACGGATTTTGATGATTTTTTGGTTGTCAGGCAAAGTGGAAACGTTGATATCGGTAATATTGCCTGCAAAGGCCGTCTGAACAGCGAGGGCAACGCTGAAGCCGGCAAATAATTTTGTCATGTGCTTGGTTTTCATAATCGAGTGAGACCCCTAAATTAATTTGAATTCGAACTATCTGAGCTATCGGAAGAATCTGCCTCTTTGCTGCTCAACGGCAATTCGGCCTTCCGGTACACCCAGTTGCCGTAGCTGTCTTCAACTTGCTCGGTCAGGATAATTTTATCTTCAGTAATACTTTGGATTCTGCCGTAATTCTGACCGATGTAGTTTCCGGGATAAACGGTATAAACATGGTCGTTGACTTTGATAAATCCGGAAACCTTGCCGCCGCTTTGCAGCGTTCCGACAAAAGCCATATTTTCCAAACTGAAGGCTTCCAAGGTTTCTTTCGGACGGTTTACATCCGGCGCATTACCGCCTTTAGGGGCAGTATCCAGACGGCGTGAATCAAACGCATTCAAGCCTTTAAAATTTGGAGGGTTATACGGCTTGGGCAATGTAACCGTCGGCTCTTCAAACGGAATAATCTTGGATTTCGCTTCCTGACGGGTTTGCGTCATCCATTGAGTCAAATCTTCATAGCTTTGCGTGCAGGCTGCCAAGGGAAGAAGACTTAAGAGTAAGATGATTTTTTTCATGATTTCCCTATTCTTTTATTTTTGCTCATTCTCGGCAGATTTGCCTTCTTCCTGCGCCTGTTGCGCAGCCAATTCAGCGGCAATCTCTTCAGCAGGACGGGCTTTGTAAGTCGTCGCAATCGCGCTCAGTGTCAATTCGCCTTTATTGCCTTTGCCTTCTTTATCCTCGCCTGCGTTTACGAGCTTCAAAGAATCCAGCGTAATAATGCGCGATAAATCGCCTACGTCACGGGTAAACTGGCTGATTTGAGCGTATTTGCCTGTAATAGAAATCTGATACGGCAGTTTTTGAATCGGGCCATCGTTTTCAGGTTGAAGCGGTGCAACGCTGTCCAAACGCAAGCCGTTGGTCGAACCTGCCTGATGCAGCTCTTGAATCAGGTTCGGAATTTCCGCGTCGGTCGGCAATTGTTTCAACAAAACGTCGAATGCAGAACGAATCGAAGCCAATTCGGCCTTCAAATTGTTTAAACTTGCGGCCTGAATGCTTTTACGCGTAAAGGTTTCCTTCAGCTCATCTTCTTTGGCTTCCTGCGTATTCAAAGTTTCAATCTGATCTTTAAATACGCCGACGTAGCCCAAAGCCAACATACCAACAATCAATAAACCTGCCAGCAAAAGTTTTGAAGGCATATTGAGCAGGTACAGGTTTTGTACGTCCAATTGTTTTAGGTTTTTAGATGCCATTATTGAGCCTCCGGAGCAGGTTCGGCCACAGGTTCGGCCACTTCACCGCTGCTTTGGGCAGTCGGTGCAGGAGCCGGCGTACTCACCTGGTTGATTGAAGATTTCAAAGTAAATTCTTGGTAGTTATCTACTTTTTTAATGCTCAACAATTCAGGCTGCAAGAAAATACCTGTACTCGGCAGGGAGCGCATCATAACGGCAATTTTATTGTCGCTGATGGCATGGCCGCTGATTTTATAGCTGGTCGGGCTTTCGGCTTCCAATGCGGTCAAATAAGTATTATCGGGCGTAAGCGTATTCAAAGAATCAAGGATATAGGCCGCTTGATAGCGTTTTTCCTGCAATTCTTCCACTTTCAGCTTTTTAGCCAAGAAGGCTTCTTTTTCTTGCTGAAGTTTATCGATTTCGCCCAATTCCCTATCGAGTCGGTCGATTTCGGTTTGCAGGAAGTTGTTGCGCCCTTCTTGATTGCTGATGGCGTTGTCAATACCGAGATAGGTTGCGGCCGCCAAGCCCAAACCCACGGCAAAAGAGCCAAGCATCAATACTTTGAATTGCTGCTGCTTGCGCTGTTTAATCTCTTCCCGATACGGGAGAAGGTTGATTCTGGTTAATTCAATCATGTTCTCAAAGTCCCCTTAATGCCAATCCGAACGCCAAGGTCAGTGACGGCGCATCAATTTGAAGCTGCGGCAATTCTACTTTTTCACTGCGTTCCACATATGAAATCGGATGCAGATATTCTGTTGCCGTATTGGTTTGCGAGAAAATGCTTTCCGCCAAACCTGCCTGCTGCGCAGTAAAGCCGGTCAGCAGGATGTGTTTGATATTAGAGAAGGAATCAGTGGCTTGCGTGGTATAGTAAAATTGCAAAACACGCTGAACTTCTTGTGCAACCTGCACATTAAAACGGTCGGCAATCTGAGACTGGTAGTCGGAAGGCTTGTTTTGGGAAGCCATCATTTGTGCGGCTTTTTCTTCAGTTACCTGATAAGTACGCTGAATCAGCTGATTGAGCTGCTCTGTACTGACCGGCGTTTCTTGTTTGTAGAGGATACGGCCGTTTTGCAGGATCAGGGCATACATTTGCGTCGCATGAATGCCAAACACGGCAACTTTTTCATCTGCCATTTCGGGAGCATGCGTATTCATCCAATGAACAAAGGCATTGCGTTGCGCCAGCAAGTCTAAATCCAAAGCGGACAAAGGCAAGCCCGCATTCTCAAACATTTCAATGCGTGGCTCGACATCGTCTTTTTTGGCGGCAACAGCTAAAACATGCTGGCCTGAACCGACTTCTTCGGCTTGAAAGTCGTAGTTCATTTCTTCAATAGGCGCAAATTGGCCGACTTCCGCTTCGACAAACTCTTCCAAGTCCAAATCGGTATCACGCGGGTTGTAAATAATTTGCTCGACTGTCGCCAAATTTTGTGGCACGGCCGCAACAATATTTTTGCAAGAACTGCGTAATTGTGTGTAAGTATGTTGGATGTAAGTAGCAAGCTGATCGTAGTCTTGAATTTTGTTGCCTTTGACAATATTTTTAGGCAATTTGGTAATAACGTATTTTTCCAGCTGAATTTGGTTTAAACTACGGCCTGTCAGTTGTACCATCTTAATGGCATGTTGGCTGATATCGACACCGATGGCAGAGCGGTTGTTCAATCCACTAGAAGCCTTGCCTGTTTTGGTATCTTTCGTGCTTTTAAATAAGCGCATGATTTGACTTCCCTGTATCATTTAGGAGTGAGTAACTGTTTCGTTATCCGTAAAGGACTTCTTATTCTTTGCACAGTATTAACTGTGGCTGATAGAAATCGTTTCCCATTTTACTTTATTTATCGCCATTAATGGCAAATTATTACTTAGTCATGATTAAAAAGATTATAACGACCTGCCTGGGTCTCTTATTGGGACTGGCTCTTTTCGGCGTGGGGCTGATTGCAATTGCAATTTTGGTCACCTATCCGAAACTGCCGTCTTTGGACACTTTACAACACTACAAACCCAAAATGCCGCTGACGATTTATTCTTCAGACGGCCAAGTGATTGGCGTTTACGGCGAGCAACGGCGTGAATTCACCAAAATCGGTGACTTTCCCAAAGTTTTGAAAAATGCCGTGATTGCCGCCGAAGACAAACGCTTCTACGACCACTGGGGCGTGGACGTTTGGGGTGTGGCGCGCGCCGCGATCGGCAACGTCATGGCCGGCGGCGTCCAATCCGGTGCCAGTACGATTACGCAACAGGTTGCTAAAAACTTCTACCTGAGCAGCGAGCGTTCGTTCACCCGTAAATTCAACGAAGCCCTGTTGGCCTACAAAATCGAGCAGTCTTTGAGCAAAGACAAGATTTTGGAGCTGTACTTCAACCAAATCTATTTGGGTCAACGCGCTTATGGTTTTGCATCTGCAGCCCAAATTTATTTCAACAAAAATGTTAACGAGTTAACATTGGCCGAAGCCGCCATGTTGGCCGGCTTGCCCAAAGCCCCTTCCGCCTACAATCCGATTGTAAATCCTGAACGCGCCAAACTGCGTCAGGCTTATATTCTGAACAATATGCTGGAAGAAGGCATGATTACCCTGCAGCAACGCGATCAGGCTTTGAAAGAAGAGTTGCATTACGAGCGTTTTGTACAAAACATCGATCAAAGCGCCCTGTACGTTGCCGAAATGGTGCGTCAAGAGCTGTTTGAGAAATACGGCGAAGATGCCTACACTCAAGGCTTCAAGGTATATACCACCGTCGACACCGCACACCAGCGCGTGGCCACCGAGGCCCTGCGTAAAGTCCTGCGCAATTTCGACCGCGGCAGCAGCTACCGCGGTGCAGAAAACTACATCGACCTGAGCAAAAGCGACAACGTAGAAGAAACCGTCAGCCAATACCTTTCTACACTTTACACCGTCGATAAAATGATTCCGGCGGTTGTATTGGAAGCCTCCCGCAAAGGTGTACAGATTCAATTGCCGAGCGGCCGTAAAGTCACGCTGAACAGCCACGCTTTAGGCTTTGCCGCCCGTGCCGTCAACAACGAAAAAATGGGTGATGATCGCATCCGTCGCGGCTCCGTCATTCGCGTTAAAGGCAGCGGCGATACCTTTACCGTCGTTCAAGAGCCTTTGTTGCAAGGCGCATTGGTGTCTTTAGATGCGAAAACCGGTGCAGTCCGTGCATTGGTCGGCGGCTATGACTACCACAGCAAAACCTTCAACCGCGCAACTCAAGCCATGCGCCAACCCGGCTCGACGTTCAAACCGTTCGTTTATTCCGCCGCTTTGGCAAAAGGCATGACTGCTTCCACCATGATTAACGATGCGCCGATTTCCCTGCCGGGCAAAGGTGCTAACGGTAAAGCGTGGAACCCGAAAAATTCAGACGGCCGCTATTCCGGTTACATCACGCTGCGCCAGGCTTTGACCGCGTCAAAAAACATGGTGTCCATCCGCATCCTGATGTCTATCGGTATCGGTTACGCGCAACAATACATCCAACGCTTCGGCTTCAAGCCATCTGAAATTCCTGCCAGCCTGTCTATGGCTTTGGGTACAGGCGAAACCACGCCGTTGCGTATTGCAGAAGGTTACAGCGTCTTTGCCAACGGCGGTTACAAAGTGTCCGCCCACGTCATCGACAAAATCTACGATAGCCAAGGCCGTCTGAGAGCGCAAATGCAACCTTTGGTAGCCGGTGAAAACGCACCTCAGGCCATTGACCCGCGCAACGCCTACATCATGTACAAAATCATGCAAGACGTTGTCCGTGTTGGTACCGCACGCGGTGCAGCCGCACTTGGCCGCGCCGACATCGCCGGTAAAACCGGTACTACCAACGACAACAAAGACGCATGGTTTGTCGGCTTCAACCCTAGCGTTGTAACTGCCGTCTATATCGGCTTTGACAAACCGCGCAGCATGGGTCGTGCAGGTTACGGTGGTACAATCGCCGTACCGGTATGGGTAGAATACATGCGCTTTGCCCTGAAAGGCACCAGTGTCAAACCGATGAAAGCACCTGAAGGCGTGGTTGCAAACGGCGGCGAAGTGTACATGCGCGAACGCATGACCACCAGCTCCGACCTGGCCTTGGACAACAGTGGCGTTGCACCACGTCCCGCTCAACCTGCCCGTCGCGCGGTTCCGAATGAAAACCGCCGCCGCACCGAGAGCGGCAATGCGCCAGCCCGTGAAGAATCAGACGAAACCCCAGTTCTGCCAAGCAATACCGGCAACAATAACAAACAACAACTGGACTCTCTGTTCTAATGTTCTAAAGCAAGGCCGTCTGAAACGTTCAGACGGCCTTTTTTGAGAAAATTCAAAGCAAAACCATGATTGATTTACACTGCCATTCGACCGTTTCAGACGGCATGCTCTCCCCAACCGAAGTCGTCCGACTCGCCCGTCAAAACGGTTGCACCCTGCTCGCTCTGACCGACCACGACCACACCGGCGGACTGGCCGAAGCTCGCGCCGAAGCCGATACCCTCGGCCTCCCCTTCGTCAACGGCGTGGAAATATCCGTCACTTGGCGCGGCCGCACCATCCACGTTGTCGGTTTGGACTTTGACGAACACAACGAAACCCTGCAAAACCTGCTTGCCGAAGTCCGTAAAGGCCGTCTGAAACGATTGGAAGCCATCGCGGCAAAACTGGAGAAAAAAGGCATAACAGGCGCGTATGAAGGCGCGCTGGCATTGGCCGCCAACAAAGAAATGGCCAGCCGCACCCACATTGCCGAATTCCTCATCCGCGAAGGCCATGTTAAAAACAAACAGCAGGCATTTACCAAATATCTGGGCGACGGTAAATCCTGTTCCGTCAGACATGAATGGGCCACACTGGAAGACTGCGTAGCCGCGATTACAGGCGCGGGCGGCATGGCCATTATCGCCCACCCAATGCGCTATGAATTATCCGCCACCGCCAAACGAAACCTGTTCCAAGAATTTAAAAATCTCGGCGGCGCAGGGATTGAAGTGCACAGCGGCAACTGCTGTAAAAACGACCGCCTCAACTATGCCCTGCTTGCCGACCGCTTCGACTTTCTCGCCAGTGCAGGCAGCGACTTCCACCGCCCCAACGACTTCAGCGGCGGCATACTCGGCGCCTGCCCCGACTTACCCGAACAATGCCACCCGGTCTGGGAACACTTTAAGGCCGTCTGAATTTTTGACAGCAATTTTTCAGACGGCCCGCCAAGTATGAGACAGTTATAAACATATCACACTCTACATATTGAAACTGCCTGCCCGATACACCATAATAACCCCATAAATACCCCAAAAATAAAGGTTAACGCCATGTGCCAACTGCTCGGCATGAATTGCAACACTCCCACAGACATCATGTTCTCTTTTGAAGGCTTCCGCCGCCGTGGCGGCATTACCGACCACCACGCTGACGGCTTCGGTATCGGCTTTTTTGAAGGCAAAGGCGTACGCTTGTTTCACGACGACAAGCCCAGCGCCAACTCTCCCGTTGCCGACTTGGTGCGCGCCTATCAGATCAAGTCTGAAAACGTTATCGCCCATATCCGCAAGGCCTCGCAAGGCCAGACCTCGTTGGCGAACACTCATCCCTTCATGCGCGAGATGTGGGGCGAATATTGGCTGTTTGCACACAACGGCCATTTGATTGATTTTTTCCCCGAGCAGGGAGAGTACTACCACGCGGTCGGCACGACCGATTCCGAACGCGCGTTCTGCTTTATCCTCAACCGCCTGCGCAGCCGCTTTGCCACCAAACCCGAACCTGAAGTTTTGTTTGACGCCATTGCCGGCCTGACTCATGAAATCCGCCGCTTCGGTTTGTTCAACTTCGTCATGTCCAACGGCGACTGCCTGTTTGCCCACGCCAGTACCTTACTGCACTACATCGTGCGCAAAGCCCCGTTTGGCAAAGCGCGTTTGCTGGACGATGATGTGATGGTCGATTTTTCAGAAGTGACCACACCGAACGATAAAGTTTCCGTCATCGCCACCCTGCCCCTGACGCGAGATGAAACCTGGTCGCAATTGGCAGTCAATGAATTGGTGATGTTTCAAGACGGCGACATTGTCCTCAGCGACCGCCCCGACAATCCGGTTTACATGAGCGCGGAAGAAGGTTTGGAAATCGCCCGTGCCGTCGGCGTATCGGTTTGACGTTTGATTGGCTGAAAAACTCAAGGCCGTCTGAAAGGCTCAACTTCGCCAAAGTTGCCCTTTCAGACGGCCTTTTTATACATAAATTCTACGCAAAAGCCTTTACTATACGAAAATAACGCAATCCGCTACAATAATAGTTCACAAACAATAAATTCAATTGCTTAGCGACCTTGCCGAGCGTATGACAAGGAAACCCGATGAAGTGCCCGTTTTGCCAACACCCCAACACACAAGTAACCGACTCGCGATGGCTGGAAGACACCAACAGCATCCGTCGCCGTCGCAAATGCTTGGAATGCGGACAACGCTTCAGCACTTTTGAAACCGTTGAAATGCGGATGCCGCAAGTCATCAAATCCAACGGCACACGGGTTCCCTTCAATGCGCACAAACTGCAGACCAGCCTTGAGCGCGCGCTGCACAAACGTCCTGTCACACAAGAACAAATCGATGAAACCGTTGCCCTGATCGAGCAGCGCCTCTACCGTTTGGGCAAAAAAGAAGTCGCTTCGCACATCGTTGGCGAAATGGCGATGGAGGAACTGGCAAAAATCGACCAAGTTGCTTATGTCCGCTTCGCGTCCGTCTATAAAAGCTTTAAAGACGTTTCCGAATTCACCCAAGTCATCGCCGAATGCAAAGCCAAATAAGGCCGTCTGAAACCATGTTTTCCGCACTTGATACCCAAATGATGCAAACCGCCCTCGAGCTGGCCAAGCTTGGGCGGTTTTCTACTTCCCCCAATCCCCGCGTCGGTTGCGTAATTGCACACGGCGCACAAATCGTCGGACAAGGTTTCCACGTCAAAGCAGGCGAGCCGCACGCTGAAGTTCATGCGTTGAGGCAGGCCGGAGCGGCGGCCAAAGGCGCAACGGCCTATGTCACGCTGGAACCTTGCAGCCATTACGGCCGCACACCGCCATGCGCCGAAGCGCTGGTTCATTCCGGTGTAACGCGCGTGGTTGCCGCCATGACCGACCCTAACCCGTTGGTCTCAGGCAAAGGCTTATCCATGCTGGAAGCCGCCGGAATCCGTACCGAAAGCGGTTTGCTGGAAGCTCAGGCGCGCGAACTCAACCGCGGTTTCCTGTCGCGTATCGAACGCGGCAGACCGTTTGTCCGTCTCAAGTGCGCCGCCAGTTTGGACGGCAAAACCGCCCTTTCAGACGGCCGCAGCTTTTGGATTACCGGCGAAGCAGCACGCGAAGACGTACAAATTCTCCGTGCCGAAAGTTGCGCCGTTTTGACCGGTATCGGTACCGTACTTGCCGACAACCCGAAACTCAACGTTCGCAGCTTCCCCACCCTGCGCCAACCTGCGCGTATCGTCTTGGACAGCCGACTGCAAATCCCTTTGGACTGCCACCTCGTGACCGATACCGACAGCCCGACCGTTATCGTTACCCTTTCCTCAGACGAACAACGTTTGCAGGCGCTGGGTAAATTTGAACATATCCGCATCATCAGGCCGTCTGAGCACATCAACGGCCGCATCAATCTTCTTTCACTCATGCCGCAACTGGCAGAACTTGGCTTTGGCGAAGTTCTGGTAGAAGCCGGCTCAACACTTGCTTCAGCCTTCCTGAAGGATGACTTGGTGGATGAAATCGTCCTCTACCAAGCACCGAAACTGTTAGGCGCAGGCAAACCTCTTTTCTCCCTCCCTGAAAATCCGGCCGCCCTACTTTCAGACGGCCCTTGGCAAAGTCAATCGGTAGAAATCATCGGGCAGGACATTAAATGGGTTCTCCGAAAAAAAATCCGTCTAATTGCCTCAACTTAATAATTAAACCATTGTAAATAGAATATATCTATCATTTATATAGCAATAAATGTAATTTTTTCGTCAATATATTATAATGACTTTAGCGTATTCCAATTTAAAACTTTGACTTAAGTTAACTATCCTCAAGCCGATTGTCGACAAATTTTCCTTTTTTTCATCACGAAATAATGGATTATTAAGATAAGTTAAGCCACGAAAATTTATTAAAAGTTTTTATTCTAGAAGGGTTTTAAACGGCATAAACGGTAGTTTCATTTCATGAATCATACATTTGACAAAACAATATCTAAAATCAAAACATGTGGTTGAATGTAATTTCTAAAAATTAAGCATTCAAAAATACCGTTTCCATACCATAGAGGCCGCCTGAACGACCGTTAAACTTTTTTGATTGAGACGAATCAGATAAGTGCTTATGATTTTGTCTAATGTAATTATAAGTATGGTTTTAAGGCTTCACACGATACGGCAGCCGGCTATGGCTATGCGGTTGCAGCAAACAACTCAGGCATCGGGCAAACACTCCCGATTTACTCATTCATTACACGAAAGACATCATGAAAAACATTACGATACAAAAATTTGCCGATAAGACCGCAAAAATCGGCATCGTTGGCTTAGGCTACGTCGGTTTACCACTGATGTTGCGCTATGTGGATATCGGTTACCAAGTTTTGGGTTTCGACATTGACACCAACAAAGTCGACAAGCTCAACAAAGGCGAAAGCTACATCGAGCATATCCCTTCCGACAAAATTGCCGCTGCTTCCAACAGCCTGTTTGAAGCAACGACAGACTTCTCCCGCATCGGCGAAGTAGAAGCCGTCATTTTGTGCGTACCGACTCCGCTGAACAAATACCGCGAGCCGGACATGAGCTTTGTGATCGACACTACCGATGCGGTAAAACCTTACCTGCGCGCCGGCCAAGTGCTGTCTTTGGAATCCACTACCTACCCCGGTACTACCGAAGAAGAATTGCTGCCGCGCATGGAAGAAGGCGGCTTGAAAGTCGGTCAAGACGTGTTCTTGGTTTACTCTCCTGAGCGTGAAGACCCGGGTAACCCTAACTTTGAAACCCGTACCATTCCAAAAGTCATCGGCGGCCATACCCCTGCTTGTTTGGAAGTCGGCCTGGCGCTGTACCAACCTGCCATCGATAAAGTTGTTCCAGTAAGCTCCACCAAAGCGGCAGAGCTGACCAAACTTTTGGAAAACATCCACCGCGCCGTAAACATCGGCTTGGTGAACGAGATGAAAATCGTTGCCGACAAAATGGGCATCGACATTCACGAAGTCATCAATGCCGCTGCAACCAAACCGTTCGGCTTCGTTGCTTATTACCCAGGCCCTGGCTTGGGCGGCCATTGTATCCCTATCGACCCGTTCTACCTGACTTGGAAAGCACGCGAATACGGCGTAAACACCCGTTTCATCGAATTGGCAGGTGAAGTGAACTCCCACATGCCCGACTACGTTATCGAAAAAGTCGGCCTGGCTTTGAATGATCACAACCGTTCTATCAAAGACAGCAAAATCTTGGTATTGGGTATCGCCTACAAGAAAAACGTGGACGATATGCGCGAAAGCCCGTCCGTGGAAGTTATGGACCGCCTGCACAAACTGGGCGCAGTGGTTTCCTACTCCGACCCGCACGTTCCGGAGTTCCCGCACATCCCCGGCCACCACTACTTCGACCTGAAGAGCGAAGCGCTGACCCCTGAAACTGTCGCCCAATACGATTGCGTGGTTCTAACCACCGATCACGACAAATTCGACTATGACATGATTACCGAACATGCCAAGCTGATTGTCGATACACGCGGCAAATTCCCAGTGAAAAATCCTAAAGTCATCAAAGCATAATCTTGATTCAGACGCATCCGGCTGCCTCCGGTTTCCCCGACCGGGACGGCGGCCGGTTTCCCAAGGCCATTTGTTTTTTTCAGACGGCCTTGGCAAACCGGCAACGGTAACAACGCATCTCTTACGAAAAACGCTCAGCTCGAACTTCTGGCCGTCTGAAAACAAATAATATGAACGCGAAAAAAATCCTCGGCTACGCATTGGGCCCGGTAGGAAGCGCCGCTTTCGGCCTACTTTCCCTGCCGCTCATCTCATGGTACTTCCCTGCGGAAGACATCGGCCGTATCGTACTCTTGCAGACCATTGCCGGATTGAGCATCCTGTTGCTGGGCTTGGGGCTGGACCAATCCTATATTCGCGACTATTACGCCGTTAAAGACAAGGCCGCGCTGTTCAAATCCGTTTTTTTATCGCCATTGATTCTGACGGTGGCGGTTGTGGTTTTAGTGTTACTGATAAACGCATCATGGCCGTCTGAAATCATTTTTGACATCCCCAGTGCAAATTTGGGGATTCTCTTTCTGATTTTCTTAGCCACCACGCTGATTATCCGTTTTTTAGCCCTGATTTTACGGATGAAAGAGCAGGCATTGGCTTTTTCTGTTAGCCAGCTTGCGCCGAAATTTTTGATTTTGGTGTTGGTTTTTGCCGTAATCGCTTCCGGCCTGCCCGCCAATACCACTTCGCTGGTTTTTGCCTACACCGCCGCCCAAGTGCTGACCGTTGTACTGTTGATATATCAGCTGCGCCAAGACTTGCAAGCCGTTTCCCATGCAAAATGGTCGTCCGATCTGCATCGGGACGGCCTACGCTACGGCCTGCCGCTGGCATTCGGCAACTTGGCCTATTGGGGGCTGACTTCGATTGACCGTTTTGTCCTCAAAAACATCTCAGGCTTGGACGAGTTGGGTATTTATTCAATGGCGGTCAGCTTTGGTGCCGTCGCCTTGATTTTCCAAAGCGTGTTCTCCACCATTTGGGCGCCTTTGGTGTTCAAATGGGTAGAAGAAAAAACCAATCTGGACAAAATCGGCGACATCACGCTTTCCATGACCGTCCTCATCAGCGCAATGATTTGCCTCATCGGAATTTTCTCGCCGATGGCGACCTGGATACTGCCGGAAAAATACACGCAGGTTCAATTTATCCTGCTCTCGTGTATGCTCTTCCCCCTGTTTTACACGCTGACCGAAGTCAGCGGCATCGGTTTGAACGTCGTCCGCTCGACTTGGCTGATTACTGTCATCAACATCGTTGCCTTTATCGTCAATACCGCCCTGCTCTATCTATTGGTACCGAAATTTGGTGCAAAAGGTGCAGCTATGGCCAGCGCAACGGCTTTTTGGCTGTTTTTCATCTTTAAAACCGAATTCTCTTCACGCCTGTGGCAGCCTTTGCCGCGCCTGAAGATTTATACCAACTCAACGCTCTGCCTGATAATCTGCCTTGCCTACACTTGGCTGGGTACGCGCGACAACTACATTTGGTTCGCGCTGGCATGGGCAGTCGGACTGGGTTTCCTGTTCCTAAAATACAAACACGCACTATTTGCCGCGACCGAAAAAATCAAAGCCAAATTAAACCGTTCGGCAAAATAGCCAACCTGAGATTCACGTCTCTACGATAACAACAGAACGACTATGAAAATAAAACGTCTGAACTTATACACTTACATTCTATACATCATGCTCGCAGCCTATATGCTGGGGCCCGCGCTGTCCTTTAAGGTCGGCGTACCGCGTATTGACAACCCGCTGACCCTGATATTTGTACTGCTTGGTTTTGTCGTATTTTTTCTGGAAAGCAAGCATATTCCGCGCAAGATTTTTGCCATGCTCTGCGCCCTGACCGCCATGTGCATCTGGCCCGCCATCCACATGGGCATTACGTCGCTGACGCCGACGCAGTACATGGATATTTTGTTTTTTATGGCGGTTCCGGCTTTCTTCTACTTGTTTTACCAAGTATTGAAGCGCGCCGACGACCCTTTGGGGACGATTCAGAAGTTCCTCATCGTATTTACGCTGTTTATCGCCGTACCGCCGTTTGCAGAACTGGCCACCGGTATTCAGTTTGTGAGTGCCAGCGATGAGTTGGCTATTGACGAAGGCTCGCTCAAAGGCTTGTTCTTTAACCCGAACAACCTCGCCGCCACCGCGGTCTGCCTTGCGCCTGCCATTTTGTTTTTCTTCCAACTCCAAGGGCGGAAACACAAAGAAAAACTACTTGGCTGGGGCTTGTTCCTGCTGTTGGGCATGGCCATTTTCGCCAGCGTATCGCGTACCGCCATCGGCTGCTACCTGTTGATTTTGTTGGTTTATACGGCCTATCGCAGAAACGGTTTTATTACGGTCGGCGTTGCTGGTTTGCTGGCATTGGTATTGTCGATGATTCCGTCACGCGCGATTGCGGAATTTTTGCTCTCACTCAACGGCAACCAGTTCTTAGAACGCTTTTCCAGCCGCGTGTACCTTTTCCTGTACGACTTGGGCAGCGACAACTCCGTGTCCTACCGTCAGGAGATTTACAACTACTTCTGGAACAATCCGCCCCTGCTGCTGACCGGCTACGGTCCTAAAAACTTCCGCGAATATTTCGGCGGCCATTTGAGCGGCAGCTTGGGCTTTGAAAACCCACACAGCTTCATCATCGAGCTGTATTTGGGTTTCGGCATGATTTCCTTGCTCGGCTTTATTGCTTTTGTGGCGTGTTATTTCCTCTACACCGCCTCAAACCGAGCAGTAACCGGCAAATCGCGCGTTTTGGCTTGGGTTGCCTTGGGCATTTTCCTGCTGGCCGGTTTTATTCCGTCCACCATTTTGCGTATGCCGTTTATCTGGCTGCCCTGCCTGCTGATTTTTATTTACAGCGTATTTGTTGCGCCCAAGCTGAAAGATATGGCCGCTTACGCATACAACGAAACACTATACGATACGAAGAAACCATCATGAAAATCATCCTGACTACCTCCATGTCCGGCCTCGGTGGCACTGAAAACGCCACTTTCCGCCTCGGCCGCCTGCTCAAACAACGCGGACACGATATCGTATTGGCCTCTTCAGACGGCCCTTTGATTCAGGAAGCGCAAGCATTGGGCATCCGTTGGCAGCCGATCGATTTTTACCAAGGCGGATTATTGGGTTACGTCAAAGGCATGTTCGCCTATATGAAACTGCTGAAAAAAGAGAAACCCGATGTGATTCACTGCCAAATGGCGCGTATCGTTCCGGCCTGCGCCATTGCGGCCAAGTTCGCTTCACCGAAAACCAAAGTGTTCTACCACGCGCGCGGCCTTGATCCGGAAACTTATCCGAAAATTGCCAAGCTTTTCGACAAGCTGGGCGTGTACATTATCGGCAACTGCAAACACGAACGCGAAAAACTCATCCGTTACGGTTTCCCTGCCAACCGCATTACCTACACTTACAACGCCCTGCACAAAGCAGATTTCGTTCCTGAAAAAACGGTCAAAGACTATGTCCAACTGGGCACACTTTCCCGTTTGGATACCGTCCGCGCCGTGCATTTAATGCTGGACATTTTGAAGAAAATGGTTGACCGCGGCATGCCTGTACGCCTTAACGTTGCAGGCATCGGCGAAGAAATGGACAACCTCAAAGCCCAAGCCAAACGTTTGGGCATTGAAGACCAAGTTACCTTCCTCGGCGGCGTCCGCGATTTGACCGGCTACTTCAAAGAAGTCGATATTTTGGTGAACACGCCGCATTGCGTGGGCGACCACGGCGCAGGTGTCGGCAACAATATTTTGGAAGCCGGCCTTTACGACACACCTGTCGTGACCTACAACATGGCGGGTATTTCGGAAATGGTCATCACCGGCCAAACCGGCTACTGCATTCCTTTCGGCGATGACGAAGCGTTTATCGAAGCCGTCGATACACTCATCAAGCATCCTGAGTTGCGCGGTCAAATGGGCAAAGCCCTGCACAAACACGTTGAGACCTTATGCTCCGACGATGAAATCTACCGCACCACCATGGCTGCGTACGAAATGTAAGGCCGTCTGAAACATGAACATTACCATCGTCGCCCCTTATTGCTCGCTACCGTCCGAGCCGCATTTCAACCGCTTCTGGTATCTTGCCGAGCTGTTGTCGCAGTCGCATGACGTGTTGCTGATTACCAGCAACTTCAAGCACTACGACAAATCTTTCAGACGGCCCGAAGATGCCGAGGCTGCCTCACAAGGCCGTCTGAAAGTCATACTGTTGGAAGAAAGCGGATACAGCAAAAACGTGTCTTTGGGACGCGTGACCAGCCATCACCGCTTCGTCAAACATTTTGAACAATGGTTGGAAAACTGCCGTCCGGGCGAACAAGACGTCGTCTTTTCCGCCTATCCGCTGATTGCCACCAACCTGCTGTTGGGCAAACACAAAGCGCGTTTGGGTTACAAACTGATTGTCGATGTGCAGGATGTATGGCCGGAGTCTTTCTCCTCGGTCATACCGTTTTTGAAAAAAGTACCGCACAACCTGCTGCCCTTTGCTTCACGCGCCAACCAAGCCTACCGCTACGCCGACGCACTGGTTGCCGTATCGCAGACTTATCTCGACCGCGCCAAAGAAGCCAATCCGAACGTACCTGGCGAAGTCGTTTATATCGGCGCGGATTTTCCCAAACTCGATGCCGCGCCTGCCAAAGATTTTGGCGACGACAAAACCCGCTTTTTCTACTTGGGCACGCTCAGTTACAGCTATGACGTGGAAACTGTGTGCAAAGGCGTTCGCAAGCTGTTGGATGCCGGCGAAAACGTCGAATTGCACATCATGGGTGGCGGCCCCGATTTTGACAGGCTCAAACAATATGCCTGCGACGGCATCAAGTTTTACGGCTACATTCCTTACGCCGAAATGATGTCGGTCGCCAAAGGCTGCGACATTTCCGTCAACGCCATCCACTCTTACGCCATGCAGTCGATTACCAACAAACTGTCCGACTATATGGCTTTGCAAAAACCGATTCTGAACAGCCAGGTCAACGACGAAGTTGCCGAAGTCCTTACCCTGCTGCCGCATGCGAACTATCGTTCCGGTGATGTGGACGGTTTCGTTCAAGCCGCCAAAGATATTTTGAAGCGCAAAAACGATCCTGTTCAGTCCGAAGAAATCGTCCGCCGCTTCAAACGCGACGTTGCCTATCAAAAAATCGTCAACCTGATTGAAAGATTAGCTCATGAATAAATTTTTCAAACGCCTGTTTGACATTATTGCCTCTGCTTCAGGGCTGATTATCCTGTCGCCTGTGTTTTTGATTTTGGTGTACCTCATCCGCAAAAACTTAGGCTCGCCTGTGTTCTTCATCCAAGAGCGACCGGGCAAGGATGGCAAACCGTTTAAAATGATTAAATTCCGCTCCATGCGCGATGCAATCGATAAAGACGGCAACCCTCTACCGGACAGCGAACGCCTGACCGATTTCGGCAAAAAATTACGCGCCACCAGTTTGGACGAACTTCCTGAATTATGGAATGTCTTAAAAGGCGAGATGAGTCTAGTTGGACCTCGTCCGCTGCTGATGCACTACCTGCCGTTGTACAACGACTTCCAAAACCGCCGCCACGAAATGAAACCGGGCGTGACCGGTTGGGCGCAAGTCAATGGCCGCAACGCCATTTCATGGGATGAAAAATTCGCCCACGATGTTTGGTACATCGACAACTTCAGCTTTTGGCTGGATATCAAAATTTTGTTCCTGACGGTTAAAAAAGTCTTCGTCAAAGAAGGCATCTCAGCCGAAGGAGAAGCCACCATGCCTTATTTCACGGGTAATAAAACTGATGAAAAAAAATAACATACTGATTCTGTCGGCAGGTCGCCGTGTCGAATTGGTGCAGGACTTCCAAACCGAAGCCGCACGTTTTTCAGACGGCATCGGCGTTTTTGCTACTGACCTCAACCCCCACATGTCTTCTGCCTGCCATGTTGCCGACCGCGCTTTCAGCGTGCCGCGCATCGATGCAGCCGAATACATTGACAGCATTTTCGAGCTGGCCAAACAACACGACATCGGTCTGATTGTGCCAACCATCGATACCGAGCTGCTCAAACTGGCCGAAGCACGTGACCGTTTTGAAGCTGAAGGAATACATATTGTCATTTCGGATGCAAAACTGATTACCCTGTGCCGCGACAAGCGCCTGACCGCAGGCCTGTTTGCACAATACGGCATCCGTTCGCCTGAAATTTACGAACGGGACCGCCTGGTTTTCCCATGTTTTGCCAAGCCTTATGACGGCAGCCGCGCCATCGGTGCGAAAAAAATCAACACACCGGCTGATTTGACTGTCGACATTACCGAAGACCCGAAAATGATGTTCGCCCAATACATCGATATTGAGAATACTTTCTCCGAGTTTACCGTCGATATGTATTACGACCGTCAAGGCCGTCTGAAATGCGCCATTCCTCGCGAACGTTTGGAAGTGCGCACCGGTGAAGTCAGCAAAGGCGCAACCCGACGCAATGCCCTGTATAAAGAGCTGGTTGAAAAAATGGCCGTATTGGAAGGCGCACGCGGCTGCATTACCGCGCAATTCTTCGTCAGCAAAACCGACAGCACGACCTACGGCGTGGAAATCAACCCGCGTTTCGGCGGCGGTTTCCCACTGACTTACGCAGCAGGCGGCAACTATCCGGGCTGGCTGATTCAAGAATACATCGGCGGCCAAGATGTCCCTTTCTCCGACGACTGGGAAAACAATTTAATCATGCTTCGTTACGATGCTAAGGTTTTGGTAAGAGAACATGATTAAGCCGGAAGAATCTGTCATCGTCTTCGATCTTGACGATACGCTTTACTCTGAGTACGACTACAAATGCTCCGGAATACAGGCAGTTGTAGGGACAATTACGTCGCTTTACCCGCAATACGATGCCGACGTACTAAATGAAATTGCAGACAATAAAAGTAAAGACTGGCTCGACAATTTGTGTCATCATTGCAAATTAAACGAACTAGAGAAACAATCACTTTTGTGGCAATATCGACTACATAGGCCTGTTATCCGACCTTATGTCGAACCGTCTTTTTTACGGAAGCTGATGCGCCCTTTTGCCGCACGCGCCCTGATTACAGACGGTCGCAGTCTGACACAGCGTTTGAAAATACAGGCCTTGGGTTTGACCGATTTGTTTGACGACATTTTGATTTCGGAAGCCATGCAATCGGAAAAACCCGACGATAAGCGTTTTGTCTTCCTGCAAAACAAATATCCGGCTACAAAACGTTTCATCTACATCGGCGACAACATCAAAAAAGATTTTGTCGCACCCAACAAACTGGGTTGGCTCTCCATAGGCATTATGCCTAAGCCGCACAATATTCATCAAGCCGAGCCCGAGCAATACGGTCGTGAATACCAGCCCACCCTTTGGATAAACACCCTGGAAGAACTGACTACACTGACAACTTCCGCCACCGAAAAAGCAAATGCATAAGGGACATTTCTCCATGAAAATCTTATTTATGGGTCGTAAACAGGTTTCCGCCAACCTGCTTCGTTTTTTGACCAAACATGACCATATCGAAATCATCGGTGTCTTGACCGACAGCCATCTGCAAGGCTCGCCGACTACGGCCGCCGCGCAGGAATTGGGCTTGCCCCTGTACACCTTCGATACGGCTTTGGAAGCAATGCGAGAAGGCCGTCTGAAATACGATTTGGGCTTGTCCGTCCTTTACTGGCGCAAGCTGCGTGATGAATTCCTGAGCATTCCGACTTTAGGCACGATCAACTTCCACCCTGCGCTGTTGCCCGAATACAAAGGCACGGGCGGCTACAACCTGGCCATCATGGACGAGCTGAACGAATGGGGCAATACTGCCCACTACGTCGACGCTTCCATCGATACCGGTGAAATTATCGAAGTGGACCGTTTCCCTATCGACGCCGAAACAGAAACCGCCCAATCGCTCGAACGCAAAACCATGCAGGCATTGGAAGATTTCGCACGACGCATCATCACCCGCGCCATCGAGTCGAAAACCAAATTGCCAACCACGCCAAACATTGGTGGCCGCTACGTCAGCCGCGACGAGATGGAAGCCATGAAGCAAATCCACGACGGCGACAATATCGAGAAGAAAATCCGCGCCTTCTGGTTCCCTCCTTACGACGGCGCATACGTCGAAATCAACGGTCAGAAATACACCCTGATCAATCGCCAACTGCTGGAAGAAATCGCCCCCAAAGGCTCAACCAGTCTTTTCGCAGGAAAAACAAATGCTTAATACATCACTCTCCCCATGGCCAAGCTTTACTCAAGAAGAAGCCGATGCCGTTTCCAAAGTCCTGCTGTCCAACAAAGTCAACTACTGGACAGGTACGGAATGTCGCGAATTTGAAAAAGAATTTGCTGCTTTTGTCGGCACTCAATACGCCGTCGCCCTTTCCAACGGTACATTGGCTTTGGACGTAGCCCTCAAAGCAATGGGTATCGGCCAAGGCGATGATGTGATTGTCACTTCGCGTACTTTCTTGGCTTCCGCATCCTGCATCGTGACCGCCGGCGCAAATCCGGTGTTTGCCGATGTCGATTTGAACAGCCAAAACATCAGCGCCGAAACCATCAAAGCCGCTTTGACGCCAAACACAAAAGCCATCATCGTGGTTCACCTTGCCGGCATGCCTGCCGAAATGGACGACATCATGGCTTTGGCAAAAGAACATAACTTGTGGGTTATCGAAGACTGCGCCCAAGCGCACGGTGCGAAATACAAAGGCAAATCCGTCGGCTCTATCGGCCATGTCGGCGCATGGTCGTTCTGCCAAGACAAAATCATGACCACCGGCGGCGAAGGCGGCATGGTAACCACCAACGACAAAGAGCTATGGAGCAAAATGTGGTCGTACAAAGACCACGGCAAAAGCTACGATGCCGTGTACAACCGCGAACACGCACCCGGTTTCCGCTGGCTGCACGAAAGCTTCGGTACCAACTGGCGCATGTTGGAAATGCAGGCGGTCATCGGCCGCATCCAGCTCAAACGTATGCCCGAATGGACGGCGCGCCGCCAAGAAAACGCCGCCAAACTGGCTGAAAGCTTGGGCAAATTTGCCAGCATCCGTTTAGTCGAAGTGGCCGATTACATCGAACACGCGCAATACAAGTTCTACGTTTTCGTCAAACCCGAACACCTGAAAGATGGCTGGACGCGCGACCGCATCGTCAATGAACTGAACGCGCGCAAAGTCCCATGCTATCAAGGCAGCTGCTCCGAAGTGTATTTGGAAAAAGCCTTCGACAACACGCCTTGGCGTCCGAAAGAGCGTTTGAAAAACGCTGTCGAGTTGAGCGACACCAGCCTGATGTTCTTGGTGCACCCAACCCTGACCGATGAAGAAATTGCGTTCTGCAAAGAAAACATCGAAGCCGTATTGACTGAAGCCACGGCATAATCATTTTCAGACGGCCTGCAACTTCAGGCCGTCTGAAAAAAATAAAACAGCCTGCTTCAAACAATCCGTACCAAGCCACATTACAACACTCAGACACAAGAAATATAAAATGAACTTGGAAACCCTGCTGGCTCTGCCGCGCAACCTTAAAAAAACCTTCTTCGTCATCCACGATATCTTGATGATATTCGTGGCGTTTTGGTTTGCCCAAAGCCTCAAAGTGCAATATTCCGACGAATGGTTGAGTATCGCCAACTGGCTGGCTTTCGGCAGCACCGCGTTGCTGACCATCATCCTTTTCATCCGTATCGGCCTCTACCGCGCCGTTACGCGCTTCGTCAGCATCCGCGTCCTGACCGCCGCCGCATTCGGCAGCATTATTTCGGCGGTCTTGTTCTGCCTGAGCACCCTGGTTTTTGAGCAAAAACTGCACCTTGCCCTGCCCATCGTCTATTTCTTGGTCTTGGTGGTCGGCGTGACCAGCTCGCGCATGATCCTGCGCGCGATTCTGACCGATCATCACCGCAAACAGATGACACCCGTCATCATCTACGGTGCAGGCCAATCCGGCCGACAATTGCTGGAAGCCATCAAACAGGTTAACGAATACTCGGCCATTGCCTTTGTCGATGACAACCCAAAAATCCAACGCACCGTCATCTATGACCTTGCCGTCTACAACCCCAACGAAATCCCGATGCTGATCAGCCGCTACGGCGTCCGCAAAATTCTGCTGGCGATTCCAAGTTCTACGCCGGAAGAACGCAAAGACATCATCCGCCGCCTCGAAGCATACAAATGCGAAGTCCTGACCATTCCGGGCATGAAGGATTTGGTGGACGGCAAAATCAACGTCAGCTCATTGAAAAAAATCTCTGTGGTCGATTTGCTCGGCCGCGCCCCTGTGGCACCTCGCCCTGAATTGATGAGCGCCGACATCAGCGACAAAGTCGTGATAGTAACCGGCGCAGGCGGCTCTATCGGCTCCGAACTTTGCCGTCAAATTCTCAATTGCCGGCCGACCAAACTGCTGTTGTTTGAATTGTCTGAATTTGCCCTATACAGCATAGACAAAGAATTGCGCGAAACCCAAACAGCGCAAGGCAGCCAAGTCGAAGTCGTACCGCTTTTAGGCTCGGTTCAAAACAAAGAACGCCTTAGCAGCATCATGAAGGCCTATCACGTCGACACCGTCTACCATGCCGCAGCCTATAAACACGTCCCTATGGTTGAGTTCAACACCATAGAAGGCATTCAAAACAACGTGTTCGGCACACTCTGCTGCGCACAGGCTGCCGTAGATGCAGGCGTTTCCACCTTTGTTTTGATTTCCACCGACAAAGCCGTCCGACCGACCAATACCATGGGCGCCAGCAAACGCATGGCCGAACTCTGCCTGCAAGCCCTTGCCGCCGAGCCGGAACAAAAAACACGCTTCTGCATGGTGCGTTTCGGCAATGTATTGGGTTCGTCCGGTTCCGTTGTTCCTGTATTTGAAAAACAAATTGCCGAAGGCGGCCCGATTACCCTGACTCACCAAGACATTACCCGCTACTTCATGACCATTCCCGAAGCGGCGCAATTGGTTATCCAAGCCGGCGCAATGGGTAAAGGCGGCGACGTATTCGTCCTCGACATGGGTGAATCCGTCAAAATCATCGACCTTGCCCGTCAAATGATTGTCCTCAGCGGCCTCAAAGTGAAAGACGAACAACACCCCCACGGCGACATCGAAATCAAGATTACCGGCCTGCGCCCGGGCGAGAAACTTTATGAAGAACTGCTCATCGGCGACGAGGTGCAAAAAACCACTCATCCCCGTATTATGACCGCCAGTGAAGTAATGCTTCCATGGACGCAATTATCTGACATACTGTCGGAACTCGAAACCGCTTGTTTCCAAAGCGACCAAAACAGCCTGCGCCAGCTTCTGTTGCGCGCACCGACAGGCTTCGTACCTAAAGACGGTATCTGCGACTTGGTTTGGCAACAAAACAACAAGGCCGTCTGAACATTTTCAGACGGCCCGGACACCATACTGCAAGGACTACTACATGAAAAAAACACTCTCCCTGCTTACTCTATTCGCACTGACTGCCTGCAACAGCACAACAGTCATTCCTGGTTCAACCATCAAAACCCGAACCAAAACCATTGTTTACACCGACACCGACACCGCAGCCGATACCAACCTCGACAGCCGCGTTGCCGTTTACCCCATCACGCCCAACCTGATTGAAAAAATGCGTACGCCACCCGTACTTTCCCAAGCCAACCAAGGCTTGGAGCAAAGCAAAAGCGCTTACCGCTACCGCATCGGCAGCGGCGACGTCCTCAATATCATGGTTTGGGCGCACTCCGACCTCAATTCCCCCATCCAGCAAAGCAACCCGCAAACCAACCAAGTCAGCCGCGGCGCCTGGGTGGATGAGGGCGGTTATATTACTTACCCGTTAGCAGGCAAAATTCAAGCCAAAGGCAAAACTTTGGACGAATTGCAAAATACCCTGACCAACCTTCTGAAACGCTACATCAAAAATCCTCAAGTAGCCATCAACGTTACCGAATTCCGTTCGCAACGCATTTCAGTATCCGGTGCCATCAGCCAAGCAGGTCAGCTGCCGATTACCAATATCCCGATGACCATTTTGGATGCCATCAACCAAGCAGGCGGCGTCACCCAAAGTGCCGACACCCAACACATCAAATGGACGCACAACGGCGTCGACCGCACCATTTCCCTACAAGACATGTTGCAATACGGTGATATGTCGCAAAACCACCTCCTCAGCCATGGTGACATCGTTTATGTTCCTAACAGCAGCAACAACAAAATCTACATCATGGGTGAAGTCGGCAAACAAGCCACCCTGCCGATCGGCAATCACGGCCTCAACCTGACCCAAGCGCTCGGCGAAGTGGGCGGCATGAACCAAGCCTATGCGGATGCAACCGGCGTATTCGTGATCCGCCGCGCACCTGAAGATGCGGCCAGACCTATCCACATCTACCAGCTCAACCTAAAAGATGCGACTTCTTACGCACTGGGCAGCGAATTCAAATTGCGCTCCGAAGACACCGTTTACGTTACCGCCGCCCCAGTTACCCGTTGGAACCGCGTAATGTCACAAATTACCAACTCCATCAGCAACGTCAATACCCTCGACAATACGTTTAAATAAGCAGTGGTTCCTGCTGTCAGACCCTGTTTGACAGCAGGATACAAAATCACGCACAATCCAACCAAATTACATAAACGGCATATAAAAGCCGTACACACCGCACAAACGGAAAAGCAGTACCTTATAGTCTGACTCACGCTTTTTTCAGACCATAAACCGAAACAATATCATGTACCACAACATACTCATCGTCTGCCTAGGCAACATCTGCCGCTCCCCCACCGCAGAGCGGATTATGCAGAAAAAACTACCCGGCCACCGCATCAGCAGCGCTGGCATAAAAGCACTGGCAGGTAAGGATGCCGATTTCCAAGCCATCAAAACCGCACTCAAACACGGCGTTATCGTTGCAGGCCATACGGCACGCCAACTGACTGCCCAAATGTGCGAACAGGCCGATTTGATTCTCGTCATGGAGCCCTGTCAAATTGACATGGTGGCCGACATCCATCCGCCGGCACGCAGCAAAACCATGCTGTTTGCCCAATGGTTGCCTAAAAAAACCGTACCTGACCCATACAAACAAAGCAGTGAAATGTTTGAAGCCGTTTTTGAACAGCTCAATGCTGCCGCAGACACTTGGAAAACCAAACTAAACGGAAAAACTCAACCGGTATAAAACCGGCATGAACAAGAAAGCAAGCAATGAAAAAAACGACCTACACACCTTACAGCGCAGACAACGACGAAATCGACTTCGGCCAACAGCTGCGAGTAATTTGGACAAATAAATACAAAATCCTCGCCGCCCTGCTTGCAGGCGGCATTCTTGGCGCAGCCTTCAGCCTGGCATCCACTCCGCAATACCGTGCCGATGCCATGCTGGAAATTGAAACGCGACAAAACCAAATCCTGACCGAAATCAACAGCATCTTCAACAACCAAACCACGCCGTCTGAAGCAGAAGTCGAGTTGGTTCAATCACGCTTGGTGCTGGGTAAAACCGTTGACGACCTTCAGCTTGACCAAGAAGTCAAAGCCAAATACACACCCGTTATCGGCAGCCTGATGCACAACATCAGTGGCGACCCCGATCCCAAACTGACCGTCGGCAGCTTTTCCGTACAAGACGAATGGTTCAACAAAACCTTCACACTGACCGCCAAGAGCAACAAAGCCTATACCCTTACCCTGCCTGACAAACGCGTTGTCGAAGGCAAGGTCGGCGTGCCTCTGAAAATCAACAATCAAACCACCCTCAAAATCGATCAAATCCTGGCTAATCCGGGTCAAGAATTTGCGTTAACCAAGTTCTCCCGCATCAGCGCCATCGAAAACATCCAAAACAAACTGGCTGTTATCAGCAAAGGTAAAACCAGCCCCATCATTAACCTTACCTTTACCGGCACCGACCCTAAACGTACCAGCGTCATCCTCAACAGCATTGCCGACAACTACGTTGCGCAAAACCGCGAACGCGACGTCCAAGTCGCATCCAGCGGTTTGGCCTTCATCAGCGAAGAATTGCCACGCTTGAAAGAAACCTTGCAAGACGCTGAAAACAAACTCAATGCCTACCGCCAACAATCAGGCTCTCTCGACATTCCGCTCGAGTCCAAAGGCGCATTGGAAAGCCTGACCGGCATCGAAACCCAAATTACCCTGCTCAAAACCGAAGAAGCAGGTTTGGCCGAGCTGTACACGCCGGAACACCCTTCCTATAAAGCCGTATTGGACAAACTTGCCGTCCTCGAACGCGCTAAAAACAAAATCAACCAACAAATTGCCGAGTTGCCGAACACCCAACAAGAAGTTATCCGCCTGACCCGCGACGTAGAAACCAACCAAGCAACCTACGTCCAACTGTTGAGCAAACAACAAGAACTCAACATCATGAAAGCCAGTGCACAAGGTAATGTTCGCATCGTCGATTATGCCTATGTCCCTGAAAACCCCGTTGCCCCGCGCAAAGCCGTCATCACGCTCCTGAGCGCACTTGCCGCAGGCTCATTGACCGCTTTGTGGCTGATGATTCGCAACCGCATGAAAAACGGCATTACTTCATCCGAAGAAATCGAAAACCTCAATTTGGAAGTCGTCGCTCTTGTTCCGCACTCCAAAACCCAGCAAAAACGCGACTTCTTCAAAAACAAATTCAAAAAAACCGGCGGCCGTTCCAACTATCTGCTGGCCAGCGAAGACCGCGCCGACACGGCAGTCGAAGCCATCCGCGCCCTGCGCACCAATATCTACTTCTCCATGCTGGACGCGCCTAACAACGTCCTCATGATTACCGGTGCCGCGCCTGAAGCAGGCAAATCCTTTATCTCTGCCAACCTCGCCACCGTAATGGCGCAGTCAGGCAAACGCGTTCTGCTTATCGATACCGATATGCGCAAAGGCTACCTCGACCGACTCTTCGGCCTTACCCCCGAGTTCGGCTTGTCTGACATCCTCAACGGCAAAGCAGCTCCGGCAAAAGCCGTACAAGAGACCGGCATTGAAAACCTCCACCTTATCAGCAGCGGCAGCTATCCTAGCAATCCGTCCGAGCTTTTGATGGACAACCGTTTCAACGAATTGCTCGCCCACGCGCGCCAACGCTACGATTATGTCATCTTGGACACGCCGCCCGTATTGGCCGTTACCGACGCCATCATCATCGGCCAACATGCCGGCACCGTCCTTATGATTAGCCGTTATGCGCACACGCGTGCACGAGAGCTTGAAGCCAGCGTCGAACGCCTCAAACAAAACCACATCAACATCAAAGGTGTTGTCCTCAACGGCATGAAGCGCGAAGCCAACAACAGCTACGACTACTACGCCTACGATGCCTACCATTCCGGTAACAATAAATCATAAACCGAAGCAGGCCGTCTGAACTTTCAGACGGCCTAAGGCTTTTTAAACAGCACAAAATATTTTTCACAAACGCCGCCCTTGCACCCCAAAGCCGTTTGTTTTAAAGTAAGCCCCGTTCCCATATGGAAGAGAAACATGAAAATTACCGTCATCGGCGCAGGTTCGTGGGGTACAGCTCTCGCGTTGCACTTTGCGCACCACAACAATGAAGTTGCCCTTTGGACACGCAATCCCGACCAAATCCGCACCCTGCAAGCAGATCGCGAAAACAAACGCGGCCTGCCCGGCTTCCCTTTCCCTGAGTCCCTGACCGTTCACGCCGATTTGGGCGAAGCGCTGAAAGACAGCCAACTTGCCCTGATCGTTACCTCCGTAGCCGGCCTCAGAAGCAGCGCCGAGCTGCTCAAACAGCATAACGCCGCCGATATTCCCGTTCTCGCCGCCTGCAAAGGTTTTGAACAAGATACCGGCCTTTTGACTTTCCAAGTACTGAAAGAAGTCCTACCTAACAATAAAAAAATCGGCGTTCTCTCAGGTCCGAGCTTTGCCCAAGAACTTGCAGCCCAACTGCCTTGCGCCGTCGTGTTTGCTTCCGAAAACAAAGACTGGGTGGAAGAAACTACTGCCCAACTGAACACCAACGTAATGCGCCTGTACGGCAGCACCGACGTCATCGGTGTCGCAGTGGGCGGTGCCGTTAAAAACGTCATGGCAATTGCCACCGGCCTTTCAGACGGCCTCGAATACGGCCTCAATGCACGCGCAGCCTTAGTAACACGCGGCCTTGCCGAAATCACCCGCCTTGCCATCGCCATGGGCGCACAACCCAAAACCATGATGGGCTTAGCAGGCATCGGCGACCTTATCCTGACCTGTACCGGCGCACTCTCGCGCAACCGCCGCGTCGGCCTAGGCCTCGCAGAGGGTAAAGAGTTGCATCAAGTGCTTGTCGAAATCGGCCACGTTTCCGAAGGCGTCAGCACCATTGAAGAAGTCTTCAACACCGCCGCCAAATACCAAATCGATATGCCCATCACTCAAACCCTGCTGCAACTCATCCGCAAAGAAATGACCCCGCAGCAAGTCGTTGAACGACTGATGGAACGAAGCGCGCGCTTCGAATAAACGGTCGCGCCGTCTGCCATTCAGACGGCCTGACGCACAATATGGCGGCCATCAGGCCGTCTGAAGGGAAACACATGAACCAATCACTGAACAATCTGGAAATCAACGTTTACCAACTTGTCCAAAAATTTGAAACGCTGGTTTCAGAAAACCGCCGTCTCAACGAAGAAATCGACAGACTCAAACTCGAGCAAGAGCAACAAAAACGCCAACACGACGCGGCCATTGACGAACTCAGCGAAGCCTTGCTGGTTCAAGTCGGCAAACTCAAAGAGGACCTGCAAAGCAAAATTGACAACCTGACTGCCGAAAAAGAAAACTACCGCAACGCGCTGGCCCAAAGCGCAGACCAAATCCGCAGCCTCATTACCCGATTGCCCCAAGAAACACAACAATAAAAGGATGCCCCGTGAGTATCGAACAAGTCAATCTCGACATCATGAATGTCAACTTCACCATCAACACACCGAGTGAAGAAAAAGCCACCCTTCTGCAAGCCGTTGAAATGCTCAACAAGAAAAGCGATGCGATTAAAGAAAGCGGCCGCATCGTCGGCACAGACAAAATCGTCGTCATGGCAGCCCTCAACGTCGTGCACGACCTCTTGAAAACCACCCTCAACGACGATTTGGCAATCGGTGAATTTGAGCGTAAAATAACCGACATGAACAACGCGTGCCAAAAAGCACTGGCGCGCTTGGAGCAAAACTGATTTCCCCCTTTTCCCTGCGGTGTTCGCGAAGGCATATATTCCTTTGAACCAATACGTTCGCTTTAGGTTGCCGGGAGCTGTAGTGGGCGCGAGCGTCCGTTTATTGGACGCACCCGAAACTACCCGAGGTGACCGCCTTGTCAGCAAGGTTCAAGCGGATTCAGCCTAAACGGCACTCGTGGGGATTCCCTAAAAAAAGCCATACCGACAGGTGTGGCTTTTCCCTTTCCAAGTAAAGACTTTCGTAAAGATTTCCGGCCGTCTGAAAAAACCGCATATTCATGCATCAAACACACTCAATTAAGATTGACAAAAACCAATCTCCTCTTTAAAATCCATAACTTTCTATATATATCTGGATTCCAACCATGAAAACCTTCTCTGCAAAACCCCACGAGGTGAAGCGCGAATGGTTCGTCATTGACGCAGAAGACAAAGTTCTGGGTCGTGTCGCAGCCGAAGTCGCACACCGTCTGCGCGGCAAACACAAACCCGAATACACCCCTCACGTTGATACTGGCGACTACATCATCGTCATCAACGCAGACAAACTGCGCGTGACCGGTGCTAAATTCGAAGACAAAAAATACTTCCGTCACTCTGGTTTCCCAGGTGGCATCTACGAGCGTACTTTCCGCGAAATGCAAGAGCAATTCCCAGGCCGCGCTTTGGAACAAGCCGTAAAAGGCATGTTGCCTAAAGGTCCTCTGGGCTACGCCATGATCAAAAAACTGAAAGTGTACGCTGGCGCCGAACACGGCCACGCTGCACAACAACCTAAAGTTTTGGAACTGAAATAATAAGGACACGACATGAACGGTAAATACTACTACGGCACAGGCCGCCGCAAAAGTTCAGTGGCTCGTGTATTCTTGACTAAAGGTACCGGCCAAATCATCGTAAACGGCCGTCCCGTTGACGAATTCTTCGCACGTGAAACCAGCCGCATGGTTGTACGTCAACCTCTGGTTCTGACTGAAAATGCCGAATCTTTCGACATCAAAGTCAACGTAACCGGTGGCGGCGAAACCGGTCAATCCGGCGCCATCCGTCACGGCATTACCCGCGCCCTGATCGACTTCGACGCAGCCCTGAAACCAGCCCTGTCTCAAGCAGGCTTCGTTACTCGCGATGCTCGTGAAGTTGAACGTAAAAAACCTGGTTTGCGCAAAGCACGTCGCGCAAAACAATTCTCCAAACGTTAATACGTTTTCAGAATCGAATCAAAAAGCCTTGCTCTGCAAGGCTTTTTTCATTTATAAAACAATAATCCAATATCCTCCGCAATATATGATGAAAACCCTGCTCCACTACGCCAAATCATTGCTTCAGGCCGTGATTATTTTCATTTTGCTCTCCTTGATTGTCGACTGGGTACGCAAGCCTAACCAGCCCTTACAATCAGCGGCACAAACCATTACTTTAACCGATGGGCAAACCACTTCCCTTCAATCCTTCAGCCAAAATCGGGTTGCCGTCGTTTATTTTTGGGGTAGCTGGTGTCGTATTTGTTCATACACATCATCAACCATAGAAAAGCTGCACCAAGACAATATCCCAACACTGGGCATAGCCTTGCGCTCCGGAAGCGACGCAGACATTGCCCACCATATGCAACAAAACAATCTATCCTTTCCAAACTTCAATGATTCAGACGGTCTGATGGCTCAAAAATGGAATATAGCCGTCACACCGACCATTATCATATTAAAAGATGGAAAAATGATTCATCACACATCCGGACTTTCCAGCTACATCGGCTTAAAAATCAGAATTTACTTAGCAGACATCTTCGGCTAAATTCATTGAAAATCCACCAAAAATAGAAAATCCAAAGAATCATCTCCGCCAAATATATTTACCCTATTCCACTTCATAAATAAATAAACTATCTCTTTCCCAATAACATATGATTTTGTTGAGATTATAAAGAAAATAGACTAAGATATAACCATAAGAACAATTGGAAACATTATTATCAAAACAAACTGTTAGAGATCTTCATCTAATATTGTGGCAGTGATGCTTTTGTTCCCATAAACCCGGTTGCCGACGGCAGCCTTAAAACAGCAATATTCGCCTTTATCAATCTACCTCACGCTTCAACGGTTTGATTTTTGATAACACCGGAGACTTAGTAATGCCCAACCAATCTAAACATGCATCTATCAATATCGGTCTGATTCAGGCACGGGAAGCATTGATGACCCAATTCCGCCCTATTCTGAACCAAGCCAATATTACTGACCAGCAATGGCGTATCATCCGGCTCTTAGCGGAAAACGGCACACTCGACTTTCAAGACTTGGCCAATCAGGCCTGCATCCTCCGTCCCAGCCTGACCGGCATTCTGACCCGCTTGGAAAAAGCAGGTTTGGCCGTGCGCCTGAAGCCTTCCAACGACCAACGCCGCGTTTATCTGAAACTGACGCCCGAAGGCGAGAAACTCTATGAGTCCACCGGCGCATTGGTTGACGAGCGCTATGACGCAATTGAAAAAGTCCTTACCAAAGAAAAAATGGCACAACTCAAAGAACTCTTGGCAGAGCTGGCAAAAATCGAACAGGCATTAAAATAAAGCGAGCCGGATGACAGATTCAACACACACACTCAAGAGATCCTTCCGAGATGCCATGGCCTCCTGTGCCGCCGGCGTACACGTTATCACGACAGACGGTGAAGCAGGGCGCTATGGCATTACCATGACTGCCGTAACTGCCGTTACCGACGAGCCGCCGACGGTCATGCTGTGCATCAACCGCCAATCCGCCATCATTCCCATCCTGCAAGGCAACCGTGATTTGTGCATCAACACACTCAACGACAGCCAGCAGGATGTCGCCGAACACTTTGCCGGACTGACCGACCTCTCGCCCGAAGAACGCTTCGAATACCATATTTGGCATAGGGGGCAAACCGGACAGCTCGAAGTCGAAGGCGCGCTGGCGCACCTGCACGGCAGCATTGTCGATCAACGCGAAATCGGCACGCATTACGTCTTTTTCGTTCAGATCAACGAAATCCGCAATACCGACACGCAAGCGCCGGCATTGCTGTATTTCCGTAGGCAATTCAAATCTTTGGCATAAAAAGGAATTAATTTTTAGGTGAGAATAGCAATCCTAGGACTCGGAGTTATCGGAACGACTTATGCCTATGCTTTTCAAAAAGCAGGCCATCAAGTAAAACACATACTTAGAAACAGTAGGCGGAACAATGCTCCAAAATCTATCTCGGTTAATTTGCTAGATGGTCGCTGTAATTCCAAAGGGGAAAGCAAACATGATACCTATGAGGTTCAAGTGGCTGAAGCTCATTCAGAATATGATTTTATTTTTCTGAGTGTGCGTTATGGTTTTGTTAAAGAAGCCGTGAAAACCTTGCGAGAAAATAATATCAAAGGAACTCTAGTTTTCTTCTGCAATTTCTGGAATACTCGAAAAGAGATCCAGGAGTGGGCAGGAGAGTACGACTATATTTTAGCTTTTCCGACAGCTGGTGGACATATGACCGAGGATCATTTGGACGGCGTTCTGTTCGACCATTTAATGCTAGAAGGTGAGCAAAAAGCAAAAATTCTTAATTATGTCAATCTGACGACTTTACTGACCTCTGTAGATTTGAAGTGGGAAGTTCCTCATGATATGGTCGAGTGGATTTGGATTCATATGGCGATTAATGCGGGGGTTACTTCAACAGCTGCACGTTCGGGAAAACTAGAAAACCCGGAAGAATTAGCCCTAAACTTGATGAATAGTTCTTCGGAATTATCATTAGCTATCAAAGCCATTCGAGAGGCTTTGAAAGTCGTTGAGGCACGTGGCGTAAATTTGAAGCTTTATAAAGCTGAGCTCTTACCTTACAAAATTCCTGCTTGGCTTGCCGGAAAAGCTATGAAAGTCATGTTTGCTAAAAATGAAATGACCCGAAAGATTATGACATTACACAATGACAAACAAGATATCCTCTATTGTTGTCAAAGTGTCTTTCAGACAGGTCAAGAGTTAGGTATTGAGATGCCCATTCTGGAAGCAAATATGAAGGGGATTTCGATCTAGAAGGTTTTAAGGATCTCAGGCCGTCTGAAACATCGGTTTCATTTTTTCAGACGGCCTGAGACTTTTTCTGTTTCACACATTATAGGCACACCCATGAAAGCAATGATATTGGCCGCCGGTCGCGGCGAACGCATGCGCCCGCTGACCGACCACACGCCCAAACCTTTACTCGAAGTAGCAGGTACACCGCTTATCGGCTGGCACTTACGTCGCCTGCGGCAGGCCGGATTCACTGAAATCGTCATCAACCATGCCTGGCTTGGTCAACAAATCGAAGAGACATTAAAAGACGGTTCAGCCTACGGCGTACACATTGCCTATTCTCCCGAGCGCGCCGGAGGCCTGGAAACTGCCGGAGGCATTGCCACCGCCCTGCCTCTTTTGGGCAACGAGCCGTTTTTGGTCGTCAATGGCGACGTGTTGACCGACATTGATTTCCAAGCTGCACGACTGGCTGCCCAGCGCATACAGGAACACAACCTTCTCGCCCATTTGTGGCTGGTGGACAATCCGCCCCATCATCCCAAAGGCGACTTCGGCCTGCTTTCAGACGGCCTGGTATCCGCATCATCCACAGACGGCCAAGCCATGACTTTCAGCGGCGTGGGCGTTTATCATCCCGCGCTTTTCAAAGACACCCCGGCACACCAGGCTGCCAAGCTTGCCCCTCTGTTGCGTCAAGCCATGAGCCAAAACCAAATCAGCGGCGAATACCACAACGGCCTTTGGTTGGACGTCGGCACAGTCGAACGCCTGCAAGAAGCCGACCGTATCGCCCAAAGCTGGTAAAACAAAAGGGACGTATCCGATACGCCCCTTTTAATATTCAAGGCCGTCTGAAAACATTGATCAAATCATTTTCAGACGGCCTCAATCCATCAATCAAATTTTGCCCATTTCTTTTCTTTCTTCATTCCCAACAGGCCATTGGCAATCATCACGCACAATCCCGACCAAATCAGTCCGTAGCCGATCAATGCGCCGTCCTGCACCGGCTCGCCCAGCCACACAATCGACACAATAAAAAGCAATACAGGCTCCAAATAGCTCAACATGCCGAACACTGCTACCGGCAGCAATTGATTCGCCTTCAAATTCAAATGCATGGATATTGCACTATTAAAACCCAGCAACACAATAAAAAAGATTAAAACCGGTTTGGCCGCAATCATCGCCGGCGTATCCGTTGCCAGCAGAATATACGCCAACGCAAACGGCGTAATCATCATCAAATCAAAGGTCAGCCCGATTAAGGAAGGCACGCCCAACTTACGGCGCAGCAGATAATAAAACGGATAAGTACCGAACACCCATACAGTCGTCCACGAAAACGCGCCCGACCGCACCAATTCACATGCCACGCCTGCACACGCCAAGATTACCGCCACCCTCTGCAACCGGTTCAAACGCTCTTTAAACCAAATCCGTCCGCCCAGCATCATCGCCAAAGGAAACAGGAAATAACCCATGGCAATGTTTACCCCTTCCCCATTAACCGGCCCCCAGACAAACAGCCATAACTGGCTGGCAAATATCGGCGTCGGCAATACAATCAGCAGCCATCGTTTCCAATCTCGGCCGACGCCATAAGCAAAACGCATTGCCGCCTGCCAACCGTTGACCATCGTCATCAGCGCGCACAAAGCCGACAGCATGGCGACCATGCGCCAGGCAAACACCTCCGTCCCCGTCATAGGCCGCATCCACATACCGTACAGAAACAGCATGGAAAACAACAAATTGGACGCTATCGCAGCCAGCAAACCTTTGGATAAATTCGTCATTTCAGACGGCCTTTTGCAATCAATCAAAGTTAATATTGTAGAAAAAACGGATGAAAAAATTACTCATCTTTTTGAATGAAGTTTTACCGCAAACATCCGTTTCATTAAAGGCCGTCTGAAAACCATATCTTCAGGTTTTCAGACGGCCTTTCATTGCATCGAAGCAGTCTAATGCATCAACCCTGCTTCACAATATCCGACAGCGGCCAGCGCGGCTTGACATTGAATGCACCGACAGCCTGATGCTCGGCAAGTCGCATCGCGCCGACAAAGGCAATCATTGCGCCGTTATCAGTGCAATATGCCATCGGTGGGAAATAGACGTTGATTTTTTCTTCCTGTGGTTTGGATTTGCCTTTTTCAGACGGCATTTTGACGGTTAAGCGCGAAAATTCATCACGCAGTTTCCAGTTTGCACCCACGCCGCCGGCAACCACCAAAGTTCTGAAGCCGGTATCCAACAACGCTTTTTTGGCTTTGGCCGCCAATACGTCAACCACCGCATCTTGGAAAGCGCGGCAAATATCGTTACGCGTCTGTTCGGGAATTTCATCGCTACCGGTTTCGGTGCGGACTTTTTCGACAGCGGTCAAAACGGCTGTTTTCAAACCGGAAAAGCTCATCTGCAAATCGTGCGAATGGAGCATAGGACGTGGGAATGTGAAGGCATCAGGCGTGCCGAGTTTGGCCAGCTCGGATAATTTGGCACCGCCGGGATAAGGTAAACCCAACAGCTTGGCCGTTTTGTCGAACGCCTCGCCTGCCGCATCGTCCACGCTTTCGCCCAACAAGGTGTAATCGCCGATACCGCGTACAGCCATAAATTGCGTATGTCCGCCCGACACCAGCAAAGCGACAAATGGAAATTCAGGCTTGTCGTCTGCCAACAAAGGCGAGAGCAAATGGCCTTCAAGATGGTGGACAGGGATAACGGGCTTACCGATGGCAAATGCCAAGGCGTTGGCGAAGCCTGAACCGGCCAGCAATGCGCCGCCCAAGCCCGGACCTTGCGTAAAGGCAACCGCGTCGATGTCGGCATAGCCTACGCCTGCTTCCTTCAAGCAACCTTGCGTCAACGGCACGACACGGCGGATATGGTCGCGACTGGCCAATTCGGGGACAACGCCGCCGTATTCGGCGTGCATCGCCATTTGTGTGTGCAAATGATGCGCCAACAGGCCGCGCTCGGTATCGTAGAGCGCAACGCCGGTTTCGTCGCAAGATGATTCAATTCCTAATACCAACATGGTTTGAGGCCGTCTGAAAAAATGATTAAAAACGATTCAGACGGCGTTTTCTCCGAAAACGGAAAAAGGCCGTCTGAAATAAAGTGCGGAATAAGCGGTTTACAAAGTGCCGTAAGAATGCAGGCCGCTCAAGAACATATTCACGCCGATAAAGGCAAAGGCGGTAATGACCAGGCCGATGACTGCCCACCAAGCCAACACCCTGCCGCGCCAGCCTGCCACCAGCCGCAAATGCAACCAAACAGCGTAATTCAGCCAAACGATGAATGCCCAAGTTTCTTTCGGGTCCCAGCTCCAATAGCGACCCCACGCAGAGGCTGCCCACAATGCGCCGAGAATGGTGGCAATCGTGAAGAATAAGAAACCGACAGCAATCGCTTTGTACATAACTTCTTCAATGACTTGCGAGTGCGGCAGCCATGATTTTTTGCCCGCATCTTCTTTTCTGAGCGCCAGCAGTTCGGCAATACCCAGCATGGCAGCGATACAGAATGCGCCGTAGCCGATAAAGTTGGCCGGAACGTGGATTTTCATCCACCAAGACTGCAAAGCCGGAATCAGCGGCTGAATGGCATGAGCCTCGCGTGAAACGCTGTACCATAAGACAAATCCGACCACAATTGCCATAAAGCTGAAGACAAAGCCACCCAGTTTTTGTACGGCAAAACGGCCTTCGTAATAGAGGTACATCAGTGCCGTAATGACCAAGAACAAGATAAATACTTCGTAAAGGTTGGAAACCGGAATATGGCCGGCATCGGGACGCAGCAGATAGCTTTCATGCCAGCGTACCAGCAAACCGACAAAGCCCGCCATCGCGGAAACCCACGCAAACACGGTACCCATGCCCAAAAGCGTATTGGACGACACATTTTTGCGCACCGCCGCTATCGCGCCGACGATATAGGCAAACAAGGCAAAGAACACAAACGCGCATTGCCACATAATCGCCGACTGGCTGCTTAACAGATATTTGAGCAGGAAACCGTCTGCGTGTTTGATGTCACCGCCATACAAATCAACGGCCAAATACGCCAAGCACACGCCCAAAGGGATAAACCAGCGCATCGGTTTGAAAAACCAACCCAGAAAAACGGCAATACCGGCACTCGCCCACAAAATCACCATTTCGTAGATGTCCATGTGCAGACCGGCTTGGGTTTGGGCAATAAACGCACTGATGGCAATCAGCAGTGCGAATGCCCAGTCGAAGAGGTTGAGGTTTCGGATAAATGATTTGTGTGTCAGAAGCTCATGCTCGGGCAAGGCCTGATGTTTGTTATTCATGGTTCAAATCCTTGGCAAGCTGCTGCAATTGCCGTGTGTGTTGCGGAAATTCTTTCTGCAAGTCGCGTTCGTTGCGGCTGGAAGACATGGCAAAACGGATACGGCCGTCTGAAAACAGCAGCCAAGCACGTTTTTCACGGATATAGAACATAAACACCGTGCCCAACACCAGCAATACCGAACCCAAATACACCAAGAATTCCCCCGGAGAACGGGTCATCTGCAATCCGGAAGAGCGCACTTCGGAATAGCCGTCCAATTGCAGCAACATCGGCGCAGGATACTCGGTTAAACCGGTGTACGCATCCATTGCATGCAGCAGGAAGCGGTTGCGTTTTTCATCTTGCGGCCAAGCCGGCAGGTTGTATGTACTGATCGTGTCTTCCAAAGCGGCATTCATCACGCCATAGAGCATCTCATAGAAATAGCCCTGCATTTTTTCCTGCTGATCTTTGGGAATGTTGGTGGTAACAAATTCGTCCAAAGCCAAATAGCCGCCTTTGGCAAAAATCGACAAAGTATTTTCCGCCGCCGCCATGAATTGCTCGCGGATTTCGGCGGGTGCGCCTTTGACGGCGTTGGCAACGGTTTTACGGCGTGCCGCATCGTCTTTCAAATATTGGCGCAAAGCCATAAAGGTATCGATTTTACCGTTTTTATCCATTGGAATGCGCAACCAGCGGTATTGCTGCGCCAAGCCGCTGCGCGTGCCGGTAATGAAGAAATAGTCTTCATCTTGTTTTACCGGCAACATATAGTTTTTATATTCGACCGCCTGCCCTGCTTTGTCGCGGATGCGGTAAACGATAGATGGGCCAATATTGGTGTATTTTTTGCCTTCCTGACGGACAGAACGAACATCATTGATGGCGGATTTCAGGTTTTGCTCTTTTTCAGACGGCTCGCTCATGTCTTCGACGTTCATCGAAGTAAACTGGTCGAATTCCAATTTATAAGAAGCCTTGCCCAAATCCAGCGGAAACTCGCGCATTGAAGTTGCTTTGAGTTTGACCGGAGTACGGTCGGCATCAGCCAGATTCCACGCTTTAAACGTCAAGTCTGAGCCGCCGTCGGCAAAACTTGCCTGATAAACCGTAATACCGTGCAGCGTCAAAGGATAGTTGACGCGGATGGTGTGTTCGCTGACTTTGCCGGTTGCCTTGTCCGTGACTTCCAAGTCGCTGGCGAAATCGCGCGGCATACCGGTATCGTAAAAATCAATATGGAATTTCTTCAATTTGACGGAAAACGGCAAGTCTTGCACGAGCATGCCGTTATCCGCATTCAGAAATACCACGTCCGCGCTCTGACCTTCCGAAATATTGACATTGCCCCTAAACGACAAATTAGACGTACCCAACACGCTTTCGGGCTTAAAGTCTTTGGCGTAAACCGCTGTATTGTCCGGCACGACCCGGCCGGTAAGCATGCCGATTTTCAGCAGGATATTGCTGTCTATCAAACCGCCCAAACAAATCACAATCAGCGCGGCATGGGCAAAGATATAGCCCCATTTGTTCATCGCACCTTTTTTCGCCACCACCAAAACCGAACCGTCTTCACGCGTAACGGTTTTGCAGCCGTAGCCCTGCACTTCCAAATAACGTTGCGCGACTTCGGGCGTTACCTGTCCGTCTAAAACGATGGAATGGCGCATTGCCGCCAGCGATTTTTCCTTCGCGTTTTCACGGAACGAACGAATCTCGCGCAAAAACGGCGGAACATTGCGAATCAGGCACAATCCGGTGGAAATCACCAAAAACATCATGATGACAACGAACCACGCCGAGGCGTACACGTCGTACAGACCCAAAAAGCCGAAAATCTGCGACCAAAACGGGCCGAATTTCACCAAATAATCGACTTGTGGCTGGTTTTGCTGCAAGACCGTACCGATAATCGAAGCCACGCCCAGCAGGCTGAGCAGAGCAACGGCAAAGCGCATGGAGCTGAAAAAGGCAAACCATGGTCTACGGATAAGTGGGACGGATGATGAAGATTTACTCATGTTTCAACTGTCGGCTTTGAACAACCCAATCAATCGGGCTGCGATGGACGTTATGATGCGAAAGGAAGAATACTGCATATTGTAGTCAAAATCTTGCTGTCGCTATTTGAAAAAACCAATCAGGCTTATCGGCATATATTGGCTAAGGCCGTCTGAAGAGTTTTCAGACGGCCTGTATCAATAAGCTCGTTTCAAAACGAAATTAGTGCAAACCTTGGATGAAGTTGGCTACTGCGTTCAACTCTTCTTCGCTCAGGCGGTTGGCAATATCGGCCATAATGGCGTTTTTGCGTTGGCCGGATTGGTAAGCTTTCATTTGCTCAACAACGTAAGCTTTGTGTTGGCCGCCCAGACGAGGATAGGCTTGGATTTCAGTACCGCCGCCAGGGATACCTGCGCCGCTAGGACCGTGGCAAGACATACATGCCGGCAGTTTTTTAGCGCTCAGGCCGCCGCGATAGATTTTCGCGCCCAGCTCTGGGTTTTCTTTAGGATTGGCTTCGCCCGGTTTGCCTTGTTGTTTGGCGTAGTAGGCGGCAGCGTCGCGGATGTCTTGTTCGGACAAGTTCATCACCATCGGTTTCATCACACCGGCAGCACCGTGGGAACGGGTACCGTCTTTGATGGCCATGGTTTGGCCGTAGGTGTAAGCCGCAGCCTGACCTGCCAGTTTAGGATAAGTTGCGATACCGCTGTTACCATCGGCTGCGTGACACGCCGCACAGATAGTAGTCGCTACCTGTTTGCCTTTTTCAGCATCTGCTTTAGGGGCAGCGGAAACCGCACCGGCAGCCAATACCAAGGCCAATAAAGTCAATCGTTTCATGGAGTGCTCCTGATTACAGCATTGCGTACCGCGTCAATGCCTTTTTTATACTCAAATACCGGGGAATTTTCCCGATTAAAACCGATAATTCTATAAACGTGCTATTCTATACCAAGTTTACATTAAATTACTACTCAAATTACCAAACTGCTGCAACATAAATGCCCGATACAAATTATGATGTTGCAGTTTTGTTTCCATGTAAGGAAATACTGATGAACCTTTTTCAAAACGCCAAATTCTTTACGACGGTCAACCATCTGAAAGACCTGCCCGACACGCCGGCCGAGATTGCCTTTGTCGGCCGAAGCAATGCCGGCAAATCCAGCGCCATCAATACCTTAACCAATCATGTGCGCCTTGCCTATGTTTCCAAAACACCAGGCCGCACCCAACACATCAATTTCTTTGAACTGGAAAACGGCAATTTCATGGTCGATTTGCCCGGCTACGGCTACGCGCAAGTACCGGAGGCCATCCGTACGCACTGGGTCAAACTCTTGGGCGACTACCTGCAACAACGCCGCCAACTGATCGGCCTGATTTTGATTATGGACTCGCGCCATCCGCTCAAGGCTTTAGACATTCAGATGCTGGACTTCTTCCACATCACCGGCCGTCCTGTGCATATCCTGCTGTCAAAAGCAGACAAGCTGTCTAAAAACGACCAGATTAAAACTTTGGCAGCGGTAAAAAAATCACTCAAACCCTACACTGAGCGTCAAAAAATCAGCGTTCAACTGTTCTCCAGCCTGAAAAAACAAGGCATGGACGAAGTCAATCAGGTGGTCGGTTCATGGTTTGACGCGCATCGCGAAGAAATCAAGAATCTTGCAGGCGAAGCATCGCCTGAATGATTGTAAAACAAGGCGGAATAAGATAAGTTGACCAACCGCAAATCTTATTCCGTCATTTGGTTTCTCACCATCGCGTTTACCATTTAATCCGGGGCATGTCTCACACATGCCCTTTTTTCATCACGCTTTTTTGTTTTCACACGCAAACCACAATCCCCGCCAAATATGCCATCACAACATATTAGCAAGGCCGTCTGAAAGCGCGGCTTCGATCTCCATTATTATTAAAGTGTTAATTTTAGTATTGCAACCCATTACACATCTTAGCGTTTTGCTCATGTTCAGCTAATTGTTGAGGCATAGAATACATTCATCGTTCAACAACACAGTAGGAAAGAAAATCATGAAACGCATTAACGCTTTTATTTCAAAAAAACTCATCATTGCCGGTATTATTGCTTCAAGTTTGGGCGTTGCCGGTGCGGCAGGTACCATGGCTTTCAAAGAAGGTATGTTCGCAAAGGTTTCCGGCCAGCAAGCAGCCGCAGCAGCGGTAGCAGAAGTGGGCGGCGTCGTTAAAGATGTCGATTACAAATACAAACAACATTTGGGCGGCCGTTACAAAGTAGAAATCTTGAAAGACGGCGTCGAATACGAAGCTTTGGTTGATGCTCAAAACGGCAAAGTATTGGCAGTAGCACAAGATGACGATCAGGACAAACGACACTTTGGTAAACATGATAAGCATCATAAACATGACAATGCCGAGCCCTCTTCATCGCAAAATACAGATTATCAGGCTCCTGCCGATGCTGCACCTGGCACACCTGAAAATGCAACCGCTTCCGAGGTAACACAATCTTAATTTAAACTTTAAAAAAGCCAATGCCGTCTGAAACTTTCAGACGGCATTGGCTTTAATGCAGCATTGTTTGAAACACAGCTCCTATCAAGCCCAATCATTTTCAGACGGCCTTTGCACCATCTTCGCCGTCTATCCAACCTGCTTCTTTCAACTTCCGCTGTTGCGCGTCATATCGGGCTTTTTCCGCCCAATACATTGTCTGGATACAGGCATCGTCGCATTCGCTGCCGCAACATTCCCACGATTCGGGACGAACGGGTTCGTCTAAAAGAGGTTCGCCCAAGATGGCTTCGGCTTTATTCTTCAGGGTCATATCCATCGGCAATTTCCAAGCGTGCGCCGTCAAATTCAATCACTTCACCGCCGCGTATTTTGGCGGTTTTACGGGTTTCGGTTTCGCCGTTGCGCAATACCAGCCCTTCGGCGATAAACGCTTTTGCCTGTCCGCCGCTTTCGGCAAGGCCAGCCAGTTTCAAAAGGTCGCACAAAGCGATGTATTCATTGTCTTCAAGATAAACTGTCGCTTCCATCATTTAATCCTCTTCAATAATAGCGATATTTTAACATGGCCGTCTGAAAGAAAGCCCCCTTATGTTTTATTTGCTTTATCCAACCCCATTACATTTAGTTTTCAGACGGCCTTTAGCTGCCAACCCTGCTACAATACGCCTTTTATTGTTCACGCCGATTTTGCCATGACCGAGCCGACCTACATCCCCCTGCGCCTGCATACCGAATTCTCGATTACCGACGGTATGGTGCGGATAAAAAAACTGATTGCCAAAGCGCAGGAATACGGTTTGCCTGCTTTGGGCATCAGCGATTTGATGAACGAATTCGGCTTGGTGAAATTCTATAAAGCCTGCCGCGGTGCAGGGATTAAGCCCATCGGCGCGGCGGATGTGTGGATAGGCAATCCGAATGCGCCCGACAAGCCGTTCCGCGCCATGCTGATTATCCGCAACGATGCGGGCTACCTGCGCTTGAGCGAGCTTTTGACGGAGGCCTATGTCGGTAAAGACCGCAATATCCATCATGCGGAACTCAATCCCGAATGGCTGGAAAACGGCGACAACAGCGGCTTGATTTGTTTGAGTGGCGCGCATTACGGCGAAGTGGGCGTGAATCTCTTGAACGGCAATGAAGACGCGGCGCGTGCGGCAGCGTTGAAATATGCGGCGTGGTTCCCCAATGCGTTTTATTTAGAGCTGCAACGCCTGCCCGAACGCCCTGAATGGGAGGCTTGCGTTTCGGGCAGCGTGAAACTGGCGGAAGAATTGGGCTTACCGGTAGTGGCAACGCATCCAACCCAGTTTATGAGCAGCGATGATTTCAACGCGCACGAGGCGCGTGTGTGCATCGCAGGCGGCTGGGTACTGACGGACAAAAAACGTCCGCGCGATTTTACGCCGAGCCAGTTTTTCATTCCGCCGGAAACCATGGCCGAACGTTTTGCCGATTTGCCCGAAGCCTTGGAAAACACGGTAGAAATTGCCAAACGCTGCAATCTGCACATCACATTGGGCAAAAACTTCCTGCCGCTCTTCCCTACTCCGGACGGCCTGTCGCTGGATGATTATTTGGTGAAACTCTCCAACGAGGGTTTGCAGGAACGCATGGTTCAGCTTTATCCAGACGAGGCGGAGCGTGCGGCAAAAATGCCGGAATATCAGGAACGTTTGGATTTTGAGCTGAACATCATCATCCAGATGAAATTCCCCGGCTATTTCCTTATCGTACAAGACTTTATCAACTGGGCGAAAACACACGGCTGTCCGGTGGGACCGGGCCGTGGTTCGGGCGCAGGTTCGCTGGTGGCGTATTCATTGAAGATTACCGACCTTGATCCGCTCAAATACGCGTTGCTGTTCGAGCGTTTCTTAAACCCTGAACGCGTTTCCATGCCTGACTTTGACGTGGACTTCTGTCAGGCAAACCGCGGCCGCGTGATTGAATATGTGCGCGAGAAATACGGCGCGGAAGCGGTCAGCCAGATTGTCACCTTCGGCACGATGTCGTCCAAAGCGGTGATTCGCGACGTCGGACGCGTGCTGGAACTGCCGTTTATGCTGTGCGACAAACTGTCCAAACTGATTCCGTTGGAAGCCAACAAACCCCTGAGTTTGGAAAAAGCCATGGAGGCCGAGCCGCAGATTCAGGAATTGATTGAAGCGGAAGAAGCGGACGAACTGATTACGCTGGCGAAAAAGCTGGAAGACCTGACGCGCGGTTTGGGTATGCACGCGGGCGGCGTGTTGATTGCGCCGGGCAAGATTTCCGATTACAGCCCCGTGTATCAGGCGGACGAATCCGCCTCGCCCGTATCCATGTACGACAAGGGCGACGTGGAAGACGTGGGTTTGGTGAAGTTCGACTTTTTGGGTCTGCGCAACCTGACCATTATCGAAATGGCGCAGAACAACATCAAAAACACCACCGGCGATATTGTCGATGTCGGCAAGATTCCGCTTGACGACCAAGCTGCCTACCAAATCTTCCGCGATGCGAACACCACCGCCGTCTTCCAGTTCGAGTCGACCGGCATGAAAAAAATGCTGAAAACGGCGCACACGACCAAGTTTGAAGAACTCATCGCCTTCGTGTCGCTCTACCGCCCAGGCCCGATGGACAACATCCCCGACTTCGTCGCGCGCATGAAGGGACAGGAATTCCAATACATCCACCCGCTGCTCGAAGGCATCCTCGCGCCGACCTACGGCATTATGGTGTATCAGGAACAAGTAATGCAGGCGGCGCAGATTATCGGCGGCTACTCGCTCGGCGGCGCAGACTTGTTGCGCCGCGCCATGGGTAAGAAAAAGCCCGAAGAAATGGTGAAACACCGCGAAATTTTCGCCGAAGGCGCGGCAAAACAAGGCATTTCGCGCGAAAAATCCGACGAAATCTTCAACTACATGGAAAAATTCGCCGGCTACGGTTTCAACAAATCCCACGCCGCAGCCTACGCCCTGATTTCCTATCAGACCGCATGGCTCAAAGCCCATTATCCTGCCGAATTTATGGCGGCAACCATGTCGTCTGAATTGGACAACACCGACCAGCTCAAGCATTTCTACGACGACTGCCGCGCCAACGGCATCGAGTTCCTGCCGCCCGACATCAACGAATCCGACTACCGCTTCACGCCGTATCCGAACATGAAAATCCGCTACGCACTCGGCGCGATTAAAGGCACGGGCGAAGCCGCCGTCGAATCCATCATCGCCGCGCGGCAAAGTGGCGGCAAGTTTACCGGCCTCTTGGACTTCTGCGAGCGCGTCGGCAAAGAACACATGAACCGCCGCACCCTCGAAGCCCTAATACGCGGCGGCGCGTTCGACAGCATCGAGCCCAACCGCGCCATGCTCTTGGCGAACATCGACCTTGCCATGAGCAACGCCGACCAAAAAGCCGCCAACGTCAATCAGGGCGGACTTTTCGACATGATGGAAGACGCCATTGAACCGGTGCAGCTCATCGACGCGCCCATGTGGAGCGAATCGGAAAAACTCGCCGAAGAAAAAACCGTCATCGGCTTTTACCTGTCCGGCCACCCGTTCGGCCCGTATGCCCAAGAAGTCCGCCAAATCGCCCCGACCAAATTGGGCCGTCTGAAACCGCAAGACAGCGTACGCCTCGCCGGATTCGTTACCGCTGTGCGCACCATGATGGGCAAACGCGGCAAAATCGCCTTCGTCAGCCTTGAAGATTTGAGCGGTCTGGTGGAAATCATGGTCAGCGGCCACACGCTGGAAAACTGCGCCGACTACCTCAAATCCGACCAAGTGCTGATTATCGAATCCAAAGTCAGCCGCGACGACTACGGCGGCGGCGACGGTCTGCGCATTATGGCAAACCAAGTCATGACCCTGCAAATGGCGCGCGAACGCTACGCCCGCAGCCTCAGCCTCGTCCTCGCCCCCGGCCACGATATCGCACGCCTCGCCGCCATCCTCACCGCCCACCGCCTGCCCGACACGTCGCACATTCCGCTGCAACTGTCGTACAGCAACGGCAAAGCATCAGGCAAATTGAAAATTGCGCCAAAATGGATGGTAACGCCAAGCACCGCCTTGTTTGACGAACTGGAAACATTGCTCGGCAGCAGGGCCGTCCGCGTGAATTGGTAAAACTAAAGGCCATCTGAAACTATACGTTCAGACGGCCTTTAATTTAAAAAGCGCTTTAAAAACATAAATCAGATAAAGATTCAGGCTTTCAGACGACCTTATTGTATAGGGAGATTATCTGAAAAGTTTATTGTACAAAGCCTTTGGCCAATAGGGAAAAGTAGCCCACAATAAAGGGGAACGACAATGCCGAAACAATACCCAGCACCCAGTAAATACATTGGTTCAGTACAGTTTTTGAGGCGGTAAGCCGCAACAGTTTGAAATACAGAGAGAACCAGGTTGATGACAAGGCAATAATCAGCAAAAAGCTGACTAGGGAGAAGGAACCGGAGAAAGCGTATCCCAGCATTGTCCCTATCGTGGCATAAAGCATGCCTGCGCCTAGCGCCCATTTCCAGATGGGATAAAGCCTATCGGGAAAATTCAGTGTTCCGGAGGCTTGGAGCCTGCCGAATACCAATACAAATATGATGTCAAACATAATAATGGCTGTTTTAGTGTAGGGTACGACAATATATATGAAAAGGGGGTGAAAATACCCCCCCTTTCCCTACAGATGCTCCATATTAAAGGCCGTCTGAAAAACAGTTTTATTTAACGATTTCAACCGGGCCGTGGTCGTCGCAGTGGTCGCCATGTTGGTGATGCAGACGGCCGTTGACGATGTAGTCAACATGATCGCCGTGCGGTACGGCTTCGTGGCCGCAACCTTCGCCGTGAACGTGGCCGTGGCAGGTGTCAACCGGATGGCAGCCGTCAGGGTTGGTTTCATTGACGCTCAGAGCATGCTCGTCGTAGTGGCCGTTGTGCTCATGGTGCAGGTGGCCGTCGTGCAGATAATCGACGTGGCCTTCGTGTTTGATGGCAGTGTGGCCGCAGTTTGCGCTGTGAACGTGGTCATGATGTTCGTGGGTTTTACAGGTCATTTTTCTCTCCTAATGTTCAGTGAATAGCAATCTTTCTCGATTGATTATTCCATCTTATCTTTTTTTGATGCAAACGTAAATAATTTTACAGTTATTAATATATTGTTACGCTATATCATCTGTTGATATATAAGCCTATTTTATTTTTCAGACGGCCTTTCATCTATAATTCATTTATTTTCAGCGAGAACTTCAAACCCTTCCGGCAATGTAAAATATCGAATTTTTCAGCCGTAACAGGTAACATGGAAACAAAGGGATGAATCCTTCAAACAAACAGGTACTGTAATGGGAAAACAAGCCAAACTTTATATGGTTCGCAGCACGCAAGGTGCGCTTTATGATGTATTTTTTGAACGCGGTGTTGCGGCATTGGCCTGGCCTATGCTGGCCGAAGCGGCGGCCAAGGGTTTTGGCCGTGAGGAGCTGACCGATATTTACCGTTCGGCCGTACCGGATGTGAAGTTGAGAACGGCGCAATCGGGCGCGGCTCAGGTGTGGCGGTTTGTCAACGAATTGGCTGATGGAGATGCCGTACTGACCTACTCGCCTGCTTTGCGCCGTTATCGGGTCGGCAGGATTACGGGCGGCGCGGTACATTGTCCGCAATGGGACGATGAAAAAATGTCGCTGGTGCGGCCGGTTGAGTGGCTGGGCGAAGTGTGCCGTGATGATTTGAGTGCGGCTACGCAACGGGCTTTGGGCAGCGTGGCAACTTTGTTTGCGGTATCGGAAGCGTGTGCGGCAGAAATTTTTGAACGCGTGGGTTTTCAGACGGCCTAAGAAGGGAAAGGAAACAGGATTATGTGGAACACCATGCATGAATGGCTGAACGCTTTGCCTGTCAGTGAAGAAATCATTAAATCGGCATTGATGTCGGTATTGATGATTGTGGCCGTCATTGCCGGGCGCAGCATTTTGCTCTCGGCGCATTTTCGCAGCCATCCGGATTTGAGCATTGAAAACAAACGCCGCTCGCTGGTGTTCAGCCGCAACGTGACCATGTTGCTGATCCTGCTCGGGCTGGCGATGATTTGGGCGGCGCAGATTCAAACTTTGGCCTTGTCGATGTTTGCAGTGGCCGCGGCGATTGTGGTGGCAACCAAAGAGCTGATTATGTGTTTGTCCGGCAGCATCCTGCGCTCGGTAACCAAACAATACTCCATCGGAGACTACATCGAAATCAACGGCCTGCGCGGACGGGTGGTCGATATCAATATGCTGAACACGCTGATGATGCAAATCGGCCCTAATCCATTGATCGGCCAACTTTCCGGCAAAACGCTCTCGTTTCCCAACAGCCTGCTTCTGAGCCACACCGTGCGCCGCGACAATATTTTGGGCAATTATGTGATTCATACGGTGGAAATCCCCGTGCCGATTCATTTGGATTCGGACGAAATCATAGGCCGTCTGAAAGCCGTTCTTGAGCCCTTGTGCGCAGCCTATGTTCCCGTTATCCAACAATATTTGGAAAACGTTCAAGCGCAAAAACTCTTTATTACCCCCGCCGCCCAGCCGCGCGTGTCCCGCGTGCCGCATGATGACAAGGTGTACCACATCATCGTACGCTTCGCCTCCCCCGTTTCCAAACGGCTGGAAATACAACAGGCCGTCTTAGACGAATTTTTGCGCACGCAATACCGACTGATCAACCAAACAAAATAGTACGGTTTGTTTATTGATACAATTAAATCCCTTACAATAATGAAGTTCACAATCAACAATAAGGAAAAGTCATGTTGCCCGAATCAGCCCTTGCCGAAATGTATCCCGTCATTATGACCCCCAGCCATGACGGCAAATATTTCCACAACTACACCCTCTCGCTTCTGAACATCGTCCACACCAACGCCTCCCTCGGCCTGCCGCTGCAAGTAATGATGCAGCGCGGCGAAAGCCTGATTACGCGCGCGCGCAACAACTGCGTGGCCAAATTTTTGGAAAACAAAGAATGGACGCATTTATTCTGGATTGACTCCGACATCGGCTTCTCTCCCGACTCATTCTACCGCCTGCTCTTGGCCGATAAAGACGTTGTAGCCGGCGTTTATCCGCTCAAACGCGAAAACTGGCCGAAAGCAGGCCTTCCGGCCGGCATGACCCAAGCCGATTTTGAGCGTATGTACACTTCTTACACCGTCAACACCAACGACAAAGATGAAAACGGTGAAATCGTATTGAAAGTCGATGAAGACGGTTTTATGAAAGTCCATGACGCGCCAACCGGCTTCATGGTTATCAAACGCAGCGTATTTGAAAAAATGATAGAGGCCTTCCCCGAGTTGAACTACGTCTCCGACAGCGACTACAGCCCGGAAAACAAAGGCCTGCACTACCGCTTCTTCGACTGCATGGTCGATCCCGAAAGCAAACGCTACCTGTCTGAAGACTACACCTTCTGCTACCTCTGGCGTCAAATCGGCGGAGAAGTGTACGTCGACGTGCAATCCAACCTGACCCACCAAGGCGCAAAAGTGTATCGCGGCTCGTTTGCCGAATCCCTGCAAACCAATGTTGCCAATGCGGTTTATGCCCCAGAAGGCACCACCATGCGCCTCGAGCTGGCTGCGCCATTGCACGCCAATCCGCGCGGCGCAGAATAAGATTGGCCGACAGGAAGGCAGGACACTTTAATTCTGCCTGTCTGCCACCATATAACGCCTATCGTTTTCTTTTCAGACGGCCACAAGGCCGTCTGAATCCATCTTATTCAGGAGAAACCATATGAGCGACAACGTCCTGCTCCACTTGGGCGAAGAACCCCGTTTCGACCAAATCAAAACCGAAGACATCAAACCCGCCCTGCAAACCGCCATTGCCGAAGCGCGCGAACAAATCGCCGCCATCAAAGCGCAAACGCACACCGACTGGGCCAACACCGTCGAAAAACTGACCGACATTACCGAACGCGTCGGCCGCATTTGGAGCGTGGTTTCCCATCTCAACTCCGTAGTCGACACGCCCGAATTGCGTGCCGTATACAACGAATTGATGCCAGAAATCACCATCTTCTTCACCGAAATCGGTCAAGACATCGAGTTGTACAACCGCTTTAAAATCATCAAAAACTCTGCCGAATTCGACACCCTCTCCCCGGCGCAGCAAACCAAGCTCAACCACGACTTGCGCGATTTCGTCCTCAGCGGTGCCGAATTGCCGCCCGAACAGCAGGCAGAACTGGCGCAACTGCAAACCGAAGGCGCGCAACTGGGTGCCAAATTCGCACAAAACATCCAAGACGCAACCGACGCTTTCGGCATTCACTTTGACGATGCCGCGCCGCTTGCCGGCATTCCCGAAGACTCCCTCGCCATGTTTGCCGCCGCCGCGCAAAGCGAAGGTAAAACAGGCTACAAAATCGGCCTGCAAATTCCGCACTACCTCGCCGTCATCCAATACGCCGACAACCGCGAACTGCGCGAACAAATCTACCGTGCCTACGTTACCCGCGCCAGCGAATTGTCTGACGACGGCAAATTCGACAATACGGCCAACATCGACCGCACTCTCGAAAACGCATTGAAAACCGCCAAACTGCTCGGTTTCAAAAACTACGCCGAGCTGTCGCTGGCAACCAAAATGGCCGACACGCCCGAACAGGTTTTAAACTTCCTGCACGACCTTGCCCGCCGCGCCAAACCGTTTGCCGAAAAAGACTTTGCCGAAATCAAAGCCTTTGCACGCGAGAGCCTGAATATCGAAGATCCGCAATCTTGGGATTTGAGCTACGCCGCCGAAAAACTGCGTCAAGCCAAATACGCCTTCAGCGAAACCGAAGTGAAAAAATACTTCCCTATCAGCAAAGTATTGGCAGGCCTGTTTGCCCAAATCAAAAAACTCTACGGCATCGAGCTGGCTGAAAAAACCGTCCCCGTTTGGCACAAAGACGTGCGCTATTTCGAGCTGAAACAAGACGGCCAAACCATCGGCGGCGTTTACATGGACTTGTACGCACGCGAAGGCAAACGCGGCGGCGCATGGATGGACGGCTATAAAAGTCGCCGCCGTTTTGCCGACGGTGCGCTGCAACTGCCGACCGCCTACCTCGTCTGCAACTTCACCCCGCCGGTCGGCGACAAAGAAGCGCGTTTGAGCCACGACGAAATCATCACCCTCTTCCATGAAACCGGCCACGGCCTGCACCACTTGTTGACCCAGGTTGACGAAGTGGGCGTATCCGGCATCAACGGCGTCGAATGGGACGCGGTCGAGCTGCCTAGCCAATTCATGGAAAACTTCGTTTGGGAATACGACGTATTGGCGCAAATGTCCTCGCACGAAGAAACCGGCGCAGTATTACCGAAAGAGCTGTTCGACAAAATGCACGCGGCTAAAAACTTCCAACGCGGTATGTTCCTCGTCCGTCAAATGGAATTTGCCCTCTTCGACATGGAAATCTACCATCAGGAAGATGAAGGCCGTCTGAAAGAATGGCCGCAAATCTTGGACAAAGTGCGTCAAGAAGTCGCCGTGACCCAACCGCCGGCATACAACCGCTTTGCCTTGAGCTTCAGCCACATCTTCGCCGGCGGCTACTCCGCAGGCTATTACAGCTATGCATGGGCGGAAGTTTTGAGTGCAGACGCTTATGCGGCGTTTGAAGAAAGCGACGACGTTGCCGAAACCGGCCGCCGCTTCTGGAAAGAAATACTGGCCGTCGGCGGTTCGCGCAGCGCAGCAGAATCCTTCAAAGCCTTCCGCGGCCGCGAACCAAGTCTGGATGCCCTGCTCCGCCACAGCGGTTTTGACAACGCAGCTTAACTGGAAGATTGACATAATAAAAAGACCGTCTGAAAATTTTTCAGACGGTCTTTATCGAAACCAATAAATATTGCTTTGTTAGCATTGAGAGGGAGATGTTAGAAATGACAGAATACATAGCACCTAAGTTTAAGAAAGGGGCTTTTAATTGCCCACACTGTGGAGCATTTGCTCATATGAGATGGGAGTCTAACGACGCTCTTGTTTATTACCAAGCTACTTGTGCTTATTGCTCAAAATATAGCCTTTGGAGAGTAACCCAAACAGCGACTAATCATGTTCATTTCACTTTTCCGACTGAAGGCGAAATGCTCTACCCAAATTGCGGATCTGCTCCACTTCCAACCGAAGATATGCCCAAAGATGTCAAAAATGACTACGAAGAAGCCGCCCGAATTTTCATCCAATCGCCCAGAGGAGCAGCGGCATTATTGCGGTTGGGCTTGCAAAAATTGTGTATTCATTTGGGAGAAGAAGGGAAAAATATCAATGCCGACATCAGGTCACTAGTAAACAAAGGTGTATTCTCAGGTCAAGTCATCCAAGTTGCCGATACTTTGCGGATTACCGGCAATAATGCCGTCCATCCCGGTCAAATTTCAGATGCAGATTTTGATAGGGCTGCTGCCAAAATGTTCGACTTAATTAATTTCATTGTGAAGAAAGCGATTACCGAACCGAAAGAACTAGACGAGCTTTATCAGCTGATGCCCGAAAATGCAAGAAACGCCGCAGAAGCGCAAGATAAAAAGAACTCCAAACCTTGAACATAACCTTATTCTATCAAGGAGTAGTTAAGGGATAGTTTTTTTATTTCTAAAGGCAGACAAGCCACCCATAAAAACAGGGCATGTTCCCATGCCCTATCATTTGAATTTCAGACGGCCTTTCGGTTGTCAAAACTTATTAGGAACAATGAGCAAGCACTGTCCCTAACAAGACTTCGAGAAAAACAGAAGTCCGCATTTCAGACTCCTATCTCCCCCTCCCATCGCTAAAATTAGTTTTTGCCCTTTTTATCGCCGGCTGCCAAGCGCATATTGATAAATTCCATCATCAAATCTTTTTTCGTCCAGAAAAAGGTTTTCATTTTTTCCAAAGAATAGATTTTCCGAATCATCGCCGGCAATCCTGCGTGAACGATGGCCGCGACTTCGCCATTGGTTGTTTCGTTGTCCATGGCGGCTTTGAGGTTTAGATTGTGCGTATTCAGGTAGTTGCTAAGCTCTTTCCTGACGCTGTTGCTGATTTCGAATTGTTTCATGTTTTCCGTCCATAATGTTTTTATAATTAAATAGCATAGAATTTTAGCAAGTTTTTTGCATCGTGCATATCTCAACTTGCATATTATTGCGGAATTTACAATTTGGTTTTTGGGTAAAATCATGCCTGCAACACATTGTTGCGGCGCACTAAATCGGATTGTTTTGACTATTTTGTTTTGGCTTAAGCAGTATTGCGGATAAAATAATGGTTTTAGGTTTTGAGGCCGTCTGAAATGTATTTGTGGTTTAAGCTGCTGCATGTGTTTTTTGTAATTTCTTGGTTTGCCGGACTGTTTTATCTACCGCGGATTTATGTGAATCTGGCGCAATTAGAACCCGGCAGCGTGGAATATGTACGGCTGACGGATATGTCGCGCAGGCTATACCGCTTTATGTCGCCTTTGGGCTGGGGAACGCTGATATTTGGCGCGGCCATCGGGTTTGTAAACAATTGGTGGGGCAACGGCTGGCTGGCGGTTAAATTATTGTGCGGCCTGCTGCTCTTGGCTTATCAGCTTTATTGCGGCCTGCTGCTGCGCCGTTTTCAAAACGGCAGCAATGTGTATTCGCACCGCTGGTATCGGGTATTCAACGAACTCCCCGTATTGATGATGGTGGCTGCGCTTTATATGGTGGTTTTCAAGCCGTTTTGATCTTCAGACGGCCTGTTTGGTAAATAAGGAAAGAATTCATGACGGTCGAAATCGAACGCCGCTTTTTGCTGGCAGATGACAGTTGGCGCGAAGCGGCAAGCGAGCCGCTGGTGTTGCAACAGGGCTATTTGAGCGTGGAAAAAGAGCGCACCATCCGTGTGCGGATTATCGGTTCTCAAGCATGGCTGACCCTGAAAGGCTATATTTCCGACATGACGCGCAGCGAGTTTGAATACGAAATCCCGCTGGCTCATGCGCAAGCGATGATGGCGGATATGTGTCCGTTTAAAATGGAAAAATACCGCTATCGGGTCGAATTTAAAGGCTTTGTGTATGAAATCGACGAATATTTCGGCGACAATGCGCCATTGATTGTGGCGGAAATCGAATTGCCGTCTGAAGATACCGAGTTTCCCAAACCGTCTTGGCTGGGCCAGGAAATCACGTCAGACGGGAAATTCACCAATGCGTATTTGAGCAAACATTCGTATTCGTCTTGGACGGAATAAGGGCGACAACTTCTCTGCACATACAAAAAAGGCATGTATCGCACATGCCTTTTTTCTTTTCAGACGGCCTGATTTACCTTACCGATATTTGTATCAAGCTGCTTTCGACATACTGTTTCAGATATCGGGCAAGCCCGTGTGTTTTATCCATGTAACCTTACGCCGGACGGCAGGCCACCATATAGTTGACCTCGGTCGAGTCGCACAAAGAATAACGGCCGCTCAACAAATTGTAGGTCATGCCCTTGCTGCCGACGGTATCCAATCCGGCTTGGCGGCACATGCGTGCAAGCTCTGCCGGCGTGATGAATTTTTTCCAGTCGTGCGTGCCTTTGGGGACGAATTTCAACAGATATTCCGCGCCGACAATCAGATGCAGATAAGATTTGGGATTGCGGTTGATGGTGGAGAAAAACACCATGCCGTCGGGTTTGACCAGTTTCGCGCAGGCTTGAACGATGGCGGACGGATCGGGAACGTGTTCCATCATTTCCATACACGTTACCACGTCAAAGCTGTGCGGCTGCTCGGCGGCGAGGTCTTCGACGCGGATGCAGCGGTAATCAATATTGGCAACATGTTGGCTGGCTGCATGGGCAGCGGCGGTTTGCAGGGATTTTTCCGCCATATCGATGCCGGTCACGTGTTCTGCGCCGCGTTTGGCCATGCTTTCCGACAAAATCCCGCCACCGCAGCCTACATCCAACACGCGTTTGCCTGCCAATCCGGCATAGCCGTCGATATAGTCGAGGCGCAAGGGGTTGATGTCATGCAGGGGCTTGAATTCGCCGTTTTTATCCCACCATTTGTCGGCGATTTGGCTGAACTTGGCGATTTCGCCGGCATCTACGTTGTCGTGTTGATTGCTCATGGTTTGCTCCTGCATAAAATAATTCGCCTGATTTTAGCCGATTGTGCTTCAAAATAAAATGTTTCAGACGGCCTTTGCCTGTTTATCGGCACTATTTCAACTTTTATCCGCCCACCCATAAAAAACGCACCTTGTAGCAAGGTGCGTTTCAATCAGTACGATTTAGAATTTAGCGCCGGATTCGTTGGCCATGTAATCAACTGCGGCTTTCACTTCGTCGTCGCTTAAGCTGCCGTTGCCGCCTTTGGCAGGCATGGCTTGGAAGCCTTCGAGGGCGTGTTTGTGCAAGGTGTCTTTGCCTTGTTTAATGCGAGGCGCCCAGTCTTCTTTTTTGCCTACGGCCGGAGCACCGGGAATCAAGCCGCTGTGGCATGCTTTACAGTTCGCTTCAAAAACAGCTTTGCCGTCCACTTTGGCGGATTCGGCAGGCTTGGCTTCAGCGGCAGGCGCTTCGGCTTTCTCTTCGGGCTTGGCAGCTTCTTCAGGTTTAGCGGCTTCCTCTGCTTTGCTGGCAGCGGCTTCGACTTTATCGGCAGCTTCTTGAGCAGCAGATGCAGTAGCATCGGCAGCAGAAGCAACTTCGTTTTTAACTTCAGATGCAACGGCTTGAGCAGTCTCTTGAGTCTCCTGTTTAGCCTCTTGGGAACAAGCTGTCAAACCAGCCATCATCATTACGGCAATCAGTAATTTGTTCATGTTCTGTCTTTCCTTAGTTTTAGTTTAAATCACTGTTTTATATAAACAGCTTAAAAATTCTAGCATAGAAACTAATACCTTCGACCTACACTATAATAAATATTGGCATAAATCAGATTTTGTCACAAAAACAGGAAAAACATATTGACACCACACCTCTACTCAGATAGAAATCCACGCCCATTTGTCATTTGGCGTGATAATTTTCATTTTATTGTTCAATCAGTTACTCATTTTATTTTCAAAGTTTCTTTTAGAATTCAAATTTTTACCGACTTCTCCATGAGTAGCGTCAACCTGAAAGCCATCCCCATCTCAAAAAGGCCGTCTGAATCCCAATCAGGTTTCAGACGGCCTTTTTGAATCATGTTAATAAACATTTGCCGCTTGGCCATGCAAAAGACACCGGCAGGCCTACTTGTTTATAGAGTTTTTCATATCCCGACTACAATTTAATCCAGTGCCGCCATTAGTCTTTTGCCAATATTTCAGCTTCAGTCCACAATCCCCGCTTCTGCTCTGCCGTCAATTTCTTAATGCCGATTTCCCGTTTCAGCGCTTCACTTTTGTTCAGGCCGTCTGAAACAATGCGCATCTCGACAGGCTTGTTCAACCGCGTGTATTTCGCGCCTTTTCCTGACAAATGCGCCGCAAATCGCTCTTGCGGACGGTTGCTGATGCCGCAATAAAACGCGCCGTTTTCGCACAAAATCAGGTAAACGCTCCAATTGTCCGCGTTCATAAATCCCCTTCCTTGGCAAAACTATCGGTAAAAATGCGCACGGCAACCTCGGTTTTAACAGACTGCACACGATAAGGCGTTACCAAATAAAGGCTGACCGGCGGCAATGTCCATTCAGGCAAAACCGCTTTCAGACGGCCTTGTTCGATTTTCTCCCTCACTTCGCCGCCCACTTGTAAAGACAAACCGAAACCACTTTCGGTCAGGCTGCGCACAGCGGCCAAATGCGTGCAGGCGATGCTGTCGGCGACGTCGAGAAAATAGCTTTCTTCACCATTTTGCAAGGTCGTACGGACAGGTAAAAAATGCAGCCAGCTGTGTGCATGAAGCTGAGAGGGATGGGTAATGGGCGGATACCGATCGAGATAATCGGGCGCGGCGCAAATGATGTACGGCCAAGTCACGAGATGGCGCGCAACCAAGTTGGGATCGTCCAAAGCCCGGTCGCCGCCGCGTATGGCGATGTCGGTCTGATTGTGTTGCAGGTCGTCCAAAGTATCGCTGAAATTGAAGACAGGGCGGATTTTGGGAAACTCGGCTTGCAATCGTGAAAACGCAGTCTGAAAAGCGCGGGAACCGATGACGCAGGAAGTCAGGGAAATACGCAATTCGCCGACGGGTTCGGTTTTCAGATTGTCGATAACGGTACGCGTATCGGCAAGGGTGGCGGCGAGGCGGCAGCAGTATTCGCCCAAGGCGCGGCCGGCATCGGTAAGCGCAAGACTGCGCGTGCTGCGGTTTAACAGCTTGATGCCATGCAGGGTTTCGAGGCGGTTGATGTGCTGGCTGACGGCAGACGGCGTCATGCCCAGTGCGGCCGCAGCGGCGTTCATGCTGCCGTGTTCGAGGACGGCGGCGAAAACAAGCAGGGGTTTGATGTCTTGCATTTCGACTAATTATGTAGTTCAACTTCACAATCATAACAGCAAATCAGGGATTATCAAGCGTTTCAGACGGCCTTACAATGCACTCATCTAATCAATCACATCCCCACAAGGAGTCAAATATGAAAATCGCAGTTATCGGTGCAACTGGTTATGTCGGCAACGCAGTCGTCCAAGAATTGGCAGGCCGCGGTCATGAAATAACCGCTTTCGCTCGCAATACAGACAAAGTGTTCCAAGCGCAAAATGTTGCCGCAGTCTCTGCAGATGTCAACGCAGCAGATTTCGCCGACAAACTGGCCGGTTTTGATGCCGTAGTCAGCGCATTCAACCCGGGCTGGACCAATCCCAACATCGGCGCAGATTTCACACGTGGCGCAAACAGCATTGTCGAAGCAGCAAAAGCAGCGCAAGTGCCTTATTTATTGGTCGTCGGCGGCGCGGGCAGCCTGTATGTGGCACCCGGTTTGCAAGTTATCGATACGCCCGACTTCCCGAAAGAAATTTTCGACGGCGCCAATGCCGCACGCCATCTTTTGGCAGAACTCCTGCCGCGCCGCGACGTGAACTGGTCTTTCGTTTCCCCTCCGGCACGACTGGGCGCGACCGGCGGTTTCAGCGAAGACAAAACCAGCAAATACCGCTTGGGTAAAGACGATTTGCTGATGGACGGTGAAATTCCGGCAGGCATCAGCGTGGCCGATTTGGCAGTCGCCATCGCCAACGATGCGGAAAACAAAGCGCATTTGTTTGAACGCTTTACCGTCGCCGCTGTTTAATCATCTTAATTTAAAGGCCGTCTGAAACTAAAAGTTTCAGACGGCCTTTGCATGCGCTCATCTCATCAATCGAATCTCAACAAGAAGTCACACATGAAAATCGCAGTGATTGGTGCAACAGCTTATGTCGGCAACGCAAGCAAAGTTTTCCAAGTGCAAAATATTGTCGTCGTCTCCACATACGAATAAAATCTGTCGGCAATTTATATCAAAATTACAAAAATATTTTGAACAAAGTGAAGGAACTGTACCAGAGTAGTAAGGAGCCCATCCTGAAAAGATGTAGATCATAAATTGTATATTGTGAGCAACAATCCGCTCCGCTACCGATCTTTTCTCACGCAAGCGCTGATGGTTAAGATGATCTGAAAGCATCTCTCTAATTTTTCAGACGGCCTCAATTTTCCCTGTACTCTATTTCAAGGAGTTTTCATGACACCTCAAACTGTCTTAGATTTCTGGTTTACCGAAGAAAACCACCCTTTCCAATTTGCCCGCAACAATGGATTCGATGCCCAAATTCGCGCTCAATTTTTCGATATCTGGCAGCAGGCAGCTCGCGGCGAACTTTCACACTGGCGCGATACTCTGCAAGGCAGGCTCGCCGAAATCATTATTCTTGACCAATTCTCGCGCAATCTGTTCCGCGACAGCCCTCAAGCGTTTGCCCAAGATACTGCTGCACTCATTCTTGCCCAAGAAGCCGTTCGCCAACCCGGCTTCGCCGACCTCCTTCCGCATGAACGCCATTTCATGCTGATGCCGTTGATGCACAGCGAAAGCCAAGTTATCCATGAACAAGCCGTACCGCTGTTTGAACGCTATACCAATGAAAACGCATTGGCCTTTGAAATCAAACACAAAGTCATCATCGACCACTTCGGACGCTATCCGCACCGTAACGCCGTATTGGGGCGTAAAACCACGGAAGAAGAAGCAGAATTTCTGAAGCAGGAAGGTTCATCATTTTAATTCCATCAAAGTCAAAGGCCGTCTGAAACCGAAATCAAGGTTTTCAGACGGCCTGCATCATCGTGAAATCACTATATAATACCGTCTATTAAATTCCAGATACGAGCCAACCATGTCCGCAACCCAACCCACCATCGCCGCCATCGCCACCGCACCCGGACGCGGCGGCGTCGGTGTGATCCGTCTTTCCGGCAAAAACCTGCTACCTTTGGCGCAAACCCTCAGCGGCGGCAAAACGCCCAAACCGCGCACCGCGCTTTACACCGACTTTCTCGGCGGCGACGGACAGCCGATAGACAACGGCATCCTGCTCTACTTCGCCGCTCCCGCCAGCTTTACCGGCGAAGACGTGATTGAATTGCAGGGGCACGGCGGCCCTGTCGTGATGGACATGTTGCTCTCGCGCTGCCTCGAACTGGGCGCGCGCATGGCGGAGCCGGGCGAATTTACCAAACGCGCCTTCCTCAACAACAAACTCGACCTAGCCCAAGCCGAAAGCGTCGCCGACCTCATCGACGCCTCCAGCAAGTCCGCCGCCCGCATGGCATTGCGTTCGCTCAAAGGCGCGTTTTCCCAACACATACACGAGCTGGTGGACGACCTTATTACTTTGCGGATGCTGGTTGAAGCCACGCTGGACTTCCCCGAAGAAGACATCGACTTTCTCGAAGCCGCCGACGCGCGCGGCAAGCTCCAAGCGCTGCAAGGCCGTCTGAAAACCGTGCTTGCCAGTGCGGAACAAGGTGCGATTTTGCGCGAAGGCATGAACGTCGTCCTCGTCGGCGCGCCCAACGTCGGCAAATCCAGCCTGCTCAACGCCTTAGCTGGCGACGACATCGCCATCGTAACCGACATCGCCGGCACCACCCGAGACACCGTGCGCGAACAAATCACCCTCGACGGCGTGCCCGTTCACATCATCGACACCGCTGGCCTGCGCGAAACCGACGACGTGGTCGAGCAAATCGGCATCGAACGCAGCCGCAAAGCCGTCTCCGAAGCCGATGTCGCCCTGATTCTGATTGACCCGCGCGAAGGTGTGAACGCCAAAACCCAAGCGATTTTAAACAGCCTGCCCGAAGGTTTGAAAAAAATCGAAATCCACAACAAAGCCGACCTGACCGGCGAACCTGTCGCCGTCCGTTCAGACGGCCTCGCGCAAACCGGTGTGGAAAGTGTCATCAGCCTGTCCGCCAAAACCGGCGCGGGTCTCGACTTGCTCAAACACGCCCTATTGCAGGAAGTCGGCTGGCAGGGCGAAAGCGAAAGCCTGTTCCTCGCCCGCAGCCGCCACCTCAACGCCTTGCACGAAGCCGAAGCCGAGCTGGAAAACGCCGCACTCTGCAACAACAACCAAATCGAGCTTTTCGCCGAACACCTGCGCCTCGCCCAAAACGCCTGCAGCGAAATCACCGGCGAATTTACCGCCGACGATTTGCTGGGCGTGATTTTCTCGCGCTTCTGTATCGGCAAATAAAACGGTTTGCCATCAAATACAAAGGCCGTCTGAATATTCAGACGGCCTTTTTTATCACCAAAACAAGCTTAATTTCACTTGCGTTTATTTATTGGCAGCTTCTGCCATATTTTTTGCGATTTTGGTCGCACCAACTGTCAAACCGGACATACCGATCAAAGAAGCCGCAGCCAATTTGATTAATGTTTTCATTTTAACTCTTTTCTGTGTATTTAAGGGTGTGTTGTGTATTTTTTATTTATCGGCATCAGCCATATTGTGGGCGATATTGGTTGCACCGACGGTCAGGCCGGACATACCGATTAAAGAGGCTGCTGCCAGTTTGATTAAAGTTTTCATTGTTTATCTCACTTTCTTGTCTGTCGGCCGAAAAACGGCCTAAGTTGCGTTTTCTGAAGTATTGTAATTAATTCGTTTATGATTGAATTATTTGTGTACTACCGTTTCGATATTGTAGGCGACGCCGAGGGCGGAGGCCGGTATCCCGACATGCCGATTAAAGAAGCGGTGGCAAGCGTTATTAAATATCCCATTTTAAGTAGTCCTTTTTCATAGATACAAAATGTTATTTAACAACATACACATTTTTTCGTCGGCATCTGCGCTGCCGACAGGACGAATCATACCGTGTTAATTGTTAATTAATACAACTTTTCCGTAAAGATAAAATACTAAAAACATACATAACAAAGATTTTAGTTAATTTATATTTTGTTTTGAAAATGACACCGATGTCTTTCTCAATGACACCGATGTCTTAATTACATACGCACTACAAACGTGTTTCATTTTCCCCATAAAATCTTGCTTTTTTTGTTGCAAAATTGCACTCTAAATAAAATATATTTTAAAATTCAATATTTTATGAATTTATATTTTTTACAACAAAAATATTCAATTAGTCAAAATCAATACCTTTGATAGCTTCTTTTAAAGAAAACACACGTTTCTAGCGCATATCCGACCATAAAATGCGCTGCAAATATATGATATAGTGAAACATTCTGCGTATTGACTATTTCCAGCATGAACAACACCCTAATCCTGACCGGCGCGGCCGCATTTTTTATCGGCGCGCTGTTTGCTTGGCTGATAACACGCTACCAAGCCCAAAGCCGACACTTTATTGTTTTGCAAGAATTGGCCGAAAGTCGCCGCCTACATGAGTTTGCCGAACAGGTGCAGACTCAAACTGCAGCAGACTTGGCGCAAAGCCGCCATACCGTGCAGGAATTGCAAGACGAATTGCAGGAGACGGGCAACCGCTTTGCCGCGGCCGAAAAACAGATTGCCTATCTGCAAGATTGCGAGGCCGAAGCCGAGGCTTTAAAACACGAATGTGCAAAATGGCAGCAAAGCGCGCAAAACCTGCAAATCAACAATGAGCGCCTAAACACGCAGCTGGTTCAAGAGCAGGCATTGAGTGCGGATAAAAATACGCTTTTGCAACAACAAGAAGCAGAAAAAGGCCGTCTGAAACAAGAATACGACACGCTGTTAGAGCAAAACCATGCGCTGCAAGTCCAAAACGAGCGCCTCTCCACACAACTGGCGCAAGAAAAAGCCAATATCGACGACAAAAACAGCCTTTTGCAACAGCAAGAAACCGAAAAAGGCCGTCTGAAACAAGAATACGCCGCTCTCTTGGAGCAAAACCACGCACTTCAAGTCCAAAACGAGCGCCTCAACACCCAATCGGAAAAAGACCGTCAGGCCGCCGAAGAAAAATTGGCCCTGCTGGCAGATGCGCGTCAAAACCTGAGCGACCAGTTCCAAAACCTCGCCAACACTATTCTGGAAGAGAAAAGCCGCCGCTTTACCGAACAAAACCACGACCATCTCCAACAACTGCTCAATCCGCTCAACGAACGCATCCACGGCTTCAGCGAGCTGGTTCAGCAGACTTATGAAAAAGAAGCCAAAGAACGCCTGACCATCGAAAACGAGCTCAAACGCCTGCAAACCCTCAACACCCAGCTCCACCACGATGCCAAAGCGCTGACCACTGCGCTGACCGGCACGCAAAACAAAACCCAAGGCAACTGGGGCGAGATGATTTTGGAAAGCGTATTGGAAAATTCCGGCCTGCAAAAAGGCCGTGAATACATCGTTCAAGCCTCCAGCGTCCGCCACGAAGCAGACGGTACCCAACGCCGCCTCCAGCCCGACGTCCTCATCAATCTGCCCGACAACAAACAAATCATCATCGACTCCAAAGTATCGCTGACCGCCTACGTCCGCTATACGCAAAGCACCGGTGCAGAAGCAGAGCGCGAGCTTGCCAACCACGTCGCCAGTATCCGCGCCCACATCAAAAGCTTGGCTGCCAAGGATTACACCGACCTTGAGGGCGTCAAAACGCTGGACTTCGTCTTTATGTTCGTCCCTGTCGAACCGGCCTACCTCCTCGCCCTGCAACACGATCCAAACCTCTTCCAAGAGTGTTTCGACAAACGCATCATGCTGACCGGCCCCAGCACCCTGCTCGCCACCCTGCGCACCGTTGCCAACATCTGGCGCAATGAGCAGCAAAACCAAAACGCGCTGGCCATTGCCGAAGCAGGCAGCAAACTCTATGACAAATTTGTTGGCTTTGTCGAAAGCATGGACGGCATCAATAAAGCGCTTGGTCAGGCTCAATCCCAGTTTCAGACTGCCTACAGCCGCTTGGTTTCCGGTAGGGGCAACCTCATCAGCAGCACCGAAAAACTGCGCAAATTGGGCATCAAAGCCGGCAAACAACTGCAACGGGATTTAGTAGAAAAGGCCGTGTCGGAAACCGAAGACCATGCCGCTTTACCCACCACACAAAATCAAGAAAATAACTGACCAACTCCAAAACATTGTAAAAAAGGGAATTTAACCAATGAGCAACATCACCATCGTCCTTGCCGCCGATACCGGCTACGCCGAACAAGTCCATACCCTGATGAAGTCCATCTGTACGCACAATACAGGTGTCAATTTCTACCTTATGCACAACACCTTCAGGAAGGAATGGATCAACTATACCAACCAAAAACTCGCCGCCAGCGGCAGCCGTCTGAATGATGTCAAAATTGAAATGGACTTCAGCCAATATCGCCGCCTGTCCCATATTTCGGATGCCGCATTTTTCCGCCTGATGATGCAGCACCTGCCCGTCGACCGCGCCCTTTACCTCGACAGCGATATGGTGGTTACCCAGTCCCTGCACGATTTGTTCAACCTCGATATGCGCGGCTATCCCGTCGCCGCCGTACAAGATTCCTATCTTGCCCGTACCGATTGGAACCATCCGACCGGCCTGCACACCACACCCTATTTCAATTCCGGCATGCTGCTGGCCGATTTGGGTCAATGGCGCAAACACAATATCGCGGAGCAACTGCTGCAAACCGCCGCCACCATTGATAAAGCCGTCCCCTTTGGTGACCAATGCTTTCTAAACACCGTATTTCAAGAGAACTGGCTGCAATTGGAAGAGTCTTGGAATTACCAAACCGGCGCCGGAAGATTTTTCCAAACATACGACCTTGACGAAATGTTCCCTCTGCCGGATACCGCCCCGCCCATCATCCACTACACCACACGCGCCAAACCGTGGTTGTGCGATTACGGCAAGATTCCTTTTGAAGAAATATATTGGCAATACTATTGCGCTGACTGGCCGGAAGCGTAGTCTCAGACAGGGAATACCCTTCCCTTGCCTCAATTGACCTTAAAACAACCCATCATCAAAAACAAAAGGCCGTCTGAAATCGTTTCAGACGGCCTTTAAGCCATAAAAAAAAACAGGCAGAACATTCTGCCTGTTTTTTTGTTCAAAACTAACCATAGAGTGAGCATACCACCCTCAATCAACGTTATCGTTATCCGATTAGATACCGCGCAACAATTCGTTCACGCTGGTTTTCGCACGGGTTTGCGCGTCCACGCGTTTGACGATAACCGCGCAGTAGAGGCTGTGGCTGCCGTCTTTGGAAGGCATGCTGCCGGATACGACAACCGAACCTGCCGGTACGCGGCCTTGATAGATTTCGCCGGTAGTACGGTCAAAGATTTTGGTGGATTGACCGATGAATACGCCCATAGAAATCACGCTGCCTTCTTCGACAATCACGCCTTCGACGATTTCAGAACGCGCGCCGATGAAGCAGTTGTCTTCAATAATGGTCGGGCTGGCTTGCAGAGGCTCGAGTACGCCGCCGATGCCGACGCCGCCGCTCAAGTGCACGTTTTTACCGATTTGTGCGCAAGAGCCGACAGTCGCCCAAGTATCAACCATCGCACCTTCGTCAACGTATGCGCCGATATTGACATAAGAAGGCATCAATACGACATTTTTCGCCACAAAGCTGCCGCGGCGGGCAACCGCACCCGGAACTGCGCGGAAACCTGCGCTGCGGAATTCGTCTTCCGACCAATCGGCAAATTTAGTCGGCACTTTGTCGAAGTATTTGTTCACACCGTCGTTGAGGATTTCATTGTCCTGAATGCGGAAAGACAGCAATACAGCTTTTTTCGCCCATTCGTTGACTTTCCACTCGCCCACGCCCAGACGCTCGGCAACGCGCAGTTTGCCGGAGTCGAGTTGATGAATGGTTTCCAAAACCGCTTCACGCACTTCTGGGGTAACGGTATTCGGATTGATTTCGGCACGGTTTTCAAAAGCCGTTTCAATGATGTTTTGCAAAGACATGTTGATTCCTTCAAGAGATCAGGGCCGTCTGAAATCTATTCAGGCCACCCTATTACAAATATTTAACTTGTTATTTTGCCATGTAAAAGCGATTTCGTCAGCTATTAACATGATTATCGCCGAGCGTTACACGGCTGGATTTCGGCTAAGCCAAGATTTTCAGACGGCCTGTTCAAGTGAATGGAATCGCATTTATTTTCCAACCGGTTTCCCAGCCGCAATATGCAAACTGTCGATTCTGCCGACACGCCGTGCCGATAAATCAATCTTTGCCGCCAATCTTTTGCAGAAGATTTTCAGCCACCACGCCGCATTCGATATTCCGCTTTAACGGTTTCGCGTTCAAATCCTTCAAGGCCGTCTGAAAGTCGGCAAAATCCATCAACCGCGAACTGAAACGGCGCATATGTTCGGTATCCTGCTGACAGTCTATCAGCGCAACGCCCAAATCCGCCAAAAACGGTACGGCGCGGGCAAACGCAATCTTGGACGCATCGGGAAGCAAGGCAAACATCGACTCGCCATAAAACACGCAGCCGATTTGCACGCCGTAAAACCCGCCTGCCAATTGCATTTCACCTTGCTCATCCGGTAGCCAGCATTCAAACGAATGCGCATGCCCCTGATGGTGCAGCTTCAAATAGGCCGTCTGAAACGCAGGTTCTATCCACGTTCCGTCCTGTTCCGGACGCGGTACATTGGCGCAATGGGCAATCACTTTTTCAAAACAGCGGTTGACCGTTACCCGATACGGCTTGTGACGCAAAGTTTTGGCAAGCGAACGGCCGATATGCAGGTTTTCCGGCACAATCACGGCTCGCGGCGCAACCGCATACCAGAAAAACCAACCGTCGCGGCTAAACCACGGAAAAATCCCCTGCACATACGCCGACAACAGCCGCCCCGTATCCAAATCGCCGCTGACGCCGACCAAGCCGTCGCATTCCGCCAAAGCGTAAGACGGGTCGGGGAAACGATAATCCCGTGGCGCAAGAAAAGGAATCTTCATCGTAAAGCCCATAAAGTTTCAGACGGCCTCAGGCTGAAAATGCCCAAGGCCGTCTGAAAAATCAACATACAAACTGATTAACGTTTGGTTTTGGTTTGGCATTCGCCGCATACGCCGTACATATACAGCGCGTGGTCAACGATACGGTAGCCGTTTTCTTCGGCGATTTTGTCTTGCAGCGCTTCGATTTCCGGATTGTGGAATTCGGTTACTTCGCCGCATTTCACGCAGACGATGTGGTCGTGGTGATCGCCTTTGTCCAATTCATAAACCGCTTTGCCGGTTTCAAAATGGTGGCGTTGCAAAATGCCGGCCTGTTCAAACTGGGTCAGCACACGGTAAATCGTCGCCACGCCGATTTCCACACCCTCTTCCAACAGGATACGGTACACATCTTCTGCACTCAAATGCTCCTCGGCATGAGTCTCGAACAAGTCCAAAATTTTCAAACGCGGACCCGTAACTTTCAAACCGCTGTCTTTCAATTGCGCAATGTTGCTGAATTTTTCCATAATATTCAATATCCCTGTAAGGTAATAACCGTTATAATACGCACTTTCCGCCCGTTTGCCCACTATTGGGCCGTTAAAGGGCGGCAATCTGCCGCCGGTCTTGCAATTGAAAATCGGCGAAAAGAAAAATTAAGAAGATGATTATCGTTTGCTTTTTAAAAATATTCAAGCGATGATAAACATCTTTCCCGAAATGACACAGAAAGGTAAGCCCGTGAATAAAGCCTTATGCCTTGCCATCGCCGCTATTTTAGGTCTGGCCTCATGCAGTGCCGAGCGCGTATCCAACTTTCCATCCTACAAACTCAAAATCATTCAAGGTAACGAGCTCAATCCCCGCTCCGTGGTTTCCCTGCGCCAAGGTATGACCCGCGACCAAGTCCAACTGCTGCTCGGTACGCCACTCCTGCGCGATGCCTTCCATGCCGACCGCTGGGATTACACTTTCAACACCAGCCGCAACGGCATCATCAAAGAACAAAGCAACCTGACTCTGTACTTTGAAAACGACGTCCTCGCACGCGCCGAAGGCGATGCCATCCAAAAATCCATCGAAGCCGTTCAAGCCGGACAAAACATCGTTCCGACTACCGAAACCAACGCGAAATAAGGAAATCCCATGAGCGCATTGAAAATCGCCATTGCCGGCGTCAACGGCCGCATGGGCCGCGTTTTGGTTGAAGCGGTCAACAACCATCCCGATGCCGTCCTCTCCGGCGCACTCGAGCATTCTGGTTCGGAAGTATTGGGTTTGGATGCAGGCTTCGCCTCCGGCCTCAAAACCGGCGTTACCATTTCAGACGACGTGGATGCCGTACTGGCTCAAAGCGATGTCCTTATCGACTTTACCCGTCCCGAGCCAACCCTGAAACACCTGCAAAAATGCGTGGAAAAAGGCGTCAACATCATCATCGGCACGACCGGTTTTGACGATGCAGGCAAAGCCGCCATCCAAGCCGCAGGCGAAAAAATAGGCGTTGTCTTTGCAGCCAACTTCAGCGTCGGCGTCAACCTGACCTTCCATATCCTCGACACTGTTGCCCGCGTGTTAAACGAAGGCTACGACATCGAAATTATCGAAGGCCACCACCGCCACAAAGTCGATGCCCCAAGCGGTACCGCGTTGCGCATGGGTGAAGTCATTGCCGACGCCCTCGGCCGCGACCTCAAAGAATGCGCCGTTTACGGCCGCGAAGGCCACACCGGCCCGCGCGATCCATCCACCATCGGTTTTGCCACCGTCCGCGCAGGCGACATCGTCGGCGACCACACCGCCCTCTTCGCCACCGACGGCGAGCGCGTGGAAATCACCCACAAGGCCAGCAGCCGCATGACCTTTGCCGCCGGTGCCGTACGCGCCGCAGTTTGGGCAAACGGCAAAAAAGGCCTGTACGATATGCAAGACGTATTGGGTTTGAAAAACCGATAAACCCGCATCATCAGGTTTCATACCTTACAAGGCCGTCTGAAAGCACAACATCGATTTTCAGACGGCCTTATTAAAAAGAAAGCCCCACCATGTCCTATCAACAAATCACCATCAACGTCAACGATGCCGTCGCCGAACGCCTTGCCGACGCGCTGATGGAACACGGCGCATTGTCCGCCGCCATTGAAGATGCCTACGCCGGTACAGAAAACGAGCAGGCCATTTTCGGCGAGCCGGGCATGCCGACCGAACAAATCTGGCAACAAAGCAAAGTCATCGCCCTTTTCGGCGAAAGCGACGATGCCGCTTCCATTATCGAAGCCGCCGCGCAGGAATGCGGTTTGAACGATTTGAAATACACCGGCGAAATCCTTGAAGATCAAGACTGGGTACGCCTGACCCAAGCGCAATTCGACCCGATTCAAATTTCCGACCGCCTATGGATTACCCCGTCTTGGCACGAAGCGCCCGACGGCAACGCCGTCAACCTGCAACTTGACCCGGGTCTTGCCTTCGGCACAGGCAGCCATCCGACCACCCGCCTCTGCCTCAAATGGCTCGACACACAGCTCAAAGGCGGCGAAAGCGTATTGGACTACGGCTGCGGCTCAGGCATTTTGGCCATTGCCGCCCTCAAACTCGGCGCAGGCTCCGCCATCGGCGTAGATATTGACGAACAAGCCATCCGCGCCAGCAAAGACAATGCCGCGCAAAACAACGTTGACGCGCAGTTCTACCTGCCGGACGGCCTGCCGCAAGGCCAATTTGATGTCGTTGTCGCCAACATTCTGGCCAACCCGCTGCGTATGCTCGGCGAAATGCTTGCCGCGCGTACCAAACAAGGCGGCCGCATTGTCTTGTCCGGCCTTTTGGACGAACAAGTCGAAGAACTCAGCGGCATTTACAGCCAATGGTTTGACATTGAGCCTGCCGAAATCGAAGAAGGCTGGGCGCGATTGAGCGGCGTCAAACGCTAAACCTGTTTTCCGATACAAAGGCCGTCTGAAATTTAATCTTTCAGACGGCCTTTTTGTACTTAAAACGCTGAATATTCCAGCAAAATCAGGTATAATTGCCTATTATTTTGACCTTTCGGAACACATCCGCCGCGCCCGTTTGACATTTCATCGCGCGCACGGAAAAATTCCTTGAAATTCAGCAAGAAAAGACCATGACTGACCAAAAACACGAAGAATACGGCGCCGACAGCATACAAGTGCTGGAAGGCTTGGAAGCGGTACGCAAACGCCCCGGTATGTATATCGGCGACACGCAGGACGGCAGCGGCCTGCACCACATGGTGTTCGAGGTGCTCGACAACGCTATTGATGAAGCGCTCGCCGGACATTGCGACAAAATCACCGTAACCATCCATGCCGACAATTCCGTCAGCGTGGCCGACAACGGCCGCGGCATGCCGACCGGCATCCACCCGAAAGAAGGCCGCTCCGCCGCCGAAGTCATCATGACCGTCTTGCACGCAGGCGGCAAATTCGACAACAACAGCTACAAAATCTCCGGCGGTCTGCACGGCGTGGGCGTATCCGTCGTCAACGCGCTGTCCGACTGGGTAACGCTGACCATCTACCGTGACGGCAAAGAACACTTCGTCCGCTTCGTACGCGGCGAAACCGAAGAGCCGTTGAAGGTCGTCGGCGATTCCGACAAAAAAGGTACAACCGTACGCTTCCTCGCCAGCAGCGAAACCTTCGGCAATGTCGAATACAGCTTCGACACCCTTGCCAAACGTATCCGCGAACTTTCCTTCCTCAATAACGGCGTAGATATCGAGCTGATCGACGAACGCGACGGCAAACACGAAAGCTTCGCCCTCTCCGGCGGCGTGGCCGGCTTCGTACAATACATGAACCGCAAAAAAACACCGTTGCACGAAAAAATCTTCTACGCGTTCGGCGAAAAAGACGGCATGAGCGTCGAATGCGCGATGCAATGGAACGACAGCTACCAAGAAAGCGTGCAATGTTTTACCAACAACATTCCGCAACGCGACGGCGGCACCCACTTGACCGCATTGCGCCAAGTGATGACCCGCACCATCAACAACTATATCGAAGCCAACGAAGTCGCCAAAAAAGCCAAAGTGGAAACCGCCGGCGACGATATGCGCGAAGGCCTGACCTGCGTTTTGTCCGTCAAACTGCCCGACCCGAAATTCTCATCGCAAACCAAAGACAAACTGGTTTCCAGCGAAATCGGCCCCGTCGTTAACGAAGTCATCAACCAAGCCTTGACCGACTTCCTTGAAGAAAACCCGACCGAAGCCAAAATTATCACCAGCAAAATCGTCGATGCCGCGCGCGCGCGCGAAGCCGCCCGCAAAGCCCGCGAAATTACCCGCCGCAAAGGCGTGATGGACGGCTTGGGTCTGCCGGGCAAACTGGCCGACTGCCAAGAAAAAGACCCTGCCCTGTCCGAACTCTACCTCGTCGAGGGCGACTCCGCAGGCGGTTCCGCCATGCAGGGCCGCGACCGCAAATTCCAAGCAATTTTGCCGCTCAAAGGTAAGATTTTGAACGTCGAAAAAGCACGTTTTGAAAAAATGCTGGCCAGCCAAGAAGTCGCCACGCTGATTACCGCTTTGGGCGCAGGCATCGGCAAAGAAGAATTCAATGCCGAAAAACTGCGCTACCACCGCATCATCATCATGACCGATGCCGACGTGGACGGCGCGCACATCCGCACCCTGCTCCTGACCTTCTTCTACCGCCAAATGCCCGAGCTGGTCGAACGCGGCTACATCTACATTGCCCAGCCGCCTTTGTACAAAGCCAAATACGGCAAACAAGAGCGCTATCTCAAAGACGAATTGGAAAAAGACCAATGGCTGCTCGGCTTGGCCTTGGAAAAAGCCAAAATCGTTTCAGACGGCCGCACCATCGAAGGCGAAGAGCTTGCCAATACCGCCAAACAATTCCTGTTGGCAAAAACCGTCATCGAGCAAGAAAGCCGCATCATTGACGAACTCGTCCTGCATGCCATGCTGCACGCTTCGCCAGTCGATCTCAGCACCGCAGAAAGCGCAGACCGGGCCGTTGCCGAATTGAGCGGCCTCTTGGACGAAAAAGAAGTCGCGCTCGAACGTATCGAAGGCCACGAAGGACACCAGTTCATCAAAATCACACGCAAGTTGCACGGCAATGTGATGGTGAGCTACCTTGAGCCTAAGTTCCTCAACAGCAAAGCCTACCAAACCCTTACCCAAACCGCCGCCGCACTCAAAGGCATAGTCGGAAAAGAGGCGAAGCTCTACAAAGGCGACAACGAATACGATATCGACAGCTTTGAAGGCGCTTTGGACATCTTGATGAGCGTTGCTCAAAAAGGCATGTCCATCCAACGATACAAAGGCTTGGGCGAGATGAACCCGGAACAACTTTGGGAAACCACGATGGATCCTACCGTCCGCCGCCTCCTGAAAGTCCGCATCGAAGACGCCATCGCCGCCGACGAAGTGTTCGTTACCCTGATGGGCGACGAAGTTGAACCGCGCCGCGCCTTCATCGAAAACAACGCCCTGCTGGCGCAAAACATCGACGCCTAAGCATGGAAAGATAAAAGGCCGTCTGAAAAACGATTTTCAGACGGCCTTTTTGTTTTGTGCTTTATTTCTTACAACTCAAATTCCAATAACTTCGCGTGTTTACTTCAATAATTTATTTTAATTCGCGTATTTTAGAGCGTTCCAACTGATTCGGATTCGGGACAACCCAAATAACCAGTTTGAAATGCTCCAATCCGCTTCAAATTTATTCCGCTTTCCCCAAAATCATCGCATCGCCATAGCTGAAAAAGCGGTATTCCTGTTCCACCGCATGACGGTAAACGCTGCGGATATGCTCCATGCCCGAAAACGCGCTGACGAGCATCAGCAAGGTTGATTTGGGCAGGTGGAAGTTGGTAATCAATCGATCGGCAACATTGAAGCGGTAGCCCGGCGTAATGAAAATATCGGTATCGCCGCGACCGGCTTTCAGACGGCCTGTCTCGCGTGCGGCAGATTCCAAGGCGCGCATGGAGGTTGTGCCCACCGCCCACACTTTATTGCCGCGCGCTTTAGCGGCTTCAATGGCGGCAACAGTCTCGGCCGGTACGTCAAACCACTCGCTGTGCATTTTGTGTTCCTCAATTTTATCGACGCGCACGGGTTGGAATGTGCCGGCACCGACGTGCAGGGTTACTTCCGCGGTTTCTACACCTTTGGCTTTCAGACGGCCCAATAATTCATCGGTAAAGTGCAAGCCTGCCGTCGGTGCGGCCACTGCGCCTTGGTACTTGGCGTACACGGTCTGATAGCGGCTGTCGTCTTCATCATCGGCCACGCGTTCGATATAAGGTGGCAAGGGCAGATGGCCGTTTTGCTCTAAAAGTTCGTAAACGGTTTGCTCGCCTTCAAATTTCAGGCAAAACAATTCTTCCGCACGCTCCATCATGACGGCACGGATATCGCCTTCAAAAATCAATTCTGTACCCGGTTTCGGCGATTTGGACGAGCGGATATGCGCCAATGCGGTATGCGCGTCCAATACCCGTTCAATTAGGGCTTCGATTTTGCCGCCGCTGGCTTTTTGGCCGAACAGGCGTGCCTTCATCACTTTGGTATTGTTAAACACCAGCACATCGCCCGGTGCGACATAATCGGGTAAATCGCCGAAATGTTTGTCTTCAATCGGCAATGTAGGCAAGGCAACCAGAAGCCTGCTGCTGCCGCGTACTTCCGGCGGATGCTGGGCAATCAGTTTTTCGGGCAATTCAAAATCAAAATCGGAAATATCCATTGTCGTGCATAATTTAAAAAAACAGGCGCCATTATACGCGCAAAGTGGGTTTTCAGACGGCATGTTTTGTCGAAAAACCAATAAATTAGAATAAAAGCTCTTGGGGAAATCACTTTTTAACGAAAATCAGCGTTCCTTTCTTTTTTCGCCGAAAAACGCCTTTTTTCTATCTTTTACTGGACATTTACCGACAAGTTCGGGAAAATAGCCGGATTCATTTTTCAGGCTCCGCCCTGTTCCGACATTATTTAAACGCCGGATGGCAAACCAGCCTTCCGACGTATCAGGAAATCATCTAAAACCACTGCGGCGCATACCTAATATGCACTTTATATGCCGCGCAAAAAAGGAAAAGCAATGGATTTGCGTAAATTAAAAAAACTGATTGATTTGGTCGAAGAATCAGGCATTGCAGAAATTGAAGTTACCGAAGGCGAAGAAAAAGTCCGCATTACGCGTACCACTGCCGCCGCAGCTCCTATTTATGCTGCTCCGGCACCTGCCGCAGCCGCTCCGGTTGCCGCCCCTGCAGCTGCTCCGGCTGCAGCCGCTCCGGCCGCCGCCCCTGCCGCTCGCGATTTGTCCAACGCGCAAAAATCGCCTATGGTCGGTACGTTCTACCGCGCCCCCGGCCCGAACGCCGCCGCTTTCGTCGAAGTCGGCCAACAAGTCAAAGCCGGCGATACTTTGTGCATCATCGAAGCCATGAAGCTGATGAACGAAATCGAAGCCGAGAAATCCGGTGTCGTTAAAGAAATTCTGGTTGAAAACGGTACTCCGGTCGAATACGGCGAGCCGCTCTTCATCATTGAATAATCCGCTTTTTCAGACGGCCTTTAGCTTTAAGGCCGTCTGAAATTCCTTTTCTGTTCATTAAGGACAAACCATGCGTCTGATTTTGGCTATTTTCTTGCCATGGCTTCAGTTTTTCACCATCGGCCGTCCGTTTGCAGGCATTATCTGTCTGATTCTGCAATGTACGCTGGTTGGCTGGATACCGGCAGCCATGTGGTCGGTTTATGCCTTGAGCCAATACAAAACCGACCAAAAAATCCGCAACGCATTAGGCGGCCGACAATAGGCCGTCTGAACCATCCGGAAAGATTATCATGCTGAAAAAAGTATTGATCGCCAACCGGGGCGAAATCGCCCTGCGCGTCCTGCGTGCCTGCCGTGAAATGGGCATCGCCACCGTCGCCGTCCATTCCGAAGCCGACAAAGACAGCCTGCACGTCAAACTTGCCGACGAATCCGTGTGCATCGGCCCTGCCGCATCCGCACAAAGCTACCTCAACATCCCGGCCATCATTGCTGCCGCCGAAGTAACCGAAGCCGACGGCATCCACCCCGGCTACGGCTTTCTCGCCGAAAACGCCAATTTTGCCGAACAAGTCGAACAATCTGGCTTTGTCTTCATCGGCCCTAAAGCCGACACCATCCGTCTGATGGGCGACAAAGTATCTGCCAAACACGCCATGATCGAAGCCGGCGTACCTTGCGTTCCCGGTTCTGATGGCGCATTGCCAGACGACGGCGAAGAAATCCTCAAAATCGCCGATAAAGTCGGTTATCCCGTCATTATTAAAGCCTCCGGCGGCGGCGGCGGCCGCGGTATGCGCGTCGTCGAGAAAAAAGAAGACCTCCTCCAGTCTGTCGAAATGACCAAAGCCGAAGCAGGCGCGGCATTCGGCAACCCGATGGTTTACATGGAACGCTATCTGCAACGTCCGCGCCACGTCGAAATCCAAGTGATTGCCGACGAACACGGCAACGCCATCTACCTCGCCGAGCGCGACTGCTCCATGCAGCGCCGCCACCAAAAAGTCATTGAGGAAGCACCGGCCCCGTTCATCACTGAAGAAGAACGCGCCAAAATCGGCAAAGCCTGTGCCGACGCTTGCAAACGCATCGGCTATCGCGGCGCAGGTACGTTTGAATTCCTGTACGAAGACGGCGAATTCTTCTTTATCGAGATGAACACACGCGTTCAGGTTGAGCATCCGGTTACCGAGCTCATCACCGGCGTAGACATCGTTCAAGAGCAATTACGCATCGCATCCGGCCTGCCTTTGCAATACAAACAGGAAGACATTCAAGTCGAAGGCCACGCGTTTGAGTGCCGTATCAACGCTGAAGACCCGTACAACTTCATTCCAAGCCCGGGCCTGATTGAAAGCTGCCACTTGCCCGGTGGCTTCGGCGTCCGCGTCGACAGCCATATTTACCAAGGCTACCGCATCCCTCCTTACTACGACAGCCTGATCGGCAAAGTCTGTGTCGTCGGTAAAGACCGCGACCAAGCCATGGCCAAAATGCGTGTTGCCCTCGATGAGCTGGCGATTACCGGCATCAAAACCAATACGCCGCTGCACCGCGACTTGTTCAGCGATCCGGGTTTCCAAAAAGGTGGTGTCAGCATCCACTACTTGGAACATTGGTTGGAAGAACGCAAAGCCAAACTGGATAAATAATCCCTTGTTTTGACTAAAAATCAGGCCGTCTGAAACGTAAAATAAAGTTTTAGACGGCTTTTTTTTGATGATGAAGTTTATTTGATTGCTTCAGATTCAATGGAACTGGCTGCCCTTATTTCTCCGTAAATCATGACATACCCCTCACCATCTTACGCTTCTTTCTGGCAAATAAAAAACCGCACGGCTGCTTGCCGTGCGGTTTTGCTTTTTGTCTGAAGGTTTCAGACGGCCTTACATCATGCCGCCCATACCACCCATGCCGCCCATATCAGGCATAGCAGGTTTTTCTTCAGGGATTTCAGCGATCATGCAGTCTGTGGTCAGCATCAGGCCGGCGATAGATGCGGCGTGTTGCAGCGCAGAACGGGTTACTTTGGCAGGGTCGAGTACGCCCATTTCGATCATGTCGCCGTATTCGCCGGAGCCTGCGTTGTAACCGTAGTTGCCTTTGCCTTCCAGCACTTTGTTCACGACCACGCTAGGCTCGCCGCCTGCGTTGGCAACGATTTGGCGCAGCGGAGACTCAACGGCGCGCAATACGATTTGTACGCCTGCGTCTTGGTCGGCATTGCCGGTGTGCAGGTTTTCCAAAGCAGCACGGGCACGCAACAAGGCTACGCCACCACCTGCAACCACGCCTTCTTCAACGGCTGCGCGGGTAGCGTGCAGCGCGTCTTCCACGCGGTCTTTTTTCTCTTTCATTTCCACTTCGGTAGCGGCACCGACTTTGATCACTGCCACACCGCCGGCCAATTTAGCCACGCGCTCTTGCAGTTTTTCTTTGTCGTATTCGCTGGTTGCGGTTTCAATTTGTTGGCGGATTTCGGCAACACGCGCTTCGATTTGGGCTGCGTCGCCGAAGCCGTCGATGATGGTAGTGTTTTCTTTACCGATTTCGATGCGCTTGGCTTGACCCAAGTCGTCCAAAGTCGCTTTTTCCAGAGATAGGCCGACTTCTTCGGAAATCACTACGCCGCCGGTCAGGATGGCGATGTCTTGCAACATGGCTTTGCGGCGGTCGCCGAAGCCAGGGGCTTTAACGGCAACGGTTTTCAGAATACCGCGGATGTTGTTCACCACCAAAGTTGCCAAGGCTTCGCCTTCTACGTCTTCAGCGATAATTAAGAGCGGACGGCTGGCTTTGGCCACTTGTTCCAAAACAGGCAACAGGTCGCGGATATTGCTGATTTTTTTGTCGAACAACAATACAAACGGATTGTCCAAAGCAGCAATTTGTTTTTCAGCGTCGTTGATGAAGTAAGGAGACAGGTAACCGCGGTCGAACTGCATACCTTCAACCACGTCCAGCTCGTTTTCTAAAGATTTGCCGTCTTCAACGGTAATCACGCCTTCTTTGCCGACTTTTTCCATCGCTTCGGCGATAATCGCGCCGACTTGTTCGTCAGAGTTGGCAGAAATAGAGCCGACTTGGGCGATTTCTTTAGAAGTATCGCAAGGTTTGGCGATGTTTTTCAGCTCTTCAACCAAAGCAGCAACGGCTTTGTCGATGCCGCGTTTCAGGTCGGTCGGATTCATGCCGGCGGTAACGTATTTCATGCCTTCGGCAACAATGGATTGCGCCAATACGGTTGCAGTAGTGGTACCGTCGCCGGCTACGTCGTTGGTTTTAGACGCCACTTCTTTCACCATTTGCGCGCCCATGTTTTCGAATTTGTCTTTCAATTCGATTTCTTTTGCTACAGACACACCGTCTTTAGTGATGTGTGGGCCGCCGAAAGCGCGGTCAAGTACCACGTTGCGGCCTTTAGGGCCCAAAGTTACGCGTACGGCGTTTGCCAATACATTGACGCCGTTTACCATTTTTTGGCGAACTTCATTGCCGAATTGTACGTCTTTTGCTGCCATTTAAATTCTCCAAATCAATATTAAAAATCTGTTCGAGGCCGTCTGAAAACTTCGTGTTTGATGCAGACGGCCTTTGGTTCTGAAACTTAATTCAACAATTATTCAACGATACCGAAGATGTCTTCTTCACGCATTACCAACAGCTCTTCGCCGTCGGCTTTTACAGTTTGACCGCTGTATTTGCCGAAGATCACTTTGTCGCCGACTTTGACATCCAGCGGACGGCGCTCGCCGTCTTTACCGATTTTGCCCGCACCCACGGCGATTACTTCGCCCATGTCGGGTTTTTCAGCAGCCGCACCCGGCAAAACGATGCCGGAGGCGGTTTTTTCTTCAGCTTCTAAGCGTTTGACGACTACGCGGTCGTGTAAAGGGCGGATGGTCATGTCTTAATGCTCCGATAAATAAATAGATTGAAAACAATTGTCTGTCGGACATGACAGACACGGTTTACTTGGAAATAGCGGCACGCTTATGGAAAGCCTGCCTTAATGGCGGGTAGATTTGGGTTGTTTGCGACAAATTCAAGGGAAAAAGTAAAAATTTCTATGCAGTCTTTCCAAATATTTTCATACGCAAAAATGCCCGATCATATATTTTTCAGACGACCTGATATACCAACTGCAAAGTTCGTTTAAAAACAAGCCACTTTCTTTACAAATTCAATACAACTCTTTACAACTATTTCTTTTTAACGCACTATTATAAATGATGATTATTCTTAATTGCATATTTTAAAGATAATTTCTCTTTATTTGCTTTTATTTTTTATTACTGTCATTTTATTAAGGACATTTCTCAATGAATACGCCCCTGTTCCGACTGAGCCTGCTGTCACTGACACTGGCAGCCGGTTTTGCACACGCAGAAAATGAAGCCAAAGACAATGTTGTACTTGATACCGTTACCGTCAAAGGTCAGGCTACAAGCGCCACACACCGTGTAACGACGAAACGTATGGAAGAAACGACTTCCACTGATTTAAAAGACGTATTGTTCAACGAACCCTCTATCAGTTTCGGCGGCGGCAACGGTCAGTCGCAGTGGGTAACCATCCGCGGCATGGGTCAAGACCAAATAGATTATAAAGTTGACGATACCTACACCGACAGCCAGATTTTCCACCACAACGGCCGCTTTATGCTTGACCCCGCATTGGTAAAAGTCGTTGCCGTACAAAAAGGTACGGGTTCGGCCTCCGCAGGCATCGGTGCAACCAGCGGTGCGATTGTTGCCGAAACGGTTGAAGCCAAAGATTTGCTGAGAGAAGGTCAAAACGTCGGTTTCAAAGTCAATGTCGGTATCAGCAGCAATAAAGGCTATTCACGCGGCGCAAGCGTTTATGGTCAGGCAGGCGGTTTTGACGCTTTGGTTTCAGGCAATTTCGTACGCGACAAAGAATACACGGCAGGCAAAGGCTACCGTAATTTGCTCGGAAGCGATAAGGTTTTAAACAGTGGATTGGGTTCACGCGGCTTGTTGGGCAAAATCGGCTATCGTTTCAACGAAGACAACCGTATTGAATTAAGCCACCGCCAAGAGAAACAATATGGGGAACGCGCCCTGCGCGAAGAGTTCGATTTCTCGCAAGTCTTCCAAACTGACCGCCGTACGGGTCAATACGTTTTGGATGCCAACGGCAACCGTATTCCGAACGTCGCCACCAACTCGCCGCGCTACCGCACGCTGACCCAAGACACCACCAACTTGGAATTCAAAGGCGGAAACTTGGGCTTTATCGACAAAATCAAAGCCAATGTTTACCGTTTGAACACCAAACGTGATGAAGTCCCCAATCCAAATTATGAATTGGACGGCGAAGTACGGACATACGGAGCCAATCTGAATCTCGACAGCCGTCTATTTGACCGCCATACCCTGAAATACGGAGTAAACTGGCGCACTCAAAAAAGCAGCTCAAACGGAGAAAACAGCGAGAAGAAAAGCGATGCCGGCGTATATGTAGAAGGCATTTGGGATTTCTCTCCGGTTACGCTGACCACAGGTTTGCGCTATGACCGTTGGAAAATGAAAACCAGCAGTAATACAGAAAATTCAGACGGCAACCTCAATCCAAGCATCGGGTTGGTTTATGACATTACCCCTGATTTTTCCATCAACACCAGCCTGAACTATGCAACCCGCAGCCCCCGCCTGTACGAAGCAGCTTTAATGAGCAGCAGATCGATTAAAGCATCGCCTGACTTGAAAGCGGAACGCTCTCGAAATGCAGAAATCGGCTTCAACTACCACTGGAATTCTGCCCTTACATTGTCCGGCAGCTATTTCCATCAACAAATCAAAGATGTACAAGCCATCCGCCAAGAGGGTCAATACTATGTTTGGTATAACGGCGGCAAGCTGAAAAACACAGGTTACGAACTGAACGCAGCCTACCGCTGGAAAGGTCTGACCGCACGTGCAGGCGTAGCCTACAGCAAACCGAAGCTGAACGGCGATACCGCCGACAAAGTAACGACCGCTATCCCGATGGGACGCACATGGACAACAGGTCTGTCGTACCAATTTGACAATCCGAATCTGGAAATCGGCTGGCGCGGACGTTATGTCCAAAATGCAGGCTACGCCCCGACCTCGCGTGGCTCTGATGTAGCTCTGAATGTCGTCCGCGCAGGCTACGGCGTCAACGATATCTTCGCCAACTGGAAGCCGACAGGCAAAGACGACTTGAACGTCAACTTCTCAGTCAACAATGTCTTTGATAAAAACTACAAGCCGCACAGCCAACGCGCAGGTGCTAACTCCCTGTCTGAACCTGGCCGCGATGTCCGCTTGGGTGTGAACTACCGCTTCTAAGCAATCAGCTTGAAAAGGCCGTCTGAAAACAAAAGTTTTCAGACGGCGTCTAGCTTTATAATCCGATACAAGTTATCATTTCTATTTGCTTTATTTCCGACCACGGAGAACCTCTATGTTACGTTTGACCGCTTTAGCCGTATGCTGCACCCTCGCTTTGGGTGCGTGTTCGCCGAAAGATTCTGCTTCCAATCAGGCACAAACTGCTTCCGCTTCTGCCGCCCAAACCGAAGGCGCAAGCCTGACGGTGAAAACCACGCGCGGCGACGCGAAAGTGCCGCAAAATCCGGAGCGTATCGCCGTTTACGATTTGGGCATGCTCGACACTTTAAACAAATTGGGCGTGAAAACCGGTTTGTCCGTCGATAAAAACCGGCTGCCTTATTTGGACGAATATTTCAAAACCACGAAACCTGCCGGTACGCTGTTTGAGCCTGACTACGAAGCGCTTAACGCCTACAAACCGCAGCTCATCATCATCGGCAGCCGCGCAGCCAAAGCGTTTGACAAGTTGAACGCCATTGCGCCGACCATCGAGATGACCGCCGAAACCGCCAATCTGAAAGAAAGCTCAAAAGAGCGCATCGACGCGCTGGGGCAAATCTTCGGCAAACAGGCGGAAGCCGACAAGCTGAAAGCGGAAATCGATGCTTCGTTTGAAGCGGCGAAAACCGCTGCTCAAGGCAAAGGCAAGGGTTTGGTGATTTTGGTCAACGGCGGCAAGATGTCGGCTTTCGGCCCTTCTTCCCGTTTGGGCGGTTGGCTGCACAAAGACATCGGCGTTCCCGCTGTCGATGAATCGATTAAAGAAGGCAGCCACGGCCAGCCTATCAGCTTTGAATACCTGAAAGAGAAAAACCCTGATTGGCTGTTTGTTTTGGACCGCGGTGCGGCCATCGGTGAAGAAGGTCAGGCTGCGAAAGATGTGTTGGACAATCCTTTGGTTGCCGAAACAACTGCATGGAAAAAAGGCCAAGTCGTGTACCTCGTGCCGGAAACCTATCTGGCAGCCGGCGGCGCACAAGAATTGCTGAATGCTTCCAAACAGGTAAGCGATGCGTTTAATGCGGCCAAGTAATTCGGCGTGGGTATAGCCGCCCGCTTCTTTCAGACGGCCCGAAGGGTTTGATGATTCACAGAGTCAAGCTGCTTGACCTGAAGTCATTGGATTTAGGCCGTCTGAAAATACATGGTGCAAATGGACAATTTTTGCTTGCTTGCATCTGTTTTTTATGATGGGCGAACCTGCTTTTTTCCCAAATACCTTAACCCTTCTTTCAGACGGCCTTATTTTTTCCGAACCATTTTATGTTTCACAAACCTTCATTTTTAAATGCGGTCAACGGTGTGGCGCTGCTGATATTGTTTGCCGTCAGCCTGTCGGTCGGCGTGGCCGAATTCAAATGGTCCGCCCTGTTTTCGCTATCCGACAGCCAGCAGGTTATGTTCATCAGCCGCCTGCCGCGCACGTTTGCGATTGTGCTGACGGGTGCGTCGATGGCGGTAGCCGGCATGATTATGCAGATTTTGATGCGCAACCGTTTTGTCGAACCGTCGATGGTGGGCGCAAGCCAAAGCGCGGCTTTGGGTTTGCTGTTGATGACCCTGCTGCTTCCGGCTGCGCCACTGCTGGCAAAAATGTCGGTTGCCGCCGTTGCTGCGCTGATCGGGATGTTGGTCTTTATGCTGCTGATCCGCCGCCTGCCGCCGACCGCGCAACTGATGGTGCCTTTGGTCGGGATTATTTTCGGCGGTGTGATTGAGGCGGTGGCCACCTTTATCGCGTATGAAAACGAAATGCTGCAAATGCTCGGCGTGTGGCAACAGGGCGATTTTTCCGGCGTGTTGCTCGGGCGGTATGAATTGTTGTGGGCAACGGGGATTTTGGCTTTGTTTGCCTATTTGATTGCCGACCAGCTAACGATTTTGGGTTTGGGCGAAACGGTGAGCGTGAACTTGGGACTGAACCGGACGGCGATTCTGTGGTCGGGGCTGATTATTGTGGCGCTGATTACGTCTTTGGTGGTCGTGACGGTCGGCAATATTCCGTTTATCGGCCTAGTCGTGCCGAACATCATCAGCCGCCTGATGGGCGACAAACTGCGCCAAAGCCTGCCTGCGGTAGCCTTGCTGGGCGCGTCTTTGGTGTTGCTGTGCGATATTGTCGGACGCGTGATTGTGTTTCCGTTTGAAATTCCGGTCTCTACGGTTTTTGGCGTAATGGGGACGGCTTTGTTTTTGTGGCTTTTATTAAGGAAACCTGCTCATGCCGTCTGAAAAAAATATCGGTTTTATGGCAGGAAGCAGCCGTCCGTTGTGGGTCGCCTTTGCGCTGTTGCTGGTTTCCTGCGTTCTGTTTATGACGCTCAACGTCAAAGGCGATTGGGACTTTGTCTTGCATCTGCGCCTGACCAAGCTTGCCGCACTGCTGATGGTTGCCTATGCAGTCGGCGTGTCCACTCAACTCTTCCAAACGCTGACCAACAATCCGATTCTGACCCCTTCGATTTTGGGTTTCGATTCGCTGTATGTGTTTTTGCAGACCTTGCTGGTATTTACGCTCGGCGGCGTGGGCTATGCTTCCCTGCCGTTGACGGGCAAATTCGGCTTTGAACTGGTCGTCATGATGGGCGGCTCGCTGCTGCTGTTCTACATACTCATCAAACAGGGCGGACGCGATTTGTCGCGCATGATTTTAATCGGCGTGATTTTCGGGATTTTGTTCCGCAGCCTGTCATCGCTGCTTTCGCGCATGATTGACCCCGAAGAATTTACCGCCGCGCAGGCGAATATGTTTGCCACCTTCAATACCGTCCACTCGGAATTGTTGGGTATCGGCGCAATCGTGTTGCTCATCAGCGCCGCCGTAATCTGGCGCGAACGCCACCGCCTCGATGTTTACCTGCTCGGCCGCAATCAGGCCATTAATTTGGGCATCAACTACACGCGCAATACCTTATGGCTGCTGTTGTGGATCGCCGCACTGGTTGCAACTGCGACCGCCGTTGTCGGCCCGGTAAGCTTTTTCGGCCTGCTGGTTGCCGCGCTGGCCAACCATTTTTCTCCGTCGGTGAAACATTCCGTCCGCCTACCCATGACTTTTTGTGTCGGCGGCATCCTGTTGGTCGGCGGGCAAACTATCTTCGAGCACTTCCTCGGTATGCAGGCCGTATTGAGCGTGGTCGTCGAATTTGCAGGCGGATTGGTATTTTTATATTTGGTGTTGAAAAAGAAATAAATTAAACGAGCCCAAACGCTCGCAAAAATAAACTCAGGCCGTCTGAAATCCATGTTTAAAAAATATTTAGTACTTGAAATGAAACTAAATTTCTGACATGTACTCATAGTAAACATTACTGGATTTACTAGAATTACAAAAAATGAGCACGACATTAAAATACCGTCCCGACTTGGACGGCATCCGGGCGTTGGCAGTCTTGGCTGTCATTATTTTCCACATTGATGCCGCTTGGCTGCCCGGCGGCTTTCTCGGCGTGGATATGTTTTTCGTCCTGTCCGGCTACCTGATCACCACCATCATCAGCCGCGAAATGCAAAACGGCAGTTTTTCGTTTTTAGAGTTTTACAAACGCCGCGCGAAGCGCATTTTGCCTGTTTTTTCCTGCGTATTGCTGTGTACAAGCTTGGCCGCCGCAATCTTTTTCTTGTCGTTTGACCTGCGCCAATACGTCAAATCCGCAGTGTTTGCGTTGCTGTTTTCGGCTAACCTGTTTTTTGCACGGCGCGGCGGTTATTTTGATGCCGACGCGGCGGAAAAACCTTTGCAACACATTTGGTCTTTATCGCTGGAAGAGCAGTTTTACTTTGTTTTTCCAGTTTTGCTGACTGCTTTTTTCCGATTCAGCAAAGGGCGCAACATCCGCCAATTCATCCTTTTGCTGATTGTATTGAGCCTGTTGTCCGTCTTTTTGCCCACCTTCGGCATGGATCCTTATTTCCTGCCTTATGTGCGCGCATATGAGCTGCTGATCGGCGCACTTTTTGCCTTTATTCCGCCCTCCCAAACCAACGACCGTTTCAGCACGCCTCTGGTCGGCTGGGCGATGATGGCGGTTATTGCCGCCATGCTACTGCTTCCTTACGGCGTGTTGCCCGGCGAAGGCAATATCGAACGATTGCTGTGCTGTACGGCGGTTGGCGGCTTGATTTACTCAGGCAAAACCCTGCAAACGCAAAGTGGCTTCAATACCGCCAAACTGTTGAGCCTCAAGCCCGTTGTGTTTATCGGTTTGATTTCCTATTCACTGTATCTCTGGCATTGGGTGGTCTTGGCCGTCATGCGCTATGTTTACATGGACAACGCTTTGCCGATGTCCGCGATTGTATTGGCAGTGGTGCTGATGTCCGGCTTGTCTGTTTTGTCCTATTACTTCGTCGAAACACCGGCGCGACGGATAAAGAATTTCACCACCAAGAAATTCATCAGGGTCATCGCCGCCTATTTCGCCCTGCTGATTCCTGCCGCCGGCTACCTGCTGACTGCCAAACCGGCCGCATACGAGACAAACCTATATACGGTTGACGAAAGTAAAATCTGCGCGGATACCTTGACTAAAACCGACTGCGCGGTCGGCGCAGAAAACCAAAGCAGCAAAGTCCTGCTGATGGGCGACTCCCACGCCGCCCACCTGACGCCCTTTATCGATATGGTGGGTAAACAGGAAAGCTTTGCCGCCGACATTATCTCGTCCAACAGCTGCGGCGTTGCCTTCGGTTTTATGTTGCCGCAAAGCGACCGCCGTGCCAACCGTTGCAACCCTTACAACCGCTTTATTGCACAAAAGGTCGAAAACTATCCGGTGGTCTTTATCTCGCAACGTTGGTTCCTGCATACCGACAAGCCCGGTTTTACGGAGCATTTCGGCAAAATGCTCGATACCCTGATCCAACAGAGCAAGCAGGTTTACGTCTTTGCCGACACGCCGATGAACGCGCAACTGCCCCTGCGCCATTACTACCTGAAACAGCGTCTCGGCATCGATATGCAATACGTTTCCGAGCATAAAAAAGCGGAAATTGCCCGCTCCGCCGAAGCGGAAAAAACCATAGAAAACATAGTCAAACAGCGGCCTGCCGTGCATTGGGTCAACATCATGGAGCCTATTCCGGCAGACAAAACCATAGACGGCCTGCCGATATATTTCGACACCAACCACCTCAACACCCACGGCGCGACAAAACTGGCGGAAAAATTTATACAGGACAAAAAAATACTCCTAAAATAACACCGCAGTTTCAGTCCGAAACCTTTGCCGCAATACTGAATGCAAATGCCGCTCAAAGCGCAGCAAACAGTATGCCGCAAAGGTTTCAGGCCGTCTGAAACCTTCAGGCGGCCTAAGCAAACCCATAAAGGATAACCCTCATGACACAAGAACGCCTCCCTTCATTCTTCGATGACGCCCCGACCATTACCGTCCAAGACGCATTGGCCGACTTCCTCGGCGCGGCCGAAAACGGCATCCTCACTTACCGCTACGCCGATGCCGTGCGCCTGTGCGGCCACTCCTGCCCGACCGTCGCCGGTGCCTACCTGATGGTGGTCAAAGGCCTGAAAGCCCTTTACGGCGAAGAGCTGCCGCAACGCGGCGACATCGAAGCCTTTATGCAGGGCGAGCGTGACGAAGGCACGACCGGCGTAACCGCTTCCGTCGTCCAACTCCTTACCGGCGCGGCACCCGAAACCGGCTTTGGCGGCGTAGGCCCAGCCGGACGCTTTGCCCGCCGCCACCTCTTGTCCTTTGGTGCAGGCGAAATCAACGGCACACTCGCGCTCCGCCGCCGCGATACCGGCAAAACCGTTGCCGTCAGCCTCAACGCCGCGCTCCAACCCTTTGCGCCGCAAATGCGCGACATCATGCCCAAAGCCGTCAGCGGCAGCGCAAGTACCGACGAACTCAAACAATTCGGCGAGCTTTGGCAAGAACGCGTCCGCGCCTTCCTGATCGACCAAGCCGACAATCCCGAATTTGTCACCGTCAGCGAAATCTAAAACGTCATAATCAATAAGTTTCAGACGGCCTTAAAACTCAAGGCCATCTGAAACCCCAATTTCCCATTTTCGGACCCGCCTATGATTACCATCCGCAACGTCAGCCACACCATCGGCAGCAACCCCATCCTCAACGACGTCAGCCTCGACATCCCCGAAGGCGGCATTACCGCGCTGATCGGCCCGAACGGCGCAGGCAAGTCCACCCTCCTCTCTTTTATGGCGCGCCTGCAGCCCTTGGTACGCGGCGACATCAGCTACGCAGGCAAAGACATCAAAACCACCCCCACCGCCGAACTCGCCCGCACGCTTTCCATCCTCACCCAAGAAAACAGCATCATGAGCCGCATTACCGTGCGCGACCTGCTCATGTTCGGCCGCTATCCCTACCACCAAGGCAGGCCGTCTGAAACGGATAAAACCATCGTCGAAGAAGCGCTCACCGAGTTCCACCTGCAAGACTTTGCCGACCGCTACCTGACCGAGCTTTCCGGCGGCCAACGCCAACGCGCCATGATTGCCATGGTGTTCTGCCAGCGCACCGACTACGTTTTGCTGGACGAACCGCTGAACAACCTCGACATGTATCATGCCCGCTCCCTCATGCAAATCCTGCGCCGACTGACCGACGAACACAAACGCACCACCGTCGTCGTCCTACACGACATCAACCAGGCCGCCGCCTACGCCGATTACGTCGTCGCCATGAAAAACGGCCAAGTCGCCATGCAGGGCAAGCCCAACGATATTTTCACCGCCGAAAACATCAAAACCTTATTCGATATGGACGTCAACGTCCTCGATTACGAAGGCAAAAAACTGGTTATCCACCATATCTAAATCCGACAAAAAGGCCGTCTGAAACCTGATTACCCACGTTTCAGACGGCCTTTGCCTATTCAAAGCATTTATTTTTTATCATACAAACCGCGCACCACGCGACCGATCGCGGCAATGCCTTTTTCCAGCGTTTCCGCGTCCTGCGCAATGCTCATGCGGATGCACTCGCGGGCGTGCGGGTAATCCTGCGTGTCGATGCCGACGAAGAAATGCTCGCCCGGAATAATCAGCGTGCCTTCGGCTTTAAGCATTTCGTACAAGGTTTGCGACGAAACAGGCAGGTTTTCAAACCAAAGCCACAAGAAAATCGCACCTTCAGGCTTGTGGATTTTCAACGGATACGCGCCCAATTCGCGTTTGAGCAGGGAAACCGCCGTTTGCGCCTGCCGACGGTAAAACGGCTGAATCACTTGGTCGGCCAGCTGTTTCAGACGGCCGTCGTTTAACAGCGGAGCCGCAATCGCCGCGCCGAAACGCGTAGGCGACAGGTTCACAATCGCATTCAAACTGCTGACGGCTTTGACCACTTCCGGCGCAGCGACAATAATGCCGGTACGCACGCCGGGCAGGCCGATTTTAGAAAGGCTGAAGCAGAGGATGATGTTTTCGTGCCAGTTGAGCGTCACATCACTGTAAGTAATATTCGGGAACGGCATTCCGTAAGCGTTGTCGATAATCAGCGGAATCCCATGCTCCTGCGCCAAAGCGTCCAAACGCGCCATCTCTCCGTCGGTCAACACATTGCCGGTCGGGTTGGTCGGGCGCGAACAGCAAATCGCACCAATTTTGCCCTCTTTCAATTCAGGCAGGCTCTCCAGCGCGTCAAAGTCCACGCGGTATTTGAAAAAGCCTGCTTCGCCTTCGTGTTCGACATTTTCGATTTTCGGCTTCACCGAAATAAAATGCTGCCCTTCGACATGCACGTCGGCATAACCGATATATTCAGGCGCAAGCGGCAACAAAATGGCTTTCTCAGCCGTTTGGCCGTCTGAAAGATTGAATTTGCCGCCAAACAGGTTGAACAAATAGAAAAACGCGTTTTGCGAACCATTGGTCAGCGCGATATTGTCCGCCGTCAGGTTCCAGCCGTATTCGCGGTTGAGAAACTCAGTCAAAGCCGCAATCAGCGCCGCATCGCCCTGCGGATTGGAATAATTGCCGATATTCTCAACAGCGTGTTCCGCCGCCAGTTTAGAAAACACATCGGCGAACACCGCATTGACTTCAGCAATCTTCGCCGGATTGCCGCCGCCAAGCATGTTGACGGGCTTGTCACTTTTGAGCGCATCGCCCAAATCGTCCATCAACTGCAAAATACCGCTGTGTTGTGTGAATTTTTCACCGAATGCTGAAAACTGCATGGAAACTCCGTTGCTAGGTGTGTGTGGAAACAATAAACCGCTATTATAAGAACAAAGGCCGTCTGAAAACCAGTTATCCTGATTGTTCAGACGGCCTATTTGACGGAATGGTGGCTTGATACAACCTTATTGGTTTACAGGTATTATTTCTTCCTGCCAAAAATCAGTGATATCACCGACAAGATCAAGAAACCGGCAAATAAAATTTTGGCTATGCCTGCCGCACTACCTGCAATACCACCGAAACCTAATACAGCTGCAATAATAGCGATTATAAAGAAAACGATCGAATAATGAAGCATGATTTTTTCCTTTCGGTTTAATATAAAACGGTCGAGGGGGATACGACCGTTTATTATGAAATTCAACGGTCTTAGCTGTTCAACCAATCATCAATTTCTTTTTCAGCTTCATCTTTAGTGCGACCGTAACGCTCTTGGATTTTACCAGCCAACTGATCGCGCTTGCCTTCGATGATGTCCAAATCGTCGTTTGTCAGCTCGCCCCATTTTTCTTTGGCTTTACCTTTAAGTTGCTCCCATTTTCCTTTGATAATATCTTCATTCATAGTTATATAATCCTATCTTATTGATTAATATTTAATTCACTGATAAAACCGCTTGCATTTAACCTTACTTGATAATTTTTTAATTTGCAAGCAATGCCAATGCTGATTTTTTAATCAGCTACCCAATATTTTATTAATTTTATAAATAATCAATAAGTTATATAAAATTGTTAAATTTTGAAAATATTAAGATATTATTGATTACCGCCTTTTACGTGTATTCTTTAAATCAATCGACCTCACTATAAAAAACAGGCCGTCTGAAAATCTTTCAGACGGCCTTTACTATCCAATCTTTCCTTTAACGGCCAAAATTATCTCGGCGTTCGCGCCAGTCTTGGCGGATGGAGCCGCTTTTGCCGACCGGTGTGTCTTGTTCGACTTCCCAAATAAAATTCGTTCCGCCGCCAATCGGATGCGAGCCGCGTAAACCGATGTGGCTGCCTTGGTCGGCAACGGCAGTTCGGCTGTATGTTTGGCCGCCAAAACGGGTTTGCGAGGTTTCGATGCCGCTTTTGATGCTGCCGTAAAGCTGTACGTCGGCATGTGCGGCCAGTGCGGCGGTGGAAAGTGCGGCAGTGAGGAGAAGTTTCAAGTTCATGGTTTATCCTTTTTTGGAGAGGAATTGTGAGGCGATTGTATCGGCCTTGTGCGTAAACAAGTTACAATTCTTGCAAAATCTGACAGGAGTTTTGATGATGCACTCTTTACGCGCTGCCGCGGTGCAAATGGTGTCGTCCACCAACCCCGAAACCAATATTGCCACGATGAAACGCCTTGTCCGCGAGGCGGCCGAACAAGGGGCGGATTGGGTGTTGCTGCCCGAATATTGGCCGCTGATGGGCAAAAACGATACGGACAAGCTGGCATTTGCCGAGCCTTTGGACGATGGACGCGTCGGCGAAACCTGCGACACCCGTTTTCAGACGGCCTTAAGCGAAACGGCAAGGGAATGCGGCGTGGTGTTGTTTGGCGGTACGGTTCCGCTGCAAAGCCCAGACGCGGGCAAGGTGATGAACACGATGCTGGTGTATGACCGCGACGGCAACCGAGTCGGGCTTTACCACAAAATGCACCTTTTCGGCTTTTCCGGTTTGGGCGAACGCTACGCCGAAGCCGATACGATACTGGCAGGCAGCGATGTGCCGAAATTGAGCGTGGACGATGTTCCGCTGGCGGCCGGCGTCTGCTACGATTTGCGCTTTCCTGAGTTTTTCCGCGCCCAGCAGCCGTTTGATGTTTTGCTGTTGCCGGCCGCGTTTACCTACACGACCGGCAAGGCGCATTGGGAATTGCTGCTGCGCGCCCGCGCAGTGGAAAACCAATGCTACGTCATCGCGTCGGCACAAGGTGGACTGCATGAAAGCGGCCGCCGCACATTCGGCCACAGTATGATTATCGACCCTTGGGGCGATGTGTTGGCGACGTTGTCGGAAGGCGAAGGCGTAATTTGTGCCGATTTGGATACCGCGCGACTGCAAAGCGTGCGCACGCGCCTGCCTGCCCTGAAACACCGATTACTTTAAACACGCACTATGTCCCAGTTCCAACCTACACGCATTCTCGGCATCGACCCCGGCAGTCGCGTAACCGGCTTCGGCGTTATTGATGTCCACGGCCGCGAACATCATTATGTTGCTTCCGGCTGTATCAAAACGCCGACCGGCGCGTCGCTTTCCGAACGCATCGCCGTGATTGTCCGCCATATCGATGAAATCATCCGCCACTATCAGCCGCATCAGGCAGCCATCGAACAAGTGTTCGTCAACGTCAACCCAGCCGCGACGTTAATGCTCGGTCAGGCGCGCGGTGCCGCGATTGCCGCTTTGGTCATGCACGATTTGCCCGTGTTTGAATACACCGCGCTTCAGGTCAAGCAGGCGGTGGTTGGCAAGGGTAAGGCCGCCAAAGAGCAGGTGCAGCATATGGTGGTCCAAATGCTTGCACTTTCAGGTACACCGCAAGCCGATGCCGCCGACGGACTCGCCGTCGCCCTCACCCACGCCCTGCGCAATCACGGATTGGCTTCGCAACTCAACCCCGACGGCTTGCAGGTCAAGCGCGGCCGTTTTCAATGGTAGGCCGACATTCAGGCCGTCTGAAATATGTTCCAGCCCGTTTTCAGACGGCCTTTCGGTTATAATAGCCCTTTGCCCACATACAGCGAGCCTTCATGAAAGCCGCCTTCCTTTTTCTCTATCTCATCCGCCTGCTGCCTTTTTGCGTGTTGCACAAGATTGCCGACGCGATCGGTATTCTCGCCTATTACGCAGTCAAACCACGCCGCAAAGTCGGCGAGGTAAACCTCAAAAAATGCTTTCCCGAGCTAAACGACAGCCAGCGCACTGCCCTGCTCAAACGCCATTTCCAACACATGGCGAAGCTGATGCTCGAATACGGCCTCTACTGGTACGCGCCTGCGGATAAGCTGCGCTCGTTGGTACGCTATCAAGACAAACACCATCTTGACGAAGCCCTCGCCGCCGGCGAAAAAGTCATCATCCTCTATCCGCACTTTACCGCATTTGAAATGGCGGTTTACACGCTCAATCAGGATGTGCCGCTGACCAGCATGTATTCGCACCAAAAAAACAAAGCCCTGGACGAGCAAATCCTGAAAGGCCGCCACCGCTACAACAATGTTTTCCTGATCGGCCGCACAGAAGGCCTGCGCGCCATCATCAAACACCTGCGCAAAAGCGATGCGCCCTTTCTTTATCTGCCCGACCAAGACTTCGGCCGCAACGATTCCATTTTCGTCAATTTCTTCGGCATTCAGACGGCCACGATTACCGGCCTCAGCCGCATCGCCGGTATGACCAAAGCCAAAATCATTCCCGCCATTCCCACACGCGAAGCTGACAATACCGTAACCCTGCGCTTCTATCCGGCTTGGGACAATTTCCCGACCGAAAATGTCGAAGCCGATACCCAGCGCATGAACGACTTCATCGAAGAGCGGGTACGCGAGCATCCCGAACAATATTTCTGGCTGCACAAACGCTTCAAAACCCGTCCCGAAGGCGAAAGCAGCTTTTATTGACTACATTGAATTACAATTTGAATATGCAAAAAGCGGCAAAATCCTTCTTTCGCCGCTTTTTCATTTTAATTGAATCAAACCGAAACTTATGTTTGATTTTAAACAATCAAATAATATTCCGCTTTAAATGCTTTAAAAACAACTTTTTTCATCGTGATTGAAACTTTCAAACAACCCTATATTTTTTCTCAAATGAAAAACATCAGTCCCAATACACTTTTTTCATTTACATATTAAATTTAATTTCTTTTAAAAACAATATATTAAAAAACAGTCCATCTAAAAAAATACATTTTAATCATTCAAAATATGAAATAAAATTAAATTAAAATTTAAAAAAACAAAATAAATATCTAAATTTAAAACAATTATGAAATATAATTGCAAAAATATGACAATAACTGAAATTTATACTAAAACAAGCCTTCAGAAAAAAATACTTGGCAAACTGTAAAAATTCGCGTAAATTTCACTACATCAAATTACAAAACGTTCAGACGGCCTCGCTGGTTTTAGATACTTTTGTAAGCAGTTTTCTGATATTGCAAGAAATTGCGGTATTTTAGAGGATTTCGGTGCAATGCCCGAAATGAAAGTTTACCGATGCAGAGTTGAGCTGCATCTGTAAAGCCGCAGGTGAAAGCCTGTATTGTTTGTGAAGCGTAAATCTCTGATTTGAGGTATTGGGGCAATCCTGTGGGGGATTGCCTCTTTTTTTATCTGCGCCGTCATGCCACAATGACATCATCCCTTATCCAACCCGATCACGCCATGACTCCGATACTCGCCTTCGACATCGAAACCATTCCCGACGTAAACGGCATCCGCCAGCTTTACGATTTGCCTGCCGATTTGCCCGACAATGAGGTCGTCCTGTTTGCCCAACAGCAACGCCGTGCCAAAACCGGCAGCGACTTTATGCAACACCATCTGCACCAAGTCGTTGCCATCTCCTGCTGTATGCGCTGGGGGCAAGACAAAATCCGCGTCAGCACCATCGGCGATCCCGAAGACAGCGAAGAAGTCATGATTGCCAAGTTCTTCGAGGTCATCGAAAACTATACGCCGCAACTCGTCAGCTGGAACGGCGGCGGTTTCGACCTGCCCGTCCTCCACTACCGCGCCCTGATACACGGCATCAGCGCCGCCCGTTATTGGGACATGGGCGACGGCGACTTTGGCGACAGTCGCGACTTTAAGTGGAACAACTACATCAGCCGCTACCACACCCGCCATTGCGACCTGATGGATTTGCTCGCCCTCTACCAACCGCGTGCCAGCGTACCTTTGGACGACATGGCCAAACTCTGCGGCTTCCCCGGCAAATTGGGCATGGACGGCAGCAAGGTTTGGGACGCCTATCATGCAGGCCGTCTGAAAGACATCCGCGACTATTGCGAAACCGATGCCGCCAATACCTACCTGATGTACATGCGCTTTCGCATGATGAGCGGCGCGCTCGATGCCGACGAATACGAAGTCGAAATCAAACGCATCAAACATTATCTGGCCGCACAAGCCGAAGAAAAACAACACTGGGCGGAGTTCGTCGCTGCTTGGCGTTAAACCAGGCCGTCTGAACAGCTAAACCAAAAAACCAAAAGGGCGTGATCGACACGCCCTTTTTTATATTTCGACAAACCATGCCCATTAAGCAGGCAAACGCCCCAGCGTTACCCTATCCAATCCAGCCAAATCCTGTTCGGTTGCCACTTCTGCAAAACCGTTCTCCAGCATAATGTTCCGCACTGCTTTGCCTTGGTCATAGCCGTGTTCAAACAGCAGCCAGCCGTTGGCTTTCAGGTATTTAGGGGCTTCTTGGGTAATGTGGCGGATATGGCTGAGGCCATCTGAAAAGTCGGTCAGCGCATTTTGCGGTTCAAACCTCAAATCACCTTGCGATAAATGTTCATCGCCATCCTCGATATACGGCGGATTGGAAACAATCACATCGTATCGGCCTTCAGACGGCTTGTCGGTATCAAACCACGAACCCTGCGCAAACTCCACTTTTGCGCCCAATTCGGCCGCATTTTGACGGGCAGTATCCAAAGCACCGACGCTGATGTCGGATGCACGAACATCGGCATCACCGCGTTCAAGCGCGATGGTTACGGCAATGGCGCCGCTTCCCGTCCCCAAGTCCCACACACGGCCTTGCGACGGCAAGCGTTTGAGCACGGCTTCCACCAAATGCTCAGTTTCATGGCGTGGAATCAGCACATGGGGATTGACGGTAAAGCGTCGTCCGTAGAACTCGCGCTCGCCCAACAGATAGGCCATCGGCTCGCCTTTCAGACGGCGTTGCGCCAAAGCCTCCAAGATTTGCAGGTCAGATTCCGCCAAATCGTCCGTACCGCGTGTAACCAACTGCGCACGCGTGTAACCCAGCGCATATTGCAACAACATCCGCGCTTCATTTTTGGGCAGTGCCGATTGGCGCAACCATTCATCAAGCGTCATTTCTCGTCCCATCTGCCAGCGTTGTGGCTTTTCTTTCCTTAATCTTTCCGGCAAACGTGCCGATGGTGGCAACCGCAAATGCGGCATACCACAAATAAAATCCCGCGCCGTAGCGCACAATATCCGATGTATTCCCTGCTTCATCGACGTGTACGGCTTTCACACTGAAAGCCACCAGCGCCAAGCCCCAAAGTGCCGTATGGACAGGCACAACCTTCTTCCGCAACACCAGCAACACAATGGCCGCCAACCAAACATAATTCGCATAGGCCGCACAATATCTGATATCCAAAGAAGCAAATATCGACCCCAAAATCAAAACGGTCAAACCCTTCATGCTTTCATGATTGCCCAAATAAAATGCAACATTGGACAAAGATGCTATCCACAGTGCAACCGACACCAGCAACATCACTATGGGAAAACTTGATTTCCGATTCTGTTCCTGCATGGTTTTATCCTAATGCAAAAGGCCGTCTGAAAACCTTTCAGACGGCCTGCCGTTTAAATTTCGCTACCGCCGACGGTCAGTCCGGCATCAATCCTCAGTGTCGGTTGTCCGACGCCGACAGGAACGATCTGCCCTTCTTTGCCGCAGACACCGATGCCGCTGTCGAGCGCAGTGTCGTTGCCTATCATGGAAACGTGTTTCAGCACTTCGGGACCGTTGCCGATGATGGTCGCGCCTTTGACAGGATATTGCAGTTTGCCGCCTTCCACCCACCACGCTTCGGATGCGCTGAACACGAACTTGCCGCTGGTAATGTCCACTTGTCCGCCGCCAAAGTTGACGGCGTAAATGCCCTTGTCGATGGACGCGATGATTTCTTCCGGCTCATAGCCGCCGTTTTCCATAAAGGTATTGGTCATGCGCGGCATAGGAGCGGAAGCGTAACTTTCGCGGCGGCCGTTGCCGGTCGATTGCATACCCATCAGGCGGGCGTTGGTTTCGTCCTGCATATAGCCGACCAAAATACCGTCTTCAATCAATACAGTACGGCGGGTTTCGTTGCCTTCGTCGTCGATATTGAGCGAGCCGCGTCTGTCGGCAATATCGCCTTGATCCACAACGGTAACGCCTTTGGCAGCCACGCGCTCGCCGATTCGGCCGGAGAAAACGCTGGTTTCTTTACGGTTGAAATCGCCTTCCAAACCATGTCCAACCGCTTCGTGCAACAACACGCCCGGCCAGCCGTTGCCCAAAACAACGGTCATCTCGCCGGCAGGCGCAGGACGGGATTCAAGATTGGTCAGGGCTTGTTTGACGGCGGAATCGACAAACCGATGCACCAAGTTTTCATCGAAATACGCCAAATCATAACGCCCGCCACCGCCTGCGCTGCCCTGCTCGCGACGCTCGCCCTGCTTGGCAATGACGGTTACGTTCATGCGCACCATCGGACGGATATCGGCAGCGTGTTTGCCGTCCAGACGGGCGATGTACACCATGTCGTATTCGCAGGTCAAACCGGCCATCACTTGCACGATACGCGGATCGGCGGCTTTGGCCAGCGTTTCAACTTTGTTCAACAGCGCGACTTTGGCAGCAGAATCAAGACTGGCAATAGGGTCAATCGCCATATGGACAGGCTTGCCGTAGGCAGGTGTCGGCACTTTGACGCTGGCTTCGCCGCCAGCCGCACCAATCACGCGCACGGCTTTGGCAGAGCGGTTGATCGAATCGATACACAGGCTGTCGGCGTAGGCAAAAGCAGTCTTATCGCCCGAAACGGCACGCACGCCCACACCCTGATCGATTTGGAAGCTGCCCGATTTGACGATGCCTTCTTCCAAATGCCAACTTTCATAGGCAGTACGCTGGCAATAGATGTCGGCATAATCGACATGGTTGGCGCCGATAATACTCAGGCTTTGGGCGAGCAAATCGGGGGAAAGGTGGTTGGCTTCGAGCAAATCTCGCTGTACCGCGGCGTAGGTTTGTTGCATAATTTTTCAGACGGCCCGACGAGCAGGCAAAGTTAATTTGGCCTTGATTATACGGTATTTTATATGGCTTTGGATATGTTGATTGCTTGGATTTATGAGTGATTGAAACAAATCAAAAGGCCGTCTGAAATATAGGGTTGAAATGTTTGCCTTACCCTATTTCAACCGGCCTGTTCGTTTGACGTTCAGACGGCCTTTTCAATCACGGCAAAGCCAATGCCACAATTTAATTTCCATACAAAACAAAGCATTACAACAAAAACCATTATTTTTTCAATTTTGCTATTGATAATAGTTATTATTAGCGTATAATCAAAACCACTCGGAAGACGTCCTAATCCGAGCCATTAAACGACAGATTTTATCCCCCTCTTTCCCATTATCTCTTGATACTCGGAGTGCGCATATACGAAACATACCTGTTCCCCTTTATATCAGATACTCAAAACCGAAAAACATGAAACCCACTGCCGATACAGTGGGTTTCGTGTTTTTTGGCGTTCGGTTTATCAGGCTTGGCCGGCTGCTTATCAGGCCGTCTGAAACCGAATAGGCCTGATTATCGGCAGGTTTTCATGTTCAACTTGCCATAACGGCCGACAATGTTTCTGATGTCTTGGGCATCGCGCTCGTCGACCGCCATAAAGACCACGGTCATGCGTGCTACGCTCAAACCGGTATCGGGTGCGCTTCTGTCTTCCTGTTCGACAATGCGCGCACCGCCAAAACCTGCGCTGGACAAGCGTGAAATCAAAACTTGGGCGGAAGAGCGGCTGCGTGTTACGTCAATGCTGATTTCGCCGTTGTGAATACTGCCGCTAAAGCCGCGGCTGCCCAAGGCATCAAGCTGGGCGGAAGTGTCGCCGTCGGCAGGCAAGACCACGCGGAAGGTTTTGGAAGAAGTTTCGCCACCGGATGCGCCGTTACGTTTTTCGATACTGCGGCTGGCCGCATGAGGCCATTTGCCCAACAAGCCTTTGATGCGGTGGTAATCGTCTTCATCCATCACTACGGTGGCGCTGCTGGTACACAAGCGTTCCACGCCGGCCGCGTCCATCTCTTCTTCGGCTGCGCGACGCTCTTGCGCTTCTTTCTCGCGGCGCATTTTTTCTTTTTTCTCTTTCAACTGCTGCGCTTCTTGCTTTTTACGCAAGGCTTCTGCTTCTTCGGATTCAGGTTCTGCCATAATCAGGCCGTCTGATTCATCCGCCACCCAATCGGGTTGCGATGCCTGCTGAGGCTCGGCTTTGGGCGCGTCCAAAGAAGACGGGCGCAATAATTCGTGCGTGCCGCCTTCCAAGGCAGATTCGGGTTTCGCGGTTTTATGTTGTGTCCGATAGGCAACCATGCTGCCAAAAACAATGATGTTGAGTGCGACCAAGACCGCAAACAGCCATTTCATGATGCGTTTTCCTTTTTATTGTCCGTTGCGATGGGCAATCCAATGCAAGAGCCCGTGAATCACGAGATTATCGACGATTTTCACTTGATTGTCATGAACGAATGACTCCGGCAGCGCCTGCACGACTCTGGCCGCGCCGCCGCCCGTGATAATAATATCGACCGGTTTGCCTTCGCCCGTTTTGTCTTTCAGACGGCCATGCATCATCATCAACGCGCCGCAAACGGCATCCATCATGCCGCTGGCAATGGCGTTCGGCGTTGTGGTTGGGAACGGATATACCTTGCCGATGGGGCGGTTGAGGTTGGCGGTCTTGAGCGCCATCGCCTCTTTCATCAAGTGGAAACCGGGCATGATGGTGCCGCCGAGATAATGATTGTCTTCCGTCAGCGCGTCGGTGGTTACGGCGGTGCCGCAGCTGACGACGACGCAGGCGTTTTGCGTAAAGCGGCGGCTGCCCAGCGCATTAAACCAACGGTCGGAGCCATGTTCTTCAGGGCGGCGGTAATGGTTGCGGATACCCAAAGCCTGCGGCATGGAAGACAGCCATTCGACCGGACGGGTTAATTGCTCTTCCACCATCGCTTTTTTTACCGAACCGCACACGGCGCAACCGACAATCTTCACATCGTCATCGGCAAATTGCAGCCATTCTTCGCCCAGCTGGGCCAAATCACGATACGGCGCGCGGCCGACTTCGGAAAATGTGCCGTTCTCCACCCATGCCCATTTCAACTGACTGTTGCCGCCGTCCAGCAGCAAAAAGCGTTCCGGCTTGGCGGCGGCAGGTTGTGCCGGACGGTTATCCGGACGCAAGCTGATCTCGCCGCTGACGATGGTTTTCTCGCCCTTGTCCGTCTGCAAACGCAACGCACCTTGCGCATCCACGCCTTTGACTACGCCTTCGTGAACAACGCGTCCTTCCTGAAGCAGCAATACCGGTCTGTCCGTATCGCGGTTGGCGGCATTGTATTCGCCGACACATGATGCAAATCCGTTTTGCGCGTATTCGTTCAACAGCACATCAAGTTGCGCCAATACCGCATTCAACAAGGTTTTGACGCTTACACCCTGCTTAGAGGCCGTCTGAAACAAGGCCTGCACGGAAGTGGCATTTTCAACTTCTTTCGGCAATACAAAATTAATGCCGATGCCGATGACGGCGACAGTCTTATTCTCTACTCGCGCCGTTTCAATCAAAATACCGGCCAATTTATCGTTGGCCACGACCAAATCGTTCGGCCACTTGATATTTACGTCCAAACCGATATCGGCAAGCGCACGGCGGCAGGCCAATGCCACCACCAACGCCAGCGAACCCAGCTCATACTGCGGCTTATCAAACGCCCAGCCCAGGCTGAACATCAGACATTCGCCCTGTCGGTTGACCCAGCTTCGCCCTTGCCGTCCGCGGCCTTTGGTTTGGAAATGCGCCACACACAAGGCCTTATGCGCCAAATCTGCCGACTGGCGCGCCAATGCCATGATTTCATCGTTGCTGGACGAACATTCGTGTTTCAACTGCGCACGAAAACCCTGTTTTCCGGCCATTTGTTGCAGAGATTCTTCGGCAAACACAGCCAAAGGGCGCACCAAGCGCCATTGCCCGTCATGCTGGCGCAGCAAACCGCGGATATGGCCCGGCATCTGCTGCCAGAATCCGTTTAATTGTTGCGGCTTCATCCCAACCACTCGCGCCAACTGAGAAACGTGTTGCGGCAGGCCGTCTGAAAGCGCGGCGAGCAAGGCCCAATGGCGGCTGTTCAAATCCGTCATTCGCCTCCTCCGGCTTCGCGGATTTTCGCCAAAGTTTTGGTGGTCGAAGTCTGGTGTAAAAACGGAATCGAAAATACTTTGCCACCACGCGCAAACGTCTCGGCCGCACCGACAATCTTATCCACAGGCCAATCGCCGCCTTTAATCAATACATCGGGTTTGACCATTTCAATCAGCGCGGCCGGCGTATCGTCATCAAACCATGTGACCAAATCCACGCTCGCCAATGCCGCTGCCACTGCCGCGCGGTTTTCCAAAGGATTAATCGGACGGTCGTCCCCTTTGCCCTGACGGCGCACCGAAGCATCGGTATTCAACGCCAATACCAAAGTCGCACCGGCCGATCGCGCCTGCGCCAGATACGTTACATGGCCCCTATGGAGAATATCGAAACAGCCGTTGGTAAACACCAGCGGACGGGGCAATGCCGCCAAACGCTCCGCCAGCTTTTCGGGCGGACAGATTTTGGATTCGAATTCTGGAGCTGACCATTCGGACATGATGCGGTTCCTTTGGGAATGAAACAGAAAATAATCGGGGTATTATAAAGGATAACGGCGAAACGCCATAAAAAGATACCGAACGGTACAATATTCGGGCTTGACTGCGTATTCATTGATATTTGATAACACAGCAAACACCATTTTTGCCGATGCCATGATGAAACGGTTTGATAAATACTTTTTTGAAACCCAATTAAATCTGAAGTAAAATTCGGGTATAAACGGAAAAAAGCCTGCATACAATATGCAGGCTTTCATCTGGGGTGGCTGATGGGGCTCGAACCCACGACAACTGGAATCACAATCCAGGGCTCTACCAACTGAGCTACAGCCACCGTAAAAATTGGCACGCCCGACAGGAATCGAACCTGTAACCCCCGACTTAGAAGGTCGGTGCTCTATCCGGTTGAGCTACGGGCGCTCATGCCGATTCGTGCTAAGAATTTTGTGGTCGGGGCGGTGGGATTCGAACTCACGACCCTCTGCTCCCAAAGCAGATGCGCTAACCGGGCTGCGCTACGCCCCGACTGAAGACCTGAACTATACAGACCCTTTTCAGCCCGGTCAACACCTACTTTGCTTTATTTTTTCATTTTTTGATTATCCTATTATTTTTAATCGTTATTTATTTTTATGCTTCACAATCAGGGCTACTCTTTTGTGTCAGGCCGTCTGAAAAATGCGATAATTTAAACGCAATATTTATCCCTATTGAGGAGGAAAAATCATGGCTGCACAACTTATAGACGGAAAAAAAATCTCCCAGCAACGCATCGAGGCGGTCGCGCAGGCGGTAAAAGCGCGTCAGGAAAAAGGTTTGCACACGCCTTGCTTGGCGGTGGTATTGGTTGGCGACGACCCTGCTAGCGCGGTTTATGTACGCAATAAAAAACTGGCCTGCCAAAAAAGCGGCATCGAATCGCGCTCTTATGAGCTGCCGTCTGAAACCACGCAAGACGATTTGCTGAAACTGGTGGACGAATTGAACGGCGACCCTGCCGTCGACGGTATTTTGGTGCAACTGCCGCTGCCGGCACACATCGACAGCCAAGCGGTTTTGGAGCGTATCGAGCCGCATAAAGATGTGGACGGCTTCCACCCTTACAACGTCGGCCGCCTGGTCGTCAAAATGCCGCTGATGCGCCCTTGCACACCCAAAGGTGTGATGACTTTGTTGGAAGCCTACGGCATCGACCCGAAAGGCAAAAAAGCGGTCGTCGTCGGCGCGTCCAATATTGTCGGCCGCCCACAGGCGTTGGAATTGCTGCTGTCCCGCGCGACGGTAACCATTTGCCACAGCGCCACGCAAAACCTTGCCGATGAAGTTGCCGCCGCAGATATTTTGGTGGTCGGCGTAGGCATTCCGAATTTCGTTAAAGGCGAATGGGTCAAACCCGGCGCAGTCGTTATCGATGTGGGCATCAACCGCTTGGACGACGGCAGCCTGTGCGGCGACGTGGAGTTTGATGTCGCTAAAGAACGCGCATCCATGATTACGCCTGTTCCCGGCGGCGTCGGCCCGATGACGATTGCCACTTTGTTGGAAAACACGGTACACGCGGCCTCATTACACGACTAATCACTGTCATTAAGTTAGGCCGTCTGAACATGATTTTTCAGACGGCCTGACCTGTTTTTTTGCTTTTTACCTTATTGGCTTCACATGTCCTTACTCTCTTCCCACGCCGACAACCCGACTTTCCGCAACGCTTCCTATATCCTGATGGGCTTGGCCTTGCTGATTGTCTTGCACTACCATTTTCTGCCGCTGCTGCTGTCGGTTATCCTGACCTATATCTTTATTACGCGCACCAACGGCGTCATCCTCAAACTCCGCCGCCGTGTTTTACCGCGCAACACGCGGCTGCATAAGTCGCTCAATGCGCACAATATCAACCTAATTTCCACCACGCTGACGCTGGCCATCGTATTCAGCATCATTGCGATGATGTCTTTGGGCATTTACCACCTGATACATGGCGGCCACGTCGGCTTTATGCTGGCCAAGCTGGCGGCGATTTTGGAAGACACCAAAAACAGCCAAGACCTGCCTGCTGCCATTCTCAATATGCTGCCCAACAATATGGCCGAAATCAAAGCCTCGGCAATCAAGCTGATTGAAGAATACCGCGCCGCGCTGACCCGTATCAGTAAAAACAGCATCACGTCCTTCGTGTACATCCTCATCGGCATCATCATCGGCGCCATGCTCAGTTTCCACCGCCTGGAAATGCGCAAAAACCGCCATAAAATGCCGCTGTTTAAAGCCGAATTGATGCGGCGCATCGTCAATTTTGAAACCAGCTTTGAGCGCGTGTTCCTCGCCCAAGTCAAAATCTCGCTGATCGACACCTTCCTGACCGGCCTGTACCTTTACTTGGTTTTGCCGCTGTTCGGCGTTGACCTGCCGTTTAAAATGACCGTCCTGATCATCGCCTTTATCGTCGGCCTGATTCCGGTGGCAGGCAACCTGATTTCCAACACCATCATTATTATTTTGAGCCTCGGCGCATCGCTTTACGTCGCACTCGCATCGCTGGTTTTCCTCGTTGTCATCCACAAGCTCGAATATTTCCTCAACGCCAAAATCATCGGCTCGGAAATCGAATCCAGCGCATGGGAATTGCTGGTGGCGATGGTCGTCTTTGAACGCATTTTCGGCATCGGCGGCATCATCGTCGCGCCGGTTTATTACGCGTATCTGAAAAACGAATTGAAACTGCGAAAATTGATTTAATCAGTTGCGTTTATACACATCAAAGGCCGTCTGAAAACGACAATCGGGTTTTCAGACGGCCTTTGCTTTACCTTTTCTTACACTTTACGGCATAATGGCAGCCACGCATTTCTAGAAGAAAGATAAACAATGTCAACCAAAACCCCATCCCTATTCGGCGGAGCGATGATTATCGCCGGTACGGTTATCGGCGCAGGCATGCTTGCCAACCCGACCGCCACCTCCGGCGTATGGTTTACCGGCTCGCTGGCCGTGTTGCTGTACACCTGGTTTTCCATGCTCTCCAGCGGCCTGATGATTTTGGAAGTCAACACCCATTATCCGCACGGCGCCAGCTTCGACACTATGGTTAAAGACCTGCTCGGCCCGGCTTGGAACGTCATCAACGGCGTTGCCGTCGCTTTCGTTTTATACCTGCTCACCTACGCCTACATCTTCGTCGGCGGCGACCTGACCGCCAAAGGCATCGGCAGCGCGGTAGGCGGCGAAATTTCGCTCACCATCGGCCAACTCGTCTTTTTCGGCATTCTCGCCTTTTGCGTTTGGGCATCCGCACGCTTGGTTGACCGCTTCACCAGCATCCTCATCGGCGGCATGGTATTGACCTTTATTTGGGCAACCGGCGGCCTGATTGCCGATGCCAAAATGCCTGTCCTGTTTGACACCCAAGCCCCTGCCGGCACCAGCTACTGGATTTATGTCGCTACCGCCCTGCCCGTTTGCCTTGCCTCATTCGGTTTCCACGGTAACGTCTCCAGCCTGCTCAAATACTTTAAAGGCGACGCGCCCAAAGTGGCCAAATCCCTATGGGTAGGAACGCTGATTGCGCTTGTGATTTACATCCTCTGGCAAATCGCCATCCAAGGCAACCTGCCGCGTAACGAGTTCGCACCGGTTATCGCCGCAGAAGGACAAGTTTCCGTCCTGATCGAAACGCTGTCCAAGTTCGCCCAAACCGGCAATATGGACAAAGTGTTGACCCTGTTCTCCTACATGGCGATCGCAACCTCCTTCCTCGGCGTAACGCTCGGCCTGTTCGACTACATTGCCGACATCTTCAAATGGAACGACAGCATCTCCGGCCGCACCAAAACCGCCGCACTGACCTTCCTGCCGCCTTTGATTTCCTGCCTGCTCTTCCCTACCGGCTTCGTTACCGCCATCGGCTACGTCGGCCTGGCCGCCACCATCTGGACCGGCATCATCCCCGCCATGCTGCTCTACCGCTCGCGCCATAAATTCGGTGCCGGCAAAAACTACAAAGTTTACGGCGGATTCTGGCTGATGGTTTGGGTCTTCCTCTTCGGCATCATCAACATTGCCGCCCAAATATTGAGCCAAATGGAGCTTGTTCCCGTATTTAAAGGTTAAATTCCCTTAAGGCCGTCTGAAACACCCTCTTTCAGACGGCCTAATTCATTATTTTCCGCTACAATATCCCCTTTCCCCCCAACGAACACCGTCCATGTACGACAATATCCGTTTCCATCTCGACGAAGACTATCCCGACCAGCTCCCGCCCGAAAACGCCGCCACCCACATCGGCATGTACTGGCAGTGGGCGGCGCAGGCAGGCCTCGTCAACCCCGTCTGGCAAACCGCCCCCGAAACCGCAGCCGACTTCGCCGCCATGACCTCGGGCAAAATCAGCGGACGGCACTTCCTGCTCAAACACATGGACGGCGCATTGACAGCGGACGACTTTACCGAACTCGGCCAACGGTTTACCGAGTTCTACTACACCGACGAAGAAGACGGCTACGGCGCATTTATGGAAGACTACGTCCTCGCCCTCGACACGCCCTCGCTCGGCGGCTTCTACCACGTCAAAAACACCCCGGAAACCTTCGCCAAACTGACACCCGTTTTTCAGACGGCCTTTGAAAAATGGAAAAGCAGTTTGAAAGCAGAAAAATAAGAGCCCAAACCATGAAACTCATCATCCTCGACCGCGACGGCGTCATCAACCAAGACCGCGACGATTTCGTCAAATCCGTTGACGAATGGATTCCCATCGAAGGCAGCATGGATGCTATCGCCTTTTTAACGCAGGCAGGCTACACCATCGCCGTGGCCACCAACCAATCCGGTATCGGCCGCAAATACTTTACCGTGCAAGACCTGACTGAAATGCACGCAAAAATGCACCGCCTTGCCGTTCAAGCAGGCGGTACCATCGACGGCATTTGGTTTTGCCCGCACACCGCCGCCGACAACTGCGAATGCCGCAAACCCAAGCCCGGCATGATTATCGACATCATCGAACGCTTCAAGGCCAATGCCGCCGAAACCTGGCTGGTCGGCGACAGCCTGCGCGACCTGCAAGCCATTGATGCCGCAGGCGGCAAATCCGCGCTCGTCCTGACCGGCAAAGGCAAAAAAACACTGGCCAAACACGAGCAAGAACTGCCCGAACACACCCAAGTCTTCGACAACCTGCTCGCTTTCTCGCAATACATCATGCGTGAAAACACACAAATCGAAGAAGCCGCGCAAGCCATCCTATAAACGACAAGGCCGTCTGAAACCAGCCGACAACGGCGTTCAGACGGCCTTCAAACGACAGACTTTTCCCAGATATGCTGATTATCCGCAACCTGATTTACTGGCTCATCCTTTCCTCTAGCATTATTTTGCTGTTCCCCTTTATGCTGCTTGCCCTGCCCTTCCAAGGCGGCGCACACAAAATGGCGCAAATTTGGGTGCGCATCCTCAACTGGTCACTCAAGCACATCATCGGTTTGAACTACACCTTAAGCGGCGCGGAAAACATTCCCGACCACCCTGCCATTATTTGCGCCAAACACCAAAGCGGCTGGGAAACCCTCGCCCTGCAAGAGATTTTTCCGCCGCAAGTCTATGTTGCCAAACGCGAACTCTTCAAAATCCCTTTCTTCGGCTGGGGCTTGAAGCTGGTCAAAACCATCGGCATCGACCGCAGCAACAGCCGCGAAGCCAACAAACAACTCTTAGAACAAGGCCTTGCGCGTAAAAACGAAGGCTATTGGATTACCATTTTCCCCGAAGGCACACGCCTGCCGCCCGGCGAAAAAGGCCGCTATAAGCTCGGCGGCGCGCGCATGGCAAAAATGTTTGAGATGGACATCGTCCCCGTCGCGCTCAACAGCGGCGAGTTTTGGCCGCGCAATTCCTTCCTCAAATACCCCGGCACGGTCAGCGTCATCATCGGCAAACCCATTGCCCACAACAACGGCAATGAAGCCGAACTCATGGCTCAATGCGAGCAATGGATCGAAAGCCAACAGCCCCTGATTACCGGACAAGGCCCGTTCGCGCCCAAAACCAAATAAATCATTCCATCGGGTGGGCCGCTATACCCGCCCTTTCCATGCCGTCCAATATTTTTCTCAACATCATGCCCCACCTCCATACCCATACCCTTTCAGACGGCCTCACCATTCATATCCAGCTCAAACGCAGTGCCAAGAAAAACCTCATCTTGCGCCCCGTTTCCGCCGATACCGTCAGCATCAATATCCCTCCGTTTGTTACCCAGCGCACCTTTACCCAATGGCTGAACGACAACGAAGCCATCCTGCGCCGTACCCTAAACAAAACACCGGCTCGGCAAACACCTACAGACACGCTTCCCGAATGGATTTGGTATCAAGGCGTTCAGACGGCCTTGTCCGTCCACGCAGCAAACCACATCCAAATCAGGCCGTCTGAAATTCTGTTGCCCGAAAAAGAAACCGCCGCCCAACTTACCCATTTGCGCCGCTTCCTGCACGAGCGTGCGCACGAATATCTGCTACCGCGCCTCGAAGGCCATATCCGAACCACCCACCTGACCCCGAGCGCCATTTCCCTTTCCAACGCCAAAACCTTCTGGGGCGTTTGCCGCCACACCACCGGCATCCGCCTCAACTGGCGGCTCATCGGCACGCCCGAATATGTCGCCGACTACGTCTGCCTGCACGAACTCTCCCACCTGCGCCATCCCAACCACAGCCCTGCATTTTGGGCTCTAACCCACTCGCTCACGCCGCATGTCGACCAAGCCGAACAATGGCTGAAGGCGCACGGCGGCGAATTATTCCACCTCGGCTAAGTCTTTCCAGCAGCATTTTTCTGCAAGCAAACACCAGCCCAAAGCAAAGAATCAACGTCCTCCAAACAAATCATGTAGCCGCGCGTAAAATCAGGTTTATCCGCTTGCCGCCCCCTCAGGCATGCCGATAAGATGATTTCGTTCTCAAAACCCTTTTCAGAAAGGAAAACCGATGACCAAAGCAAAATCGTTACTGGCCACCGGCATTTTGGCTCTTTTCTCCGCCACGGCATTCGCCTCCCCGCTGCCTTCCGAAATTTACCGTCCGGATGGCGCGCACACCATCAAAGCCGATCATCAAGGCGACGGCGAATTTGAATACGAAGCCGAACTTTCCGGCCAACGCAATTCCATTCCTTCCTTGGCCAAAAAAGTGATCGCCCACGCGCGCAGCAAAGGTTTCCATGTGGTTGAATCTGAAATCAAACACGACGATGCCGATCTGAAATTCAAACGCGGCAAACAAGAGCTGGACGTTTCCATCGAAGACAAAGGCCAAGGCCGCATCGAATACAAAGCCGATTTGGACTTGGACAAAAACTAAATCCGACTCGCAAACAAAGGCCGTCTGAAATCCCATCAGGTTTCAGACGGCCTTTTGTCGTCTTTATCAGATAAAATGGCACTCGGTTTGCAAAATTTCCGACTCAAAACATTGTACAATCTGCCCACTTATACCGATAACATCCCCAACATTGCCATGAGAAAACGTCTGTTCCTCCTCGCCATCCTTCCCCTTTCCCTTCACGCCGCCGATGTGCCGCCTGATGTAAAACCCGAGCTTCAAGTCAACACTGCCGAACCCCAACAACCCGAAGCGCACAATATCCCTGCCGAGCAGACAAACAGGCCGTCTGAAAAAATCATCAACGTCGATGCCGACATCCTGCTTGCCAACACCGAATTGCTGGCACGCGCCATGTATTCCGCCGTCGTCGCCCACAACATCCCCGGCATCAAAGCCGTTTTGCCCATTTACGAACAATGGCCCGAACACGACCGCGCCATGGCGCGCTATGCCAAAGGTTTGCTTGCCCAATCCGAAGGGCATGCCGCCGAAGCTGTCGGCCATTACCGCCGCTTTATCGCCGAGCAGCCCGATGCCTCCGCCGTCCGCTGGCAGCTTGCAACCGCCTTGTTTGAAGACAAACAAAACGAAGCTGCGGCCGACCAGTTTGACAAACTGCAAACCGAATCCCTCCCGCCCGCCTTGCAAGAACGCATCGAAACCTACCGCAAAGCCCTGCGCGAACGCGACTCATGGCAATTCAACGCCGGCTTGAACATCACGCGCGAGCAAAACATCAACCAAGCTCCCGGTCAACGCCGTCTTGGCAACCACCTGAGCGACGAACAATGCCGCGCCGTGCGCCTTGCCTATCCCGACGACTGCTTCCGAGGCTGGACATTCCCCGAACCCATCGATGCCACCGCCGTCCACTACCAAATCGGTGCAGAAAAAAAATGGTCGTTGCCACACGGCTTCTATGCCACGGCTGGCGCAGACCATTACGGCAAAATCTACCCCAAACACACCAACTACAACGACCTCACCACACGTTTCTCGGCAGGCATCGGCTATGCCGACCAGCGCAACGATATCGGCATTACCCCGTTCCACGAGCGCCGCTTCTACGGCAATGACCCCTACACCTACACCAACGGCGTACGCCTCCACTACAACCATTGGTGGCAACCCAAGCTGCAAACCCTCAGCGCATTTGAAGCAGGCCGTCTGAAAAACAGCCGCCGCGAGCATTCCAACAACACCAGCCAACTGCTCAGCAACTCCATCGTTTACTACCGCAACGCGCGCCAATACTGGGTGGCCGGTATCGACCTCTACCGCGAACGCAACCGCGACGACAAAGGCGACAGCTTCAACCGCTACGCCCTGCGCACCACATGGGGACAAGAATGGCCCAAAGGCCTCTCCACCGTCCTACGCCTCAGCGCCGCCCAACGCCGTTACCAAGCCCCCGGCTTCTTCAGCAACGAACAAAACCGCCGCGACAAAGAAGCTTCCGCCTCCCTGAGCGTATGGCACCGCGCCCTCCATTTCAAAGGCATCACCCCGCGCCTGACCATTGCCCACAACAAAACATGGAGCAACGACAAGTTCTACGAATACGGCAAAACCAAAATGTTTGTCGAATTGAGCAAAACGTTCTGACAAGTACGTTGAATCCGCGAATCAAGCATAAATACCGCCACACCTGCTTACTGATTTACAAGACAGATTCAAACTTTTACAGATACCGGATAAATAGATTTTTTAAGGCATAATGTCTTATTAAATTCATATTTATCAAATAGATGAGATTTAAGCCAATATTACTTTACAACGTAACGTACAACACTACATAACGCTACAAAAAAATCAGGCCGTCTGAAACCCGACTTGGCGTTTCAGACGGCCTAAGTATTCGTTATCATATCCGCTTACCTCTTCAGAAAGTATGATGATGAACGCCCTAAACAAAACCCTCTTATCCGTTTCTGTCGCGCTGGGATTGAGCGCCTGCGCTTCCGTCAAAACCACAGACACCTACGACCTAGACTTCTCCAAACAAAAATACACCGAACAAAGCATCGAAGTGAACGGTCAAGCCATCAAATTCCGCGCTTACGAAGGCGTGGTTTACGTCCGCAATCCTGTCGATACCCGTTACGAAATCATCAATATTTATGTACCCGAAGCCTATTACAACGGCGGCAAGATAGACGGTTTCAACGCCGAAACCGCACCGATTTTCCTGCCCAACCAAATCGGCGGATATATGCCTGCCGAACCGGGCAAACCCGCTTTAGAAGGCAAACGCGGCGAGCCTGAAGACGGCCAAAAATCGCCTAACGCCGCCCTGGTTGCCCTCTCCAAAGGCTACGTCGTCGCATCCCCTGGCGCACGCGGCCGGACAGAACCCACCGGCAAAGCACCTGCCGCCATCGTTGATTTGAAAGCCGCCGTCCGTTACCTTAAAGCCAACGACAAAGTTATGCCCGGCGATGCCGAAAAAATTATTTCCAACGGCACAAGCGCAGGTGGCGCGATGTCCACCCTCTTAGGCGCAACAGCCGACCAAAAAGATTACGAAAACCACCTCAAAGCCTTAGGTGCGGCAGACGGCAGCGACAAAGTTTTCGCCGTATCCTCCTACTGCCCGATTACCGATTTGGACCATGCCGATATGGCTTACGAATGGCAGTTCAACGGTATCAACGACTACAAAAAAATGAACATTTCCATGCTCGACTACCGCGTCAAACGCGAGCTGGTCGCCGGCACGCTGACCGATGACGAGAAAAAACTGTCCGACCTCCTCAAACCCCTATACCCCGCATACCTCAACAGCCTGAACCTGAAATCCCCCGAAGGCAAACCCCTGACACTGGACGCCCAAGGCAACGGCAGCTTTAAAAACCATATTGCCGGTTTAATTGCCAAATCCGCACAAGCCCAACTTGATGCAGGCAAAGACCTGAGCGACCGCACTTGGCTGACCGTCCGCAAAGGCAAAGTCGTCTCCGTCGATTTCGATGCCTACGCCAAAGCCGCCGGCCGCCAAAAAACACCGCCCGCCTTTGACGGCGTAGATTTAAGCACAGGCGAAAACCAACTCTTCGGCACCAATACCGTCGACAAACGCCACTTCACCGCGTTCTCCATGCAACACAACACCGCCGCTAACGCCGAAATCGCGGATGAAGAAACCATCAAAATCATGAATCCGCTCAACTACATCGGCAAACCAGGCGTAAACCTGCCGCAAAACTGGCGAATCCGCGTCGGCACTAACGACCGCGACACCTCACTGGCAGTCTCCGCCATCTTAGCCGCCAAACTGCAAAACAACGGCCAAACCGTCGACTACGCCCTACCTTGGGATGTCGGCCACAGCGGCGATTATGACTTAGACGAACTGTTTGCCTGGATGAAACAAGTCAGCAGCTCTACAAAATAAGCATTCGCAACATAGATTGAGATGAGATTTAGTATCCCGTTTTAATTAAAGAAAGGCCGTCTGAACATTTCAGACGGCCTTTCTTTTATTTAAATTAAACAACCATTTTTATCATTAGTCGCAAGATACCATCTATTCATTTCTAATGAAAAAAGTACAAATTTAATGGAAAATACACACCTTCAAACTCAATTACTTTTAAAAAACGAATGCGCTCCTTCCTTCACATCCTCAAAAAAATCGGCAAAATAGTGCTGATCATCCCTATTTTTGCCCTATTGTATTTTTTGTCTGCTTGGATGATGGCTTCATTGCCGCTTAATGAAGAGCAGCCAAAAGGAGACATTACGTTATTTCTAGTCAGTAACGGCGTGCATACTGATGTAGTCATGCCGCTGAAGAATGATATTTTTGATTGGTCGAATGTCGTCAATCCAAAAGACACGCTTTCTACTAATCCTCAAATAACGCATATCGGTTTAGGCTGGGGGGAACGCAATTTTTATTTATACACGCCTGAGTGGAAAGATTTGACTTTCTCCAATGCTTTAGGTGCATTAAGCGGGCTGAACCGTACGCTGATTCATGTTACTTATTATCCTTTTGAACCACGAGAAAATAGCCACGTCGTCAAATTTTTGGTCACGCCTGAGCAATACAGGAATTTAACAAAATCGCTCTTGGCCGGTTTTCAACAAAAAAATGGGCACCCCATCTTGCTAAAAGGAATTCATCATCAATCTAACGATGCTTTTTACGAAGCCAAAGGGCGCTATCATTTATTCAATACTTGTAACACTTGGTTGAATGACAAATTGGTTGAAAGCGGCCTTAAAGGCGTGTATTGGACTCCTTTCTCTTCGCCCTTGCTGGAACAATATCGATAGCCTTCACGCTTCTCAATTTTTGGTCTATGTAAGACTTCAGGCCGTCTGAACATTTTCAGACGGCCTGTATTTTGATAAAACCCCAAAACCCTTTATTATATAAATAAAATTCTTAAATAGCATTAAATATTAATTTTTATAAACAAACTGATTTTAAATTCTATAAAATAATTAAAATAAAGAAATTTTAGAATAAAATTGCTAAAACAAAAAACTAAGCCTTGTTTAATTCTGCTAAAACCTGTAACCTGTATCAAAAATAAACAAGAGAGTTCATCATGTCCCAACACCACCCTACTGACGATATTAAAATTAAAGAAGTCAAAGAGTTACTTCCTCCAATCGCGCATTTGTATGAGCTGCCTGTTACGCCTCACGTTGCCAATTTGGTTTATAAAACACGTCATGAGATTTCGGATTTGGTTCACGGCCGCGACAACCGTTTGCTGGTCATCATCGGCCCATGCTCGATTCACGATACTAAGGCGGCGGTAGAATATGCGCAAAAATTGCTGCCCTTGCGCAAAAAATATGAGAAAGAGCTGCTGATTGTGATGCGCGTGTATTTTGAGAAACCGCGTACAACCGTTGGCTGGAAAGGCCTGATTAACGATCCTCACTTGGACGGTACGTTTGACATCAACTACGGCCTGCGCCAAGCGCGTCAGTTGTTGCTGACTTTGAACGAAATGGGCATGCCTGCTTCGACTGAATTCTTGGACATGATTACGCCGCAATACTACGCCGACCTGATTTCTTGGGGCGCGATTGGTGCGCGTACGACTGAAAGCCAGGTACACCGCGAATTGGCCAGCGGCCTCTCCTGCCCTGTCGGTTTTAAAAACGGTACGGACGGCAATCTGAAAATTGCCATTGACGCCATCGGCGCCGCCAATCATCCACACCACTTCTTGTCTGTAACCAAAGCCGGTCATTCCGCGATTGTCCACACCAGCGGCAACCCTGACTGCCATGCGATTTTGCGCGGCGGTAAAGAGCCTAATTACAGCGCAGAACACGTTAAAGACGCTGTTGCGCAGCTTCAAAAAGCCGGCGTGAGCAGCAAACTGATGGTGGACTGCAGCCATGCCAACAGCCGTAAAGACTTCCGCAAACAAATGGATGTAGCACGCGATGTTGCGGAGCAGCTGAAAGCCGGTGAAGAAAACATCATGGGCGTGATGGTAGAAAGCCACTTGGTTGAAGGCCGTCAGGACAAGCCAGAGGTTTACGGTCAAAGTATTACAGATGCCTGCATCGGTTGGGATACGACTGAAGAATTGCTGGCACTGCTTGCCGAAGCGAAAAGTTACAAAGCATAAGTGCGAAACCATTAAAAAGACCGGATATGTTCCGGTCTTTTTTGCGTCTGTCATTTTGATTTCTTTGCTCAATATCCCGAGCAATTTTTAGTCAGGTTCGACGTAAAAACAATATGTTAGAAAATATTCAGGCCGTCTAAAAACCCGATCATTCAGGTTTTCAGACGGTCTCTCCTACTTTTCTTTTCAATTAAAACGTGTGTTTAACCGTTGCAGTCACACTACGCGGCGTGCCGTAAACGTGAATATCCGGCATGGTGCGATAGCGTTTGTTAAAGACGTTTTCAAAGTCCAAACTGATGCGGGTGGATTTGCCGATTTTGTAATGACCGGTCAAGTCCAGCGTTGCATACGGACGTTGGGTCAACGCGGCCGCGGCAGCCGGATTGATGTCTTCAGGATATTCATCCAGCGTGTGGCTGCGGCTTTGCCAGTTGACGTTGGCACCTACGTTCAAACGGTCGGTCACGTCATACGTGGTAAAGAGTTTGAACAAATGAACCGGATAAGACGGATGCAGTTGAACCCCTTCGCTGTCTTTGATTTTAGAACGTGCATAAGACGCATTCAACAGCCATTTATCGCTCAGGCGGCCGCCGACAGAGAGCTCCACGCCTTTTGTTGTGGTGTTGTCGGCTGCACGGTAGTATTCCTCGCCATTCGCGAATTTGCCTGCGACAACGCCCAAATGGTCGCGTTTGTTCATAAAGACGGAGGCGGAAGCATTCAGACGGCCTTCAAACCATGACGCTTTCAAACCAGTCTCGTAGGTTTTGCCGCGTTGTGGTTTGAGCGCCGCGCCGTCTTTGGTCAGATAACGCACTTGCGGACGGAAAATGGTGGTGTAAGACGCATAGGCGGTCAAATTGTCGCCGATGTCGTAGGTTACGCCCAAATAAGGAATGAAAACATTTTGTTTGTGGCTGCTGTGTACGAATTTGTTACGGCTGGTGCTGTAACGGTAACGCCAATCCACAAAACGGCTGCCGCCGATAAAGGCGAGCTTGTCGGTCAGTTTGAAACGGGTCGAGCCGTAAACCGACAGGTTTTTCATGCGTGAAAAACCATCGCGCAGATATGGCATATCGGGTTTGGCGATGTTGCCGTCAAATTTACGCAAATCGGGAATCATCGACTCGCCTTCTTCGTAGAAAGAAAGGTTTTCTTTGTTGTCCTGATAGCTGATGCCCGCATTGAACTCATGCGAACGGCCCAACGCCGGATAATGGCCGTCCAAGGCCAGCGCAAAATTCTGATCGCGGTATTTGCTGCGGTCGCGGTCTGAAGTGAAAAGTGCAGAGTAATCGGGATTGATTTCAAATGTACCGGCAATGCCTGAAACGATGTCGTTTTTACCCGAAACATGGCTGTAATCGCCTGTCAGTTTCCAGCCGTTGTCAAACTCATGGCTGAGGGAAGTGAATACTTCGGCACTGGTGTCTTTGCCGTATGCCCAGCGCGCGGAAGAATTGCTGCGCGGCGAAGACTCAAACGGTATGAATCCAGTACGGCGCGAACCTGCTGCGGTCAGGTAGCTGAAACGCGAGCTGCCGGTATTGCGGAAACGATGTATTTCCGTACCGAGGCGCCATTGGGTTTGCGGCGTGATATCGTAAGACAAAGTGCCGTAGAAAGTGTGATTGTGGCGCGAAGTGTTCGGCAGGTAATCGCCGCCATGGTCGCTGACCAAAATAGCGCGGCCGCGCAAGGTATTGTCTGCATTCAAAGGCTGATTGGCATCAAGGACGAAGCGGTAATGGTTCCACGAACCGACTCCGGCTTCTACGCTGACGGCAGGTTTGGCAGTCGGTTTTTTGCGTTCCAACGCAACCGTACCGCCCGGCTCGCCCATACCGCCGTTGGACAAACCGCTTGCGCCACGTACGACGACGACTTGTTCGTACAATGTGCTGTCCAGATTGTTGGTGCCGCGGCGGATGGCTTTACCGTCGTAAAGGAATTTGGGCGCGCCGTCTACGGAAATGCTGTCAATCGCCTGACTGCGCGAAATAAACTGGCTGTGGCCGGAGACGTTGTTACCCATTTTGCTGTGAAACACGCCCGGCGTTTGTTTCAACACGTCCTGCAAGGTATCCAAACCTTGGTCGTCCATTTGTTTTTCGGTAACGACAGACAAGGACTGCGGCGTTTCGCGCTGGGTCAGGCGGATGCCTGTCGCGGCAGAGGAAGCGGGAATGGTGTAGTTGGAAGTAGTCTGTTTTCCGACACCTTGGACGGTAACTGTCGGTAAATCGACACGTTCTTGCGGCTGGGTATTTTCTACTTCGGTCGCGAAAGAATACGCCGAACACAGCGCCAGACTGACGGCAAAGCTTAATTTGCCATAGGGAAATACAGGTAGTGACATAGCCTCTCCAATTAGCTTATCTTTACAATTTGGTCGCAGATTCTATCAAAAAGATGTAGTCCGATGAAACTATGTTCTAATCACTATTTTCTAAGTAGTTCGTTTAATTCAAAATATTTATTTTCAAACTAGTCCTAATTAACTAAAAAGGCCGTCTGAAAACCCGTATCATCAGGTTTTCAGACGGCCTTAATCTTTTTATTACAAGGTAATCAGTCTGCCAATTTTCGTGCCAATTCTGCCAAACGTTTACCTTGCGCAAAGGCAATATCGTTTTCTTCGGCAGTCAATGCCGGCTTGCTGTCATGGCCGGAAACATGGCTTGCGCCGTAAGGCGTGCCGCCGCTTTGGGTATTGCTGAGCGCGGACTCGGTATATGGAATGCCGCTGATGACCATGCCGTGGTGCAACAGGGGCAGCATCATGGTCAGCAAGGTGCTTTCTTGGCCGCCGTGCAGCGAAGATGTGCTGGTGAATACGGTGGCAGGCTTGCCGACGAGTTCTGCGCCGAGCCAAAGGGGAATGGTGCCGTCGATAAAGTATTTCATTGCGGCGGCCATATTGCCGAAACGTGTTGGGCTGCCGAGCGCAAGGCCGGCGCAATTTTTGAGGTCGTCGGCAGTCGCGTATGGCGCGCCTTCGTCTGGAATGGCTTTTTCAACGGCTTCGCAAACGGTGGAAACTTTGGGAACAGTACGCAACACGGCTTCGCAACCGTCCACGCTTTCGATACCGCGTGCGATTTGGCGGGCAAGGTTGCGCGTGCTGCCATTTTGGGAATAAAAGAGGACGAGGATTTTCAGAGGATTTGGGTTCATTTGGGGTTTCCGTTACAATGCTGTCAGGTTTCAGACGGCCTTTTAAATACTCGGGCCGTCTGAAAAGAAGAAATTTCAATTTAAAAGTGGGAAAAGGTTATGCCGTTTTCGCAATGGTGGCAAGGTTTTTTAAAGAGTAAAGGCGTAGCGTTCGCTTGGTTTGTCGTGCGCCGTTTTGATGACGAGCGTGTGCCGCAGGTAGCGGCAAACATGACGTTTACGACACTTTTGGCTTTGGTGCCCGTGTTGACGGTGATGGTCGTCATCGCTTCGGCCTTCCCCGTTTTCGACCAATGGTCGGGGGAATTTGTCTCTTTTATCAACCGCACCATTGTGCCGCAGGGCGCGGATATGGTGTTTGACTACATCAATGCGTTCCGCGATAAGGCCACCAAGCTGACGGCCATCGGTAGTGTGATGTTGGTCGTAACCTCGCTGATGCTGATTCGGACCATAGACAATGCGTTCAACCGGATTTGGCGCGTCAATTCGCAACGGCCTTGGATGATGCAGTTTTTAGTGTATTGGGCGTTGCTGACGTTTGGGCCTTTATCTTTGGGCGTGGGCTTGTCGGTCGTGATCGGTCAGGTGCAAGTGGTAGGCGGATCAGAATGGCTGAGAATTATCACTGCGGTTTCATTTATTACGATGCTGCTGTGGGGCTTATACCGCTTTGTGCCCAACCGTTTCGTGCCGGCAAGCCATGCTTTGGTCGGCGCGGCCGTAACGGCGTTTTGCTTGGAAACGGCACGCTTTTTGTTCGCTTGGTACATGGGCAACTTTGACGGCTACAAATCGATTTACGGCGCATTTGCCGCGGTACCTTTTTTCCTGTTGTGGCTCAACCTGTTATGGACGCTGGTATTGGGCGGCGCGGTTTTGACCTCGTCCCTGTCCTACTGGCGCGGCGAAGCGTTCCGCCGCAGTCTGGATGCGCGCGGCCGCTTTGACGATGTATTGAAAATCCTGCTGCTGCTCGATTCTGCCCAACAAAGCGGTAAGGCGTTGCCGGTGCAGGAGTTCAGACGGCATATCAATATGGGCTTCGACGAATTGGGCGAGCTTTTAGAAAAACTGGCGCGACACGGCTATGTCTATTTCGGCCGTCAGGGTTGGGTCTTGAAAATGGGGGCGGAGTCCATCGACTTGGCCGAGCTGTTCAAACTCTTTGTCTACCGCCCGCAAACGCTCAACAAAGACAAGGTCAATCAAACGGTTGACCACATCATGCAGCCCTGCTTGGAAACCTTGAACATGACGCTGGCCGAGTTCGGCGCCCATACGAAAAAACAATCCTCTTAAACGTGACGCCGTCTGAAACCAAAAATATCAAGTTTCAGGCGGCCTTTGCTATAATCGGCACACTACTGAATACTACATTCGACCTACAAGGAAAAATAGATGAAAACACCAGCCCTACTCTCGCTGCTCGGTTTGATTCCATCTGCCGCCTTCGCCGCCCACGGCGTAGGCCTTGGCCAACCACCCAAATATCCGGCCAACTTCACCGCTTTCGAATACGTCAATCCCAACGCCCCCAAAGGCGGCACGTTTACCACGCCTTTCCTCGGTGCTTTTGACACGCTCAACCCCTTTACCCTCAAAGGCAACCACGAATACGGCATCAGCATGCTGACGCTCGACACCCTGACCGAGCAAAGCATGGACGAACCTTACGCCGTTTACGGCCTGATTGCCGAAGACATCGCCCTGGCGCCGGACGGTCTTTCCGTTACCTTCAAAATCAACCCCAAAGCCAAATTCCACAACGGCGACCCCGTTTTGGCCAAAGACGTTGCCGCTTCATTTAACATCCTGACCAAAGACAAAGCCGCCGCCCCCATGTACCACTTCTACTGGAGCGACGTAGCCAAAGTAGAAACGCCCAACGACCGCACCGTCGTATTCCGCTTCAAGCAGCGTAACTCAGAATTGCACATGATTCTCGGCAGCCTGCCCGTCTTCTCGCATAAAAGCTATCCAAAAGGCCTGGCCGCCGCGCCCAACAGCCTGCCCATCGGCTCCGGCCCCTACCGTTTTGCCAAAGCTGAAAACGGCCGCATCAGCGAGTTTGTCCGCGACAAAAACTACTGGGCGCAAAACCTGCCCGTGCGCAAAGGCCGCTACAATTACGACCACATCCTCATCAAATACGTCAAAGACGAAGTTGTCCGCATTGAAGGGTTAAAAGGCGGCCAATATGACTTTGTACAAGAAAACGTCGCCCGCAACTGGGCGCGCGCCTACTCCGACGAAGTCCTCAAAAAACGCAACCTGTCCAAACACGAATGGCTGCAAAACAGCACCGCAGGCATGCAAGGCTTCGTCATCAATATGCGCCACAAGCCCTTGGACAATATTTACGTCCGCCGCGCCTTGATTGAAAGCTTCGACTACGAAAGCGTCAACAGCCGCATCTTCTACGGCGCATACCGCCGCACCGACAGCTTCTTCACCAACAGCACCATGGCCGCAACTGGCAAGCCCGACCGTGCAGAAACCGCATTGCTCAAATCATTGGGCACCAAGCTGCCCGATGGCGTATTGGATCAAGACGTCCCTATGCCGCCGGTTACCGACCCCAAACTGGGCGTGCGCCCGAACCTGCTCAAAGCACGCGCCCTGCTTGAAAAAGGCGGCTACCAATACAAAAACGGCAAAGCAGTCGACAAACAAGGCAAACCGCTGACCTTTGAATTCCTCGCCCCCAGCAAAAACTACGAACGCATTACCGCCAAATGGCAGCGCGACCTCGCCAAAATCGGCATTACCATGAACGTGCGCACCGCCGATTCCGCCGTGTACCAAAAACGCATGAACGACTTCGATTTTGACGTAACCACCGGCTACTACGGCAACAGCGAAAGCCCCGGCAACGAGCAATACGACTACTTCAGCTGCGCCGCCGCCAAAACCGAAGGCAGCCGCAACCTGTCCGGCGTCTGCCATCCCGCGGTCGAAAAACTGCTGACCCATTTCAACAGCTTTACCAACCGCCAAGAGCTGCAAACCACCTCGCGCGCGCTCGACCGACTGATCCGCCACCAATACACCATCGTTCCAAACTGGTTCGCCGACCGCTACCGCGTCGTGTACCGTAACGATGTAGGCATTCCGTCCAAGCTGCCGAAATACTACGACCCCATTACCTTCGCCATGACCGCAGGCTGGAAGAAAAAGTAGTCGCATTTCGACAACACGTCCAAGCGTCTGACAAGCCCTTGGCGTGTAGTCCTAAGCATAGAATCATAAAACCTAGTTGTTTGTTTAAAAACAATCAATCGGCTGATTCAACACAAACATAAAAGAAAAAACAACTTAAAGCCAAATCAAAGGCCGTCTGAAACATCCGTCAGCAAAATCATCTGCAACGGAACATTTCAGACGGCCTTTTTGTCTCTTTTCAATCCATTTTCGCAACCGAAGCAAAATATCGAAAATGAACAAAAAAATTGCAAAACAATGCCCTCAAATTTTACAAAACCGTGTACACTGCAAGGTAAGAGTTTGAATTATAAGGTTAATCTTAATAAAAACTACAATCATCCAAATTTAACCTAAATCAAGCATTCATATAACAGACAAAAGGAACAATAATATGGAAATCAAGCGTCTCTCTACCATTCTCAAACTGATTGCCAACCCCGAACGTATGGCCATTCTTTTTCTACTGCTTGACGGCGACCGCAGCATTACCGAACTGGCACAAGCACTCGACTCCTCCCCAACCGGCATCGCCAACCACCTCGCACGCCTGCGCACCGAAGGCATCATCGATTTCACGCGCTACCACCGCATCATCGAATACCGCATCATCTCCGAAGAAGCCACCACCATCCTCAATACCCTGCGCACGCTCAAAGACCCAGCAGCATAAACAAATTATTCCATATCACAACATCAAGGCCGTCTGAAACATCAGCTTTCAGACGGCCTGCCACTTTCAGCCCATATCGAAAAATAAACCAATCCGCTATACAATACCGCCCATTCCCACAGGCGCAATCCGCCGCCTTCCCACCCAACAGCACACACGGAAACATCATGAAAATCGCCACTTGGAACGTCAATTCCCTCAACGTCCGCCTGCCCCAAGTACAAAACTGGCTGGCCGACCACCAAGCAGACATACTCGCATTACAAGAACTCAAACTCGACCAAGACAAATTCCCGGCAGCCGCCCTGCAAATGATGGGCTGGCACTGCGTCTGGAGCGGCCAAAAAACCTACAACGGCGTCGCCATCATCAGCCGCCACGAACCGCAAGACGTACATTGCGGTCTGCCCGCCCTCCCCAATGACCCACAACGCCGCGTCATCGCCGCCACCATCAACGGCGTGCGCATCATCAACGTCTATTGCGTCAACGGCGAAGCCCTGGACAGCCCAAAATTCCAATACAAAGAACAATGGTTTGCCGCATTGACCGAGTTCGTCCGCGCAGAAATGGCCGTTCACCCCAAACTCGTCCTGCTCGGCGACTTCAACATCGCCCCGGCCGATGCCGACTGCTACGACCCCGAAAAATGGCACGAAAAAATCCATTGCTCCTCCATCGAAAGACAATGGTTTAAAAACCTGCTCGACCTCGGCCTGACCGACAGCCTGCGCAAAATCCACCCCGAAGGCGCGTTCTACACATGGTTTGACTACCGCGGCGCCATGTTCCAACGCAAACTCGGCCTGCGTATCGACCACATCCTCAGCAGCCCCGAACTCGCCGCCACCCTTACCGACGTCACCGTCGACCTAGAAACCCGAGCCCAAGAACGTCCCAGCGACCACGCACCGGTAATTGCCGAGTTTGACTGTTAGATTTTAAAGCAATATAAACAATAAGGCCGTCTGAAAACTTTAAATGGTTTTCAGACGGCCTTATTGTTTGGCGTAGCCACTCAAGCATGGTTAGCAGAAATACATGGCTAATGAGTACCCACTTTACCTCACTGTGTTTTACTTATGCCACCATTTAAAGCGTATCTTCTCCCCTACTTTCCACGCAACGGATGATCCAATCTTCAAACTGTCGCCATTGGGCCTCTTCGGCATAGGTGGCGGGATCGGCGGCATCGTGGATAAAAATATCGAAGTTGGGTTCGGTGCGGGACAGGTCGAAGCCGAACCAATCTCCCATGCTGTGATGCGCTCCGATGATAAAGATTTCGCCTATGTCGGGGTGTTCGTCAGGCGGCAGGTCGTCAAGTTCTTCGCGCAATAGTTGTTGGTAATAGAGATTTTGTTCTTGCAGTTGGACGAGATTGTAGATTTCTATTTTGGGCGTTTGCGATACGGTTTGATCGATCATGCTGGTGTGCCACGAATAGAAAAAATCCCCCGCGCCACATTGCTGTAAAAATAAATAATAGCTTTCAGGCAGCTTGTTCTGCGTATATCCGCGTATCGCCTGCAATTCATCAGTTGAAAGGGGATGTACATTAAAATTCAGATGGTTGGCGTGAGATACTTGGCTGTTTGCGAGCCAATATTGAAGTTGTTGCAGGGCTTGCGGATAGGTCATGATGGTCGGATTCTTTTTTTAAATGGATTATCGTTGGGCTTTGAATCAACTGGCGGGAATCAGCCTATGCGTTATTATATTCGTTGCCTGAAATGAAACAAAGGTCGTTTGAAAACGGATTCACGGTTTTCAGACGACCTTTGCACTAAGAGATTTTCAGACGACGTTTGAGGTCGTCTGAAAGTTTGAACCAATGGTTTGAACGGCAAAGAATGCGTGCATACCACACACACCCTACACCTCAGATTTAAAGTTTGTGCTATCCTCAGGTAGTGTGTGTGGCGTATCCACGCATGCGGTTAGTCATGTAGGCTACGGTTTGCTACGGTTTGTTTTTGAAAGGCTTCTAATCTTAATTTTAATTTCTTTGCATTTTTATAAGGGATTGATTGAAAATATATTATTAAACTCAATAAAATATTAAAAAATGCACATAAAATATATAATAAAATTTTCCAATTATCGTGTTTAAAGCCAAGAATATATGAATATACTCCTAGACAAAATAAAATAAATGCGAGTATATAATATGTAAATGCATCTACAAGCCAATCAAGCCAGGAAATATGAATTGTAAGTTTTCCATCATTCATTCTCATATACCTATAACTTTTAACAAGTTGATTAAACGTAAATTCACCATTTAAAAATTTATGAAAATCTATTATTTTTTCTATAATAATAACTTCTGCATTAAATTTGAATATTCGAGCAAAATATTCCCTAATGAGTTCGTTTTCTAAGAAATACCTCACATTAGATTTATGTTTTGTATTGGCTATAACCTCTTCTAAAAATTTTCTACGAAAATTTCGTCTTTCTGATAAGTATTCTAATACTCCTCTGAATCTAAAAATGATAATAGCCAATACCATAGTAAAAATTATTACTATAATGAATCCATAATTACCTTTTTCAATGTTACTAAGAATTAAATCTGTAAGTTTCTCTTCCATATCATGGTCTCTGAAATTTAAAAATTATTCTGCCCCAAACAACAACCCTTCCTTAATCCCTCGAATCCTATCTCTCAACACAGCAGCCTCTTCAAACTGTAAATCCCGAGCCGCCTGCTGCATGGCTTTTTCCAGTTTGGCAATTTCTTTCAAGGCATCTTCTTCATTGTGGATTTCGCCGACTTTAACCTTGTTTTTGCCTTTCAGACGGCCTTTGCCGCTGTCTTCTTCGTGGTACACGCCGTCGATGATGTCTTTGACCTGTTTTTTAATCTGCTGCGGCACGATACCGTGTTCTTCGTTGAATTTAATTTGTTTTTCGCGGCGGCGTTCGGTTTCGTCGATGGCGGCTTTTATGGAGTCGGTAATTTTATCGGCGTACAGGATGGCAACGCCGTTCACGTTGCGCGCAGCGCGGCCTATGGTTTGAATCAGGCTGCGGTGGGAGCGCAGAAAACCTTCTTTGTCGGCGTCGAGGATGGCGACGAGGGAGACTTCGGGGATGTCGAGGCCTTCGCGCAAGAGGTTGATGCCGACCAGTACGTCAAACAGTCCAAGCCGCAAATCTCTAATGATTTCAACGCGCTCTACGGTGTCGATGTCGCTGTGCAGGTAGCGCACTTTGATGCCGAGTTCGCTGTAATAGTCGGTGAGTTGCTCCGCCATGCGTTTGGTGAGGGTGGTAACGAGAACGCGTTCGCCTTTTTGGATACGGTCGTTGATTTCGCTCATTAAGTCATCGACTTGGGTGGCGACGGGGCGGATGATGATTTGGGGATCGACCAGCCCTGTGGGGCGGACGACTTGTTCGACCACTTGTCCAGCGTGTTCTTCTTCGTATTTGGCAGGGGTAGCGGAGACGAAGACGGTTTGCGGCATGACTTTTTCAAATTCGTGGAATTTGAGCGGTCGGTTGTCGCGGGCGGAAGGCAGGCGGAAGCCGTAGTCGACGAGGTTTTGCTTGCGCGATGCGTCGCCTTTGTACATGCCGCCGATTTGGGTTACGGTAACGTGGCTTTCGTCGATGAACATGATGGCGTTGTCGGGCAGGTAGTCCATCAGCGTGGGCGGCGGTTCGCCTTCTTTTTTGCCGGAGAAGTGGCGGGAGTAGTTTTCGATGCCTTTGCAGAAGCCCATTTCGTAGAGCATTTCGAGGTCGAAACGGGTGCGCTGCTCGATGCGTTGTTGTTCGACGGGGCGTTGTTCGCTGGCGAAAAATTCGATGCGTTCGCGCAGTTCTTCTTTGATAGACTCGCAGGCGCGCAAGACGGTGTCGCGCGGGGTAACGTAGTGGCTGGACGGGAAGACGGTGTAGCGGCCGACGCGTTGAATAAGACTACCAGAAAGTGGGTCGAACATATCGAGGCGGTCGATTTCGTCGTCGAACAGGCTGATGCGCAAGGCGTTTTCGGAGCTTTCGGCGGGGTACACGTCAATCACGTCGCCGCGCACACGGAAGCTGCCGCGTTTGAAATCCAAATCGCCGCGTTCGTACTGCATGGAAACGAGCGTGGCGATGATGTCGCGCTGCTCGATGGTGTCGCCTTCTTTGACGGACAACACCATTTGTTGATATTCGGTCGGGTCGCCGATACCGTAAATGGCGGATACGGTGGCGACGATAATCACGTCGTTGCGCGTCATCAGGTTTTTGGTAGCGGAAAGGCGCATTTGCTCGATGTGTTCGTTGATCGCGCTGTCTTTTTCGATGAACAAGTCGCGGCTGGGCACATAGGCTTCGGGTTGGTAATAGTCGTAGTAGGAGACGAAATATTCCACCGCGTTTTCGGGGAAAAACTCGCGCATTTCGGCATAAAGCTGGGCGGCAAGGGTTTTGTTGTGCGCCATGATGATGGCGGGGCGGCCGCTTTGCGCAATTACGTTCGCCATGGTGTAGGTTTTGCCCGAACCGGTTACGCCGAGAAGGGTTTGGTAGGCAAGGCCGTCTGAAAGTCCTTCGAGCAGGCCGGCAATGGCGGTGGGCTGGTCGCCTGCGGGCGGAAATAGCTGATGGAGTTTAAACGGAGAATTGGGATATTGGATGACTTCCATAAGATGGCCTGTTTTATGTTCAGGGAAAGAGAGGATTATAACAAAGGGCCGTCTGAAAATTGATAGTGTGCCAATCTAACAAGACTAAATATTTCATCTCCTTACTTAGCTAACTGAGGTTGGTTGTGTTAGCAGGAACAATTAAATTATCCTCTCCCGAAAGGACGTGCCTGAGCACGTCCTTTTTCTTTATCCGCTTCTCCCTTTCCACCCGATTGTTACCCCAT